>JAKBNS010000240.1 GCA_021830925.1 Pseudomonadota bacterium | reverse complement strand
GCGCAGCGAGCTTCCGCTGCTGGTGGACTTCTGGGCGTCGTGGTGCGGCCCTTGCCGGATGATGGCGCCGCAGTTCGAACAGGCCGCGCAGATGCTGCAGGGGCGCGCGGTGCTGGCCAAGGTGAATTCGGACGACAACCCGCAGGCCTCGGTGCGGCACCGCATCCGCAGCATTCCCACTCTGCTGCTTTTTCGCAACGGCCAGGAAGTGCGGCGCCACAGCGGCGTGATGCCCGCCAGAGAGATCGTGCGCTGGGCGGGCTTGTAACCGTTCATGACACATCGGAGTCTCTTGATGCTGGTCAAGCGGAGGGTCGGGTAGAGGTCCCTAGCATGGGTTGCAAGGGGGGTTTCCCCTGCTCGCACCCAAAGGGGGCCAACATGACAACAAGACTCGCCATCGCATCCCAGCGGCCCTCGCGCCGGGGGCTGCGTGTTCCATCTCTGACCCGCGCACGCGGACTGCTGCAAGGCCTTGGCGCACTGGCCTTCGTCGGCCTGGCGTCGACGCCGGCGTACGCGGTGCCTGCCTTCGCGCGCCAGACCGGGCAGGACTGCGTGGCCTGCCACGTCGGCGGCTTCGGCCCGCAGCTCACGCCTTTCGGCCGCGCCTTCAAGCTCGGCGGCTACACCTTGAAGGGCGGCAGCGCCAAGCACGACATCCCGCTGTCGGCCATGCTGGTGGCCTCCTACACCCACACCACCGGCGACAACAGCGCGCCGCCGGCCGGTTTCAGCGCCAACGACAACGTCACCGCGCTGCAACAGGCCTCGATCTTCCTGGCGGGCCGTCTGAGCGACCACGTGGGCGTGTTGGCGCAGGCCACCTATTCGGATCCCGGCTCGCAGAACATCGCCTGGGACAACTCCGACGTGCGCTACGCCACTGACTACAAGTTCGGCTCCACCAGCGGCATCTTCGGCGTCTCGCTGAACAACAACCCGACGGTGTCCGACGTGTGGAATACCGTGCCGGCCTGGCAGTTCGGTTTCATGACCAGTCCCTTCGGTGCCGGCTACGGCCAGACGCCGGTGATCGAGGATCTGGGCCAGCACGTGCTCGGCGCCTCGTTCTACACCCTGGTCGACAACCACTGGTATGGCGAACTCGGCCTGTATCACCAGATGTCCAACTGGTGGGGCAACCAGCTGCACGCGGGCGGCCCGGCCGATCCCCTCAATGATGGCGGGGCCGGCGCCAACGCGGACCTGACCGCGGGCGGCGGCGTGGTCACCGGCTATGCCCCGTACTGGCGCTTCAACTATTCGAACTCGATCGGCGCCAGCACCTATGAATTCGGCGTGCTGGGCATGCGCACCAAGCTGAATCCGCAGAATCCCAATGCCCAGTCGAGTGACAACCTCGATCCGTCGATCACGGGCAACGGACCCGACGAGACCTATACCGACATGGGCCTCGACGGCAGCTACCAGTACTTCGGCGACAACGGGATCTGGTCGGTCAACGGCCTGTACATCCACGAACGCCAGCAGTTCACCCAGAGCTACCTGACGGGGGCGACGTCGAACGCCGAGGACACGCTCAATGCGATGAACGTGAACGCGGCCTACTGGTATCAGAACACCTACGGCGCCACGATCCAGTTCTTCAACACCACGGGCAGCACCGATCCGTACCTTTACAACCCCAGTTCCAGCGCGCAGACTTCCGGCGTGACCTGGGAGTTCGACTGGAACCCCTTCGGCAAGAGCTGGGTGGATCCGGAGAAGAACCTGCGGCTTGGCGTGCAGTACACCACGTACAACAAGTTCGCCGGTTCCTCGCAGGATGCCAGTTCGAACAATAGTCTGTACGTCTACGTCTGGACGGCCATCTGAGGCAGGCCGCGGGCCCCGGCCCGCGGCCATTCGTCCTGTCCGGACCCTGGAGATCGACATGAACGCGGTGCGAGACCTCTATCTGGCCCAGGCCTTCGAGCATGGGGAACCCGAGCGCCACAGCTACGTGGTCGCGGTGGGAAGCCTGCAGGCCGTGCGAAGCCTGGCGCGCAGCGAGTACGCGCGCCGTCACGGCGAGTACGGCATCGCCATCTACGAGGTCGAGCCCGACGTCCCGATGCAGCAGCATCCCCTGCTGGTGGACTACCTCGGCTCCGTCATGGGCGAGCGCTGGGTGGCGCAGGAACCAGCCCGGGCGGCTTCGGCGGCCTGAGGCTGGTCCCGCGGCGCATCCCGGTCGCGTTCCAAGGTATCGCGGCGCCCCTCGGGGCGCCGCGTCCGTTTTGGGCTCATCCGGGGCGGCGCTGCTTCATCGGGTCGCCCCCGTTGCCGCGCGTGCCCGCTTCCTCGTCGCGGATCCTGCGCCGGAAGAACAGCACGAAGAACACGCCCATGCCGAGCATGAAGACGAATACGGCCACGGTCATCCACCCGTAGTCGGTGGTGAGCAGGCTGGTCCACGCCGATTGCATCGAATTTCTCCTGGCTTGATGGCCCGCGCGGGGATCGCGCCGGTCGCCATGCCAGCCTAGGCAAGCGGGGCCGCGAAGGTGTTGACCCCGCGCAATCGCGCCTCAGACCGCGCAGGCGCGCAGGGCGCGCGCGTACTCGAACCAGAAGGCCGGGTCCTGTGCGTGGGCGAAATTCAGGCGCATGCGGGTGCTGGCGCGCGCCTCCGGGTCGAACAAGCGGCCGGGCGCGATCAGGTAGCCGCGCTCGTGCAGGCGCAGCGCGAGGCGCTCGGTATCGACGCCCGTGTCGACCCAGCCGAACAACCCGCGCGGCGGAGTCTCGAAACGGCAGCCGTGCTGGCGCGCCGTGTGCACGGCCTGCCTGCGCGCGCGCGCCAGGCGCTCGCGCAATGCGGCCGCCTGCCGCGGCACCGCGCCGCGCTCGAACAGCAGTGCGAGCGCGCGCTCCGTGAGTGCGGGGGAGGCCAGGCCGGCCAGCAGCTTGGACTCGCGCAGGCGTTCGAGCAGCGAACCGGGCGCGGCGATGAAACCCACGCGCCAGCCGGGCGCCAGCACCTGCGAGAAGCCGCCGAACAACAGGGTGCGGCGCAAGCCGTCCATCGCCGACAGCAGCGGCGGGCCCCCATCGGACAGCGGCGCGTGGACGTCGTCCTCGGCGATCAGGAAATCGTACTCGCGTGCCAGTTCCAGCAGGCGATGCGCACAGCCGGTGGACATGTCGCCTCCGGTGGGGTTGTGCAGGCGCGAGGAAACCAGCATAAGGCGCGGTCGGCAGTTGCGCGCCCAATGTTGCACGCGCTGCAGATCGGGGCCCTGCGCCGTGCGCGGAACGGGCAGCAGGCGCAGCCCGTGGCGCGCCAGTTGCGCGATGGCCAGCGGGGGGCCTGGCTGTTCCACCATCACCGCGTCGCCCGGGCGCAGCAAGGCGCGTGCGAGCAGATCCAGCGCCTGCGTCGAGCCGTTGCACAACAGCAGGCTCGACGGCGGCGCCGGCACCTCCCGTTCGGCGAGCAGGCGTGCCAGTTGCTCACGCAGGCGCGGATCGCCCTCGACGCAGGCGTAGGCCTGGGCCGTGCGCGCTCCGTCGCATTCGCGCAGAAGACGGCGCAACGCACGCGCCAGCGGCGGGGCCTGCAGCCATTGCGCGGGCAGGCTTCCGCAGCCGGGCATCGCGCGCGCCGCCCCCGACCTGTTCGTCCCGCCCGCCTCGCCCACTTGGTCGGCGTGGCCCAGTACCGCGCGCAGCAGCGCCGTCGCGTCGGTGGGTGGGGGAAGGCGTGGGCCGCAGGGGGCATTCGCGTCGAGCGCGCGGCGCACCGCGTGCGCCGCGCCGCGCACGAAGAACCCCTGGCGCGCGCGCGCCTCCACCAGGCCCTGCGCCTGCAGCAGGTCGTAGGCGGCCACGACGGTCTGCGGGTTCACGCCTTGCTCCTTCGCGCAGGCGCGCACCGAGGCCAGCCGAGTCCCCGGCGGAATGCAGTGAAGGAGGATCTGCTCGCGCAGCCGCTGGGCGAGTTGCAGATGCAGGGCTTGGGGCAAGGCGGCGCGCTGCCGGGAATGTGACATGGTGAAACGACCCAAACAGCAAAGGGCGAACCGTGGGCACGTGTATTGGTCGGGCGCGCAGTGTCCACCTAGGCTGAAGGTGCGTCAATTTGTGACCTCATGGAGCGCCCGGGTACTCCGCGCATTCCACCGGGGCACGGTCAGCAGGAGGTTCCGCATGTTCGAGTCCACCAACCTTCCCCCCATGGCGCGGCGCGTGGCACTGCTCGAAGCCGGCGACGCTCGGGAATCCGCGGCGTGGCCCGCCGAGGCCTGCGACGCCGACGTCTTTCCCGTCGAGGCCGCGTCGCGCGCCATGCGCCGCGTGCTGGCGCGCCGCGCGCGGGAGGCTCTGCAGTACGGCCCCGCCGAAGGCATCGAGCCCCTGCGCGAATGGGTCTGCGGGCATCTGGCCACCCAGGGCCTGCGCCTGCAGCCGTCGCAGGTGCTGATCAGTTCCGGCTCCCGTCACGCCCTCGACCTGCTGGGCAAGGTTCTGCTGGATTCCGCCAGCCCCCTGCTCGTGCAGCGCCCGACCAGCCTGGGGGCTCTGCGCGCGCTGCGCGCCTACGGGCCGCGCCTGGTGGGTTTGCGCTGCGACGAGCAGGGTCCCGATCCCGAGGCCTTCGCGAACGCGCTGCCGGGTGCGCGCATGGCCTACCTGCAGCCGCGCTGCGCCGATCCCACCGGGTGCGCATTCTCCGAAGCGCGCGCGCGGGAGCTGACGCGCCAGCTCGCCGGCTCGACATGCTGGCTGGTGGAGGACCAGGCCTACGGCGACCTCTGGTTCGACGCGCCGCCCGCGCCGGGGCTGCTGGCGCGCGGCGTGGAATACGGCGTGGTCGTGGGCAGCTTTTCCACCCTCGGTCTGCCCGGCCTGCGTCTGGGCTGGGTGGCAGGGCACCCGCGGCTGGTCGCCACGCTGGCGCAGGCGCGCGGCGCCGCCGAGCGGCAACCCGGTAGCTTGAGCCAGTGGGTTCTGCTCGAAATGCTGCGCGACGGCTGCCTGGAGCGCCATCTGCCTGCGATGCGCCAGCGCTATCGCGAGCGCCGCGACGCGGTACTTCGCGCATTGCGGCGCCACATGCCCGAAGGCGTCGCGTGGACCCGCCCGCAGGGCGGCGCCCATCTCTGGCTGAACCTGCCGTGCCCGCTGGACGCTGCCCAGGTGATCGAGCCGGCGATGCGCGAAGGCCTGCCCGTGCTGCCCGGACAGGCCTTCGACGCCGGCGCGGGCGGCTGCGCGAGTTTCGGCGAATGCTGCCAATGCCGCTTCGCCGACGATCCGCAGGCGGCGGCGCCCGTGCGCAACGCGCTGCGCCTGGGCTTCGCCGCGCTGTCCCCAGGGGCCGTCGAGCCTTGCGTGGCGCGCCTGGCGCAGCTGTTGCGCGCGGCCACGCAGGCATCGACGCGGGGCGCGGGCAGCGCGCACAGGCCGGGCGAGCGCCAGCCCGCGCCGGTGCGCTTGGACCGCATGAGGCCGGCATGAGCATCGCGCAAGGCACCCTCGACGCTGCCGCGTTCGACAGCAGCCGCCGCTGCCCCCAGGGGCGTGCGCACTTGCCTGGCGCCCGAGGGGCTATAAGATGCGCGCACGGGGCCCGTCCGGCCGAATGTTCGCGGGCGGGCGCCGAGCAGGGCCGCCGCGCGCACCCGGACCCCGTTCCGGTCCGCAGGCGGCGACCACCTCAGGCATCTCACGGAGTACAAGACATGGCAACTGCAAAACCGGCCCCCGCGAAAAAGGCCGCAGCCAAACCCGCCCGGACGCCGAACGCGGCGTTCATGAAGCCGCTGACGCCCAGCCCGCAACTCGCGGCAGTGGTCGGCGCGGCTCCGCTGCCCCGTACGGAGGTGGTGAAGAAGGTGTGGGAGCACATCAAGGCGGCCAATCTGCAGGATGCCGCCAACAAGCGCATGATCAACGCGGACGACAAGCTGCGCGCCGTGTTCGGCAAGCCGCAGGTCACCATGTTCGAGATGACCAAGCTGATCAACGCGCACCTGAAGTAATTCGGATGCGTGGCGCGCGGCCCCGAGCCGCGCGCGGTCCCATCGCCGCCTCGCCCGTCGTCCCCGGACGTCGCATGCCCACGGTGCCCGCTCGCCCGCGCCACGGCGTAAAATGCTCGGTCTCGGCGAGTCCGGGTGCGAGCATGCGCGGGAAGTGGTTCCGCGACGCGTCGCCCGCGGCGCCGGCAGGCGCGGTATCCAGCGCGATGGCAAGGGGTTTGCGATGCGAGCATCGAACAAGAGTCTGTGGGGCGCGATCGCCGCGACCGTGCTGGTCGTGGCGGCCGGGGTGCTGGCCTGGAACGCTTTCGGGCGCGATCCCAAGGCCCCCAGCGTCGACTACCACCTGGTCGGCGGCGACACGCTGAGTTCGCGGGACCTGCGCGGCAAGGTCGTGCTGGTCGAGTTCTGGGCCACCAGTTGCACCACCTGCGTGGGCGACATGCGCAACATGGTGCGCACCTACGACGCCTTCGCGCCCAGGGGCTTCGACCTGGTCGCGGTGTCCATGGACTACGACAACCCGCAGTACGTCGAGAACTTCACCCGCTCCGGGCCGGTGGGCAAGCTGCCTTTCCCGGTGGCGATGGATCGTTCGGGCGATGTGGCCAAGGCCTTCGGCAACGTGCGCCTGACCCCGACCAGCTTTCTCATCGACCGTTCCGGGCGCATCGTCAAGCAATATGTCGGTCCGCCGAACATGGACGAGCTGCACGCGATGATCGGCCGCCTGTTGCAGCGACAGGCCTGATCGCGACATCCCGCGGCGTGCTCCAGGAACCCGCGGCGATGAACACCCTTAGCGCGCCCGATACGCACACTGGCAACACGGTTCATGCCGGAAATCCGGGGAAACCCGAATTCTCGCGGTAGGATGGAGGACATGGTCGCTTCCTTCCATCCGGGATCCCCGTTGGTCGACGGCAAGGCTAGCCTGGCCGACGCGCCGGGCCCGGCATCCGCATCGCCGGGCGCGTTCGCCGCGCGCGGTACCGGGCCCTGTGCCACCCACGCGGACGAGCAGGCCCTGCGGCGCGCGCTGGCGCAGCCGGCGCAGACCCTGCCCGGCGGATTCGTGCTGCGCAGCCTGGGACTGCAGTCCTACCTGCCCACTTGGCGCGCCATGCGCGCCTTCACCGATGCGCGCGGCCCGGACACGCCGGACGAGATCTGGCTGCTCGAGCACCTGCCCGTGTACACCCTCGGCCAGGCCGCCGACCCCTCCCACGTGCTCGATCCCGGCCCCATCCCCGTGGTGCCCACCGACCGCGGCGGCCAGGTCAGCTACCACGGCCCGGGCCAGGCGGTGGTGTATTGCCTGTTCGACCTGCGGCGCCGACGCTGGATGGTGCGCGAGACCGTGCAGCGTCTGGAGGAAGCGGTGATCCGCACCCTGGCGCGCCACGGCGTGGTCGGGCTGCGCCGTCCCAGCGCACCCGGCGTGTACGTCGGTGCCCCCCATGCGCGCGCCGGCGCCAAGATCTCGGCACTGGGCCTGAAGGTGCGCAACGGCTGCACCTACCACGGCGTGTCCATCAACGTCGACATGGACCTGCGCCCCTTCGCCGGCATCAACCCCTGCGGCTACCGTGGCCTGGAAAGCGTCGACCTGGCCACGCTGGGCGTGCATGCGCTGCCCGATGCGGTGGCGATGTGTTTCGCCACCGAACTGGCGATGCTGGCCGAGGACCTGGAGCTCGCGCAGGGCGCGGGCCCGGGCGGCCATTCCCAACTCCGAAGCTCATGAGCCAAGCCATCGATCCGCGCCAGAAGCAGAAAGGCGAATCCAAGACCGCGCGCATTCCCATCAAGATCGTCGCCGACGCGCCCGCGCTGAAGAAGCCCCAGTGGATCCGCGTGAAGGCGCCACCCGCGTCGTCGCGCTTCAACGAGATCAAGGGCATCCTGCGCGAGCAGTCGCTGGTCACCGTGTGCGAGGAGGCCAGTTGCCCGAACATCGGCGAGTGCTTCGGCCACGGCACCGCCACCTTCATGATCATGGGGGACAAGTGCACCCGGCGCTGTCCCTTCTGCGACGTCGGCCACGGCCGCCCCGATCCGCTGGATGCGCAGGAGCCCCAGCGCCTGGCCGACACCATCGCCCGGCTGCGCCTGCGCTACGTGGTGGTCACCAGCGTCGACCGCGACGACCTGCGCGATGGCGGCGCCCAGCATTTCGTGGAGTGCATCCAGGCCATCCGCGAGCGCTCGCCGGCCACGCAGATCGAGGTGCTGGTGCCGGATTTCCGCGGGCGCCTGGAGCGCGCGCTGGAAGTGTTCGCCGCGGCCCCGCCCGACGTGATGAACCACAACCTGGAAACCGTGCCGCGCCTGTACCGCCAGGCCCGCCCGGGGGCCGACTACGCGCATTCGCTCAAGCTGCTGCAGCAGTTCAAGCAGGCGCATCCGCAGGTGCCGACCAAGAGCGGCCTGATGGTGGGCCTGGGCGAGACCGACGAGGAGATCGTGCAGGTGATGCGCGACCTGCGCGAGCACCAGGTGGACATGCTCACGGTCGGCCAGTACCTGGCACCCAGCAACCACCACCTGCCGGTGCTGCGCTATGTCGATCCGGACGGTTTCGCCGCGCTGGAGCGCGAGGCCCAGGCGCTGGGCTTCAGCCATGCCGCGGTCGGCCCGATGGTGCGCTCCAGCTACCACGCCGACGCCCAGGCGCGCGAAGCTGGCGTCTGACTCGGCGTCGCGCGCGTGCGCACGCCGCATGCAAGGAGATCGTCATGGCCATCGATCACGCAAGTCCCGCCCAGGCCGTCGACGTGGGGCCGCTCGGGCGGGGCATGCAGGGTGAGCGCAGCAAGGCCCTGTTCAAGGCACGGGACCTGGAAGTCGTGCGTCTCGTACTGCGCGCCGGCGAGCAGATGGCGCCGCACAAGGTCTCCGGCGACATCACCATTCACTGCCTCGACGGCGCGCTGGACGTCAGCGCCGACGGCCGCAGCCACCCGCTGCGCGCCGGGCAGCTGATGTACCTGCCGGGCGAGTGCGTGCACGGGCTGGTGGCCACCGAGGACGCTTCGGCGCTGGTTACCATCGCCCTGCTTCGTTGAACTCGCCCCAGCCGTCCGTGGACCATCCCAGCTATCCCGTCGATGCCGTCAACCGCGTCAAGCGCATGCACGAGCGCGCCTCCTACGACCATGCCCGGGTGCATGCCATCCTGGACGCGGCGGCGCTGGCCCACGTGGCCTATGTGATCGACGGCCAGCCCTATGCCACGCCCACGCTGTTCTGGCGCGAGGGCACGCGCCTGTACTGGCACGGATCGAGCGCCAGCCGCATGCTGCGCCAGCAGTCCGCCGGCGTGCCGGTGTGCGTCACGGTCACCCACCTGGACGGCCTGGTGCTGGCGCGCAGCGGATTTCACCACTCGGCCAACTATCGTTCGGTGATGGCCTTCGGGCATGCCGCGCTGGTGACCGACGAGCAGGAACGACGGCGCGCGCTGACCATGATGGTGGAGCGGTTCTTTCCCGGGCGCTCGGCCGGCCTGCGCGAGACCACGCCCGGCGAGCTGAAGGCCACGAGCGTGGTGGCGATGGACATCGAGCGCGCGTCGGCGAAACAGCGGGCCAAGGGCGTCGACGACGATCCCGAGGACGCCCGACTGCCGATCCACGCCGAGCTGATTCCCTTGCACACGGTGCTGGGCACGCCGAGCCCGTGCCCCGATGTGCGGCCCGGCGTCGCGCGCCCGGAGCACCTGGCGGCCTGGCAGGCCGGACGGCACCTGGACGAGTTGCTGGCCGAGGCGCATCGCGCGACCTTCGGGGAGTGAGCGGCCCGCGCGGGCGAGGGATCTCAGTGCTTGTCCTCGCCGGGCCCGGCACGGGGTGCGGCCTCGATCTGGCGCGCGAGGTCGAACATCCACGCCTTGTCGTAGACCGTCGAAGCCCTCGGGCGGCGTACGTCGTCCAGAACCATCAAGGTGAAGTCGGTGCCGTTGTCGGCCCAGTCAAGTACGGAGCGCACCCGCCCCGAGGGTGCGCGCTGCACGCTGAACACGGCCGGCCAGGGGCCGACCCAGTCGTGGATGAGTTCGCGCACCATCACGGCCGCGCCGCGATCGTCGAGTTCGTTTTCCCCAAGTTCGATGACGACCCCGTCAGGGCGTTCGAAGTCGCGGCCGATCGTCAGCACGGGTTCGCCCGGGCGGGCCGTGTTGTCTCTCAGTCCGAGAAAGCGAAACGCCGAAAGCCCTGTTTCGGTAAGGTCTCTGGGGTGGATCAATACACGCCCCTGGTTCATGCTGCTGAAGGTCGGGTAGAGCGCTTCCGCCGGCTCGGGCCACTGCCAGTCGTCCTCGTCCACCTCATCAAAGTGGAATCCACCAAGGTCGCGTTGGGCGGCGAGACGCATCGCTTGGCGCGCCTCCTCTCGCATGGCTGGCGGAAGCTCGTCGATGCCAAAGACATTGACCTTGCCGATTTCTACCTGTGGCGGGCCGGAGGCGCCGGGCAATGGAGCGCGCTCCGCCGCGCCGGCAAAGGCGCAAAGCGCGAGCAGGACGATCGCGAGGGTGCCACTGCGCGCGG
>JAKBNS010000061.1 GCA_021830925.1 Pseudomonadota bacterium | reverse complement strand
GCACTCTGCGTGAAGTGAGGCGGGAGGTGGGTCATGGCGGGTGAGGTGGAGTTCGACTACGTGGTGGTCGGGGCGGGGACGGCGGGGTCGTTGCTGGCGAATCGGTTGAGTGCGGACCCTAGGAATCGGGTGCTGCTGCTGGAAGCCGGCGGGCGCGACAACTATCACTGGATCCATATTCCGGTGGGCTACCTGTACTGCATCGACAACCCGCGCACCGACTGGCGCTACCGGACCGAGCCTTGCGCGGGGCTGAACGGGCGGCAGTTGCTGTATCCGCGCGGGCGCACCCTGGGTGGGTGCTCGAGCATCAACGGCATGATCTACATGCGCGGCCAGGCGCGCGATTACGACGCCTGGGCGCGGATCACCGGCGAGAGCGCCTGGAGCTGGGAGGCGTCGCTGCCGGATTTCATGGCCCATGAAAGCCACCACAGCCTGGATGCGCGCGGGCAGCGCCAGGCGCTGCCGGCGGCCATGCCGGCGGCACTGCCTGCGGCCATCGGGGCGACGGCGGGTTTCGTGGCCGGCGAGGGCGGCGCGGCGGCGCCCGCGCTGCGCGAGAGCGCGCGCTGGCACGGCGGCGGCGGGGAATGGCGGGTGGAACGCCAGCGCCTGCGCTGGGACATCCTGGAAGCCTTCGCGCGGGCCGCGCGCGAGGCCGGCGTGCCGGCCAGCGAGGACTTCAACCGCGGCGACAACGAGGGCGTGGGGTATTTCGAGGTCAACCAGCGCCGCGGCTGGCGCTGGAATGCCTCGAAGGCCTTCCTGCGGCCGGTGCGCCAGCGCGCCAACCTGCAGGTCTGGACCCATGCGCAGGTGCAACGCCTGCGCATCGTGCGCGACGCCGCGGGCGGACTGCGCTGCGAGGGCTGCACGGTGCTGCGCAACGGCGAACGCGTGCAGCTGCGCGCCGCGCGCGAGCTGATCCTGAGCGCCGGCTCGATCGGCTCGGTGCAGTTGCTGCAGCTCTCGGGCATCGGCCCGGGCGATCTGTTGCACAGCCACGGCATCGAGGTGCTGCGCGACGCTCCGGGTGTCGGCGCCAACCTGCAGGACCACCTGCAGATCCGCTCGGTCTACGGCATCGACGGGGCTTTGACCCTGAACACCCTGGCTTCGAGCCTGTGGGGCAAGGCCCGCATCGCGCTGGAGTACGCGCTGACCCGCAGCGGTCCGATGAGCATGGCTCCGTCGCAGCTGGGAGCCTTCACGCGCAGCGATCCGCTGCGCCCGTACCCGAACATCCAGTACCACGTGCAGCCCTTGTCGCTGCCGGCTTTCGGCCAGCCGCTGGATGCCTTCCCGGCCTTCACGGCCAGCGTGTGCAATCTCAACCCGACCAGCCGCGGCAGCGTGCGCATCCGCAGCGCGGACCACCGCGAGGCGCCGGCCATCGACCCGAACTACCTGAGCACCGAGGAGGATCGCAAGGTGGCGGCCGACTCCCTGCGGGTGACCCGGCGCATCGTGCAGCAGCCGGCGCTGGCCGCCTACCACCCGCGCGAACTCAAGCCGGGGCCGCAGTACGACAGCGACGAACAACTGGCGCGCGCCGCCGGCGACATCGCCAGCACCATCTTCCACCCGGTGGGAACCACCCGCATGGGGCGGGAGGACGACCCGCAGGCGGTGGTCGATCCGCACCTGCGGGTGATCGGGGTGCGCGGGCTGCGCGTGGTGGATGCCGGGGTGATGCCGCTGATCACCAGCGGCAACACCAACAGCCCGACCCTGATGATCGCGGAAAAGGCGGCGCGCTGGATTCTCGAGGAATCCTGATGCGCCAGCGCCTTCAGGCGATCTCGGTGACGAACTCGCGCATCGGGCGGCGCGACTTGTTGAGCTTGACCAGCCAGTCGCCTTCGGCGTCGCGGTAGCCCAGCGGCAACAGGAGCACGCTGCGCAGGCCCTTGGCGCGCAGGCCCAGGATCTCGTCCACCGCCGCGGGGTCGAAGCCTTCCATGGGCGTGCTGTCGACACCTTCGTTGGCGGCCGCCAGCAGGGCGAAGCCCAGGCCGATGTAGGCCTGGCGCGCGGCATGCTCGAAATTCACCTCGGCGCTGCGCTGCGGATAGGCGGCGAGCAGGCGCTGGCGATAGTCCTCCCAGCCGGGGATGGTCACGCCCCGGTCGGCATTGGTCTGGTCGAACATCTGATTGATGCGCTCCGGGGTGTAGGTGTCCCAGGCGGCGAACACCAGCAGGTGCGAGCCGTCGGTGACCTGGCTCTGGTCGTTGGCCGCGGCGCGGATGCGTCGACGCAGTTCCGGGTCGCTGATCAGCAGGATCTCGTAGGGCTGCAGTCCGCTGGAGCTGGGCGCCAGACGGGCGGTTTCGCAGATGCGCGCGACGACCTCGGCGGGAACGCTCCTGGCCGGGTCCATTTTCTTGGTGGCGTAGCGCCACTGGCTGAGTTGCAGCAGGTCCATGTGCTTGTTGTCCTTGAACGGGCGCGCGGACGGTTCCGCGCTGCAATGCAACATTGGAGCACCGCCGGGGATTTCTTGCTGAGCGCTGCGCTGCGTTTGAATCCGGGGGCGGCGGGTCGACGCGTCAGCGTGGCGCGTCTGGGGGGTGCGTC
>JAKBNS010000098.1 GCA_021830925.1 Pseudomonadota bacterium | reverse complement strand
CTCGGAGTGGCGGACGAACGGGTGTACGGTGCGGCCGTGGAGAGCAGCCTGCTGTCGGTGCAGCAGGCGGTGGCGTGGAGCGCGCAGCGCTTCACCGAGCGCTTCTACGAATCCCTCGGGCGCACTTCCGAGGGCGCCCAGGTGCTGCAGGCGTTGTTGCCGGCCGAGTTCGAGCGCCTGAAGACGCGGCAGGTCGAGCACCTGCACCGGCTGTTCTCGCCCTCGCTGAGCCTGGCGGAGCATCAGGCGGCGGCGCAGCGCGCGGGGCGGGCGCATGCGCTGGTAGGCGTGGACCTGACCTTGCTCATCGAGGCGTACGGGGCCTATCAGCAGGAGGTCCAGGAGGAGATCCTGGCCCTGGTTCCCGCCGCATCGCGCGAGACGATCACGCGCGTGATCCAGCGACGCATTTTCGTGGACCTGCAGGCGCAGGCGACGAGCTACCGGCGCATCGACCTGGAACTGGCGCTGGCGGTCTCGCAAATCGACGAACTGATCCAGGGCACGGGCAATTTCTCCGATCTGGTGCGGGGAGTCATGGCTGTGATCGGCGGCCTGGACGGCGACGTGTCGGCCTTTTTCGCGCGTTGTGACGGCCAGGGGGATCTGCAGATCGAGGCCTCCCAGGGGGCCGCGGGGCACCGCTACCATGAGGCCATCATGTCGGGCCTGGTGCCCCGCATCAGCATCGATCCGGCGCGCGAGGAGGGGCAGGGTCCTGGCGGGCGTGCCTGGCGCAACGCGCAGGTGATCATCTCCGAGGCCTGGGCCATCGAGTCGCGCAACCGGCCCTGGCAGGCGCTGGGGGCCGAGCTGGGTTTCCGCTCCAGCGCCGCGGTGCCGTTGCTCGACGATTCGGGCCAGAGCATCGCGCTGCTCAGCCTGTACAGCGCATGGCCGCGTTACTTCTCGACCCTGCGCATGGGCAATTTTCTCAACCATGTGCAGAAGGCGCTGAGCCACGCGGTGCAGCGCCTGAACACCACGCCGGTGGTGCCCTTGCCGCGCCGCCAGGTCTACCGGCGCTGGATCGCCGATGGACGGGTGCGCTTTCTGTACCAGCCCATCGTCGACCTGCGCAGCGGCGAGCTGGTGAAGGTGGAGGCGCTGGCGCGCCTGCTCGACGACGACGGGCGCCTCGTGAGCCCCGATCGATTTCTTCCGGCCTGCGGCAGCGAGGAATTGTTCACCTTGCTGCAGCAAGGGCTGGATCGCGCCTGTGCCGATGCCGCTCGGCTGCTGGACCAGGGCCTGCGCGTCGCGGTGGCGCTGAACTTTCCCGCCGAGGGCATCGGGGATCCGCGCTGCGAGCGCGCGATCCTGCAGGCGCTGGAGCGTTGCAGGCCGCGCGGGACCTGCCTGGAGCTGGAGGTGCTCGAAAGCCCCGAAGGCCCGGGCAACGACGAGCGGCGCAACGCCTTCCTGCAACGCCTGCGCGACGCGGGCGTGCGCCTGGCGGAGGACGACCTGGGTTCGGGCCACAGTTCGCTGCTGCGCCTGGACCAGTACGCCTTCGACGACGTGAAAATGGATCAGGGCCTGGTGCGCGGCGCCACCCAGCGCCCGCAGCGCGCGCTCGAGTTCATGTTCTATCTGACGCGCCTGGTGCACGCCTTCGGCATGCGCCTGACCGTGGAGGGCCTGGAGCACCGCGGGCTCATCGAGAGCGCGGCCATCCTGGGGGCCGACCAGGGGCAGGGCTACGGCATCGCGCGTCCCATGCCCATCGAGCAGATCGAGCCCTGGTACCGCGGCTTTCGATTCGACATCGATCCGCTTCGTCCGCGCACGGCGCTGGGCGCGCTGGCCACCTACCTGATGTGGGACATGCAGTTGGGCTCGGCCGAAGTGGACGGGCGGGGCGGCCTGGACCATGCGCGCGAGACGGTGCACGGTTTCCTGGCCGATCGCGGGTTGCAGGAGTCCGAACTCGCGCGCCTGCTGGACGAGCATTTCCAGGCAGGAGCCACCGCGCGGCCGCGCATCCGTCACCACGTGATCGAGGGTTTCACGGCCATCTGGTGCGATGAGCTCGGCGCGATACCCTGATGCAGCGCGGGCGGTGATGTGCCGCATTCGTAGCAGGGGTAAATGGTTGTGACCCTTCGTTGACGCCCCCGGCGGCGGCCCCTACCGTATACCCGTCAGATGACTGGCGTATCCGGAGCGAAGCGATGCCGCACGACCTTGTTCACCCTTCCCGCCCTCTCGGCTGGCTGCGCGCGTGCGCGGCCGCGACCCTGTTCCTGAGCGGCGCGGCCGGCGCGTGGGCGAAGCCCGCGCCGCCGGTGTACGTGCACATGAACGGGGCCAACGAATTCCTGGAAAACGTCGTCGCGGTGCGTCCGGGCCAGCCCGTGGTGTTCGTGGACGAGGACACCGGAGCCCACACCATCGTCGGCTACAACCCGTCCACCGGCGCCACCAGCAAGACCTTCGACGGCGTCGTGGCCGGCACGCCGGGACCGGGTCATCCGGTGCATACCTACACCGTGCGTTTCCGGCATGCGGGCCTGGAGTACTACTACTGCTCGGTGCACGCGGAACTGGCCAAGGAGCCCGGCGGCGTCACGCTGCCCAAGAAGCGCCCCACGGTGGGCGGCTACGGCACGCCGATGGACGGGCTGATCATCGTCACCACCGATCCCCATCTGCTGGCCGACAACCCGCCGAGCTCCGCCCACAGGATCCTGCCCGGTTTCTTCGGCGGCTAGCAGGCCCCCGTCCCGCCGCGTCCTGCGGGTTTGAACCGACATGAAGGAACTCGTTGATACAAATCGAAAAAAATCGTTTATCAATGTGACGCGCCCCTCCGATACTCGCTCCACAACGACGAATCCTGGTGGATGTATCAGTATCCACCGGTCATCCGAGCCAAGCTCGACCAGGGAGGAGAGGAGTCATGGGCACAAGGAACAAGACCTTCGAGTCGGCTGCGCGCCGAGACATGCTGCGGGCCAGCGCACTGGGCATAGGCTCCGTGCTGGCGCCCTCGGCCTTCGCCGCGGCCAGCATCCGCCTGCCGCTGCCGGGCGGGCCTGACGAGCGGCGGCTGACCACCGAGTTCCCCGGCAAGGGGGAAATGGTGCTGCAGCGCACGCGTCCGCCGCTGCTGGAGACGCCCTTCTCGGTCTACGACAAGGGGGTATTCACTCCGGTGGACCAGTTCTACGTGCGCTGGCACTGGGCCGGTGTACCCACGACCGTGGACGCGGCCACGCACACGGTGACCGTCAGCGGTCACGTGAACAACCAGGTGCGCTTCACGCTGGCCGAGCTGATGCACGGATTCCAGCACGTCGAGCTGGCCGCGGTGAACCAGTGCTCGGGCAATTCCAGGGGCTTTTTCGAGCCGCGTGTGCCGGGTGGTGAGTGGGGCAACGGTGCGATGGGCAATGCGCGCTGGGTCGGCGTGCGCCTGCGCGACGTGCTGGACGCCGCCGGGGTCAAGCCGGGTGCGGTGCAGGTGCAGTTCGAGGGGGCGGACCGGCCGGTGGTGCCGACCGCGCCGAACCTGAAGAAGTCGCTGTCGGTGGATCACGCCCGCGACGGCGAGGTGATGATCGCATGGCAGATGAACGGGCAGTCGCTGCCGCTGCTCAATGGTTTTCCCTTCCGGCTGGTGGTGCCGGGCTGGTACGCCACCTACTGGACCAAGGCGCTGCAGCACATCCGCGTGCTGGACCACGAGGACACCAATTTCTGGATGCACCCGGCCTACACCATCCCCGACAACTGGCCTCAGGCCAACATGACTCCGGGCCAGAAGGGGGTGAAGTTCGTGCCCATCAACCGCATGGTGCCGCGCTCCTTTTTCACCAACCTGGCCGACGCCGCCAAGGTGCCCGCAGGGCGCGCGCTGGCTGTGCGCGGCATCGCCTTCGGCGGCGCCGCCGGCGTGCGCGCGGTGCAGCTGTCCGGCGACGGCGGGCGCAGCTGGCGCCCGGCCCGGCTGGGGCACGACTACGGACGCTA
This sequence comes from Pseudomonadota bacterium, assembly GCA_021830925.1. Classification (GTDB taxonomy): domain Bacteria; phylum Pseudomonadota; class Gammaproteobacteria; order Burkholderiales; family Burkholderiaceae_C; genus Thiomonas_A. The sequence continues at coordinate 6,611 of JAKBNS010000098.1, read as the reverse complement.
CAGCTTCCGGCAGTGGAGCACGCAGCTGCAACTGGCGCGCGGCCAACACACCCTGATGGTGCGCTGCACGAACACGGACGGCCTGCGGCAGCCGATGACGCCGAACTGGAACCCGGGCGGCTTCATGCGCAACGTGGTCGAGTCCGTCACCGTCACCGCCGCCTGAGGGGAGCCGAGCCATGAACCACAAGCAATCGTCACGCCTGCTGGGCGCCGTGCTGCTCGGCCTGGGGCTGTGCGCCGCGGCGCGGGCGGCGGAGTCCGCGCCCATGCCCGCGCCCCTGCGCAAGAGCATCGAGCTGCCGGTCAGCAACCGCGTGTTTCCGGGCGACAGCGCCGGAGCGAAGGCCGCGAACGCCTATTGCCTCATGTGCCATTCCTACGGCATGGTGGAGACCCAGCCTACGCTGAACAAGGCGGCCTGGCTGGTGGAAGTGAACAAGATGAGGGGCGCGTTCAAGGCGCCCATTCCCGAGGACCAGGTGGCGGTGATCGCGGACTACATCGCGCAGCTCAAGGGCGCGCACTGACGCGGGCCGCGGCGGCTTCCTACAATCCTCCCCGTCGCGCCGCATGGGCGCGCGGGGAGGATGTTGCATGCCAGGCAAGCTGCCGCCGCCGCAGGCCAACGTGGACAACGTGCTGCCGGGCCTGCTCGAGGACATTCGCAAGCGCCGGGAGGCCGGGCAGGGCGACGCCGTCTCGCCGCCGCGCGACGAGCCCGCGCCGGTCGCGCGCGCCGGGCCTGCCGCCGCACCGGCGCCCGCTCCGGGCGAACTCGAGGAACTACGCTCGCAGCTCAAGCAGCTGCGCCGCCTGGTGGGGCTGGCGCTGGCGATCGCGCTGGCGCTCGCCGCGGCGTGGCTCGGCGGCTGGCGCCCCTGAGACGCGGGCCGGCAGCGCGCAGCGACTACTTGATGTAGTGGTAGCCGGCGGATTGCAGCTCGGGAATGGTGGCGACCACGCCGGGGGTGAGCACGGCGCCCGGGATCAGGTGATTGGTCAGCTCGGCGGCGAGTTGCTCGTGACCGAGCTTGTCCGGATTGTTGCCCTTGGCGATCAACGCGCCGCTGAACTCCCAGATGGCGTTGTGGCAGGCCAGGAACACCACGCCGCGGCGCTGCAGCACCGTGACCGAATTGTCCGCCGGCGAGAAGGCGCCGGCCGGGTTCTCGAAATCCGAGGCCGCGACCGAAGCGGCGGCCGGGGTGTCCAGGTAGGTGTTGCCGGGCGCCTTGGCGCCGATCAGCCCCGCGAACTTGTACTTGTTCCACAGGTAGTCGTCGTACAGGGCCAGATGGGCCGTGCCGTGCGTGGCCGAGACGGCGAGGAAGTCCGGGTGGCCCCACGACCAGATCTGGGCGTTGAGGGCGTTGCGCATCAGGTTCAGCCAGGGACTCTTCACGTCGGTGTTGTCCCAGATCTGCTTCGGTCCCCCGGTATAGGCGCGCAGCAGACGCAGCGCCTCGTCGTCCCAGTCGGCACGGTCGGTGAGGATCATGGGCACCGATTTGAAATCGCGCCGGCGCGACACGCGTTCGAGCTGGCGATGCAGCGCCTGCAACGTGGAGGAACCGGACTGCGCGAGGTCGAGCGATGCGGAGGTGTGGGCGGCGGCACGGGCCGCGCCGGAGGCGAGCAGACCGCCGAAGGCGGCGGCGCCGGCGTGGACGAACAGTTGGCGACGATGGGTCATGAGCTTGGGGGCCGTTGCGCGCAGGCGGCGGCCGAGGCGGGGAACGTGGCGGCGAGTTTGCGCCGCCACCCCGAGCAGCGTCCAACGCATAGTTTCGATCCCAAGCAGCTAAAAAATAAGTAAATAAGAATTTACTTATATTCGACTTACTGCTGCACCTCGTCGGCGCCTCAGCGAGGGCCCGCGGGCAGGCGCTGCGCCCAGGGCCGCGCGGCCTCCAGCTGCGCGGCCAGCTGGAACAGCAGGTCCTCGCGGCCCCAGGGTGCGACGAACTGCACGCCCACCGGGAGTCCGTCGGGCGCCTGGTGCAGGGGCACGCTCATGGCCGGCGTGCCCGTGAGATTGGCCAGCTGCGTGAACGGCGTGCGTGCCAGGTTGGCGCGCGCGAGTTGCTCGACCGTCCCGCTGTGGCGCAGCACGCTTCCCAGGCCCAGCGCCAGCACCGCGCGCAGCAGCGCGTGCTGCCACGGCGCGGCGTCGAGTTCGCCGATGCGCGCGGGCGGCTGCGCCGTGGTGGGCGTGAGGTACAGGTCGTGGCGCGCGTGGAACTCGGCCAGCGCGCGCGCGAACACGTTCCAGTTCCGGCGCAGTTCGATGAAATCGGGGGCGGGCAGGCTCTCTCCGATGGCCGCCAGGGCGCGCGTGTCGAGCTCGAAATCTCGAGCGCGGGCGTGGAACTCGCGTTTGCACTGGCGCAGGTCGGCCGCCACGTGTCCGTAGTAGATGCCCAGGTAGCTGCGGGCGAGCTGTTCGCCGTCGACGGCCGGCGCGGCCGGCTCGACCGCATGGCCCAGATCGCGCAGCAGTTCCGCCGTGCGCAGCACCGCGGCGGCGTGATCCGGATGGACCATGGTGCCCAGCGGAGACTCCACGCTGAAACCGATGCGCAGGCGCGGCGGCGCGGTGCGGGCGTCCAGCGCATAGGCGCGCGCGGGCGGCGCCACGATGAACGGGTCGCCCGGCGTCGCCCCCTGTGCGGCATCGAGCAGCGCGGCGCTGTCGCGCACGCTGCGGGTCAGCACATGGGTGGCGCTGGCCCCTTCCCAGAATTCGTCGGCCTCGGGGGCCTCGCTGACGCGGCCGCGCGACGGCCGCAGCCCGAACAGTCCGCAATAGGCAGCGGGGATGCGAATCGAGCCGCCGCCGTCGGAGGCGCCGGCCACCGGCACGATGCCGGCGGCCACGGCCGCCGCGGCGCCGCCCGAGGAGCCGCCGGGAGTGCGCTCCAGGTCCCAGGGATTGCGGCAGGGGCCGAACAATGCCGGCTCGGTGACGGCCTTGAGCGCGAACTCCGGCAAGTTGGTCTTGCCCAGCGCGAGCAGCCCCGCGGCCTGCCAGCGTTCCACCACGCTGGAGCTGCGGCGCGCGGTCACCTGCGCGCGCGCCCGGCTGCCCCAGGTGGAGGGGCGGCCGCGCAAGTCCTGCCCGAGGTCCTTCAGCAACAGGGGTACGCCGGCGAAGGGGCGGGCACGCTCCGGCGCGGCACGCGGCAGCGCGTCGAAGGCACGCGCCTGTTCCAGCGCGCTTTCACGCCAGTCGAACACCACCGCGCGGATGCGCGGGTTGATCGCGTCCAGCCTGGCCAGCGCGGCCTGCAGCACTTCCACGCTCGACACCTCGCCGCGCGCCACGAGTGCGGCCAGGGCCGTGGCGTCCAGGTCGAGGTAGTCGGCGAACATGGCGCTGCGTCGCGCTCAGGCGGCGGGTTGGGCGACGGGGCGGGCGGCCATCGGGTTCGGCGTCGGCGCCTGCACGCGAGCGAGCAGGTTGCGGTCGGTGTGGTGGAAGGGTTCCGACTGGCCCCGGATCATCATCACCGTGTCTTCGTCGTAGCCCCAGGTGCCGTCGCCGTGGATGCTGACCTTGATGCGGTACTCGATGGTGTGAAAGGCGTGGTCGAGAAAGGGGTTCGAGCTGATGTTGGAATGCGCGTCGCCCAGCTTCGCGACCAGTTCGAACTCGGTGGCGTCGGGTGCCGCGTGGCCCACCGCCATGGCGATCTGACCGCGCGGAATCGCGAGCGTCTGGATCAGCGTGCCGGTGGCCGGCTCCCACAGCCAGTAGCCCACCTGGTCGTGGTAGGTCTTGACCTGGCCGGGCTTGACGATGTGGGTGTGGTAGCGCAGCCCGTAGAACAGTTGGGGCCCGTTGGTCTGCGGGTCGATGGGCTGCAGTTCGATGCGCTCGACGAAGGCCTGCTTTTTCGGGCCGTCGGCCTTGGGCTTGACGTCCAGGCCGCGCGGGCCCTCCCAGATGCCGGCCATCGGAGCCAGCGGCCCGAGGCAGCGCAGGGTGTCGAAATCGAGGTTCGCGGGTTCGGTGTAGATGTCTTGGGGAAAACGGTTCATCGGGTACGGACGGACTTGGTTGCGAGAAGGGACAAAGGGCGCGCGCCTCAGCCGCGCCCGATCGGCACGTAGCGCCGCTCGCCGCTGGCGCGGTGCTGGTACACGGCCATCGGACGATGGCTGCCGGGATCGACGAAGACCTCGTCCGTGCGCTCCCAGTCGGGTCCGCTGGGCGGTGTGTCCGACTCGCCGTAGCGCAGGCGCTCGAACAGTGTTCCCGCCAGCAGCAGCAGGCCCAGCACCAGCGCCTGCAGGCCGGCGCCGCGCGGACCGTGCACGACCAGCACCACCACGCCGCCGGCGCTCAGCAAGGCGCCGAGCAGCAGCACGAACATGCGCAGCATGGGAATTCGCCTCGGGGTCGGTTCAGGCGGGGTCGATCACCACCGCGGTGCCGTAGGCCACGATCTCGCTCATCGACTGGCCCAGTTCGGAGGAATCGAAGCGCATCATCACGATCGCGTTGGCCTTGCGCATCAGCGCGTTCTCCACCATGCGGTCGACGGCGTGCCGGCGCGCCTCCTCCAGCATCTGGGTGTATTCGGGAATCTCGCCGCCGACGATGGTGCGCAGGCCGGCCATCACGTTGCCCCCCAGGCCGCGGCTGCGCACGGTGACCCCGAATACCTGCCCCTTGACTTCGCGCACGGTGTGTCCGGGCACGTTCTCGGTGGTGACGATGAGCATGATGGCCCCCCTTGGCCGCTTGGTTGCGCAAAGCGTAGGGCCTGCCCCCGTGGAAGGCAATGCCGGCGCCCCGCGGGGCGCCGGCTCAACCGCCCGTTCGGCGATCAGGGCAGCCGGCTCGCCACCACGATGTCGCGCCAGCCGTTGTACTGCTGCCACGCCGCGGTGACGCTGCCCGCGGCGTCCACCGCGAGCGCGGGGAAGCTGGCCTGCACGGTGCCGCGCGGGTCCGACAGCAGCTGGGCCGGCTGCCAGTTCCCGTCGGAGGCGTCGAAGCGCGCGGCGAACACCTGCAGTCCCTGGGTGGTGTCCTGGTACCAGGCGCACACCAGGTTGCCGGCCGGGTCGCTGACCAGCACCGGATTGCCGGCATTGCGCTGTCCGCGCGGGTCGATGCGCTCGCCGGCCGGCGGCGAGGCCATGCCGCGCACCCAGCGCGCGGCCTCGATCACGTAGTTGCCTTGCGCGGATGTCTGTTGTTCCCAGGCCACCGCGATATTGCCGGCGGGGTCGAGGGCCAGCGCCGACGCCACCGCCGGCCCGCGCAGGCCGGCGCCGCCGAGCAGGCGCGGCGCCGCGCCGCTCCAGTCGGCAAGCCGCAGCCGGCGCAGCGCCACGCGTCGGGCGACGCCGTCGCCCTGAATCCACGCCACCGCCAGGTCGCCTCCTGCGTCCAGCGCGAGCGTGACGCGTCGCGCTCGCACGCCGGGCGCGCTGAGCAGGTGCGCGGCGGACCAGCCATGCCCCAGCCAGCGGCTGGCCGCGATGCGCTCGTGACCGGCGGCTCCGCGTTCCCACGCCGCCACGAACTGGTCGTCCCCGGCCCCGGCCACCACCGGCGCATAGTCGGGAGCGGGGGCATCGTCGAGTCGATGCGGGGCACTCCACCGCCCCTGCGCGGCGCTCCAGTGCGCGGCCCAGGCCTCGGTGTGCCGCCGGCCCGCTTGCTGCCATACGGCGAGCGCGTTCCCGGCCGCGTCGGTGGCCAGTTGCACGGCGGTGGGACTGTTCGCCAGCCGCGGGTCGTCCAGCCGCCGCGCCGGCGTGTGCGCGTCGTCGCCCAGCACGCGGGCGAGCACCGCCGCGTGCCCGTGCAGGTCCTGCAGCCAGGCCGCCAGGACACGACCGTCGGCCAGCGTGGCCAGGGCCGGCAGCGTGGCGCCACCGCCCTTGCGCAGGTCGATGCGTTGCGGTCCCTGCCAGGAACCGGTATCGGGGTGCAGCCGGCTGGCCTCGATGGCGCTGCGCCGGCCGTCGCTCTGGAACCACGCGGCCCAGGCTCCGCCGTCCGCGCTCGCCGCCACCTGCACGGCGTCGGCCCCGCGATCGGGGCGTCGCGCGGTGCGCGCATCGTCGATCTGCACCGGTTCGCTCCAGCGGCTGCAGGCGGTGGTGAAACTCGCATGCGTCGGCGCCGGTGCGGCCGGGCCGACCGCAAGGGTGTAGCGCGTGCAGCCCGCCAGAGGCCGTACCGGTTCGAACGCCAGTGCGGCACCCTCCAGGCGAAGCACCCCGGGTACCGGCAGCCCCAGCGGCCCGAGCAGTTCCACGCCCGCTCGCAGCGCCGCGCGGGCCTGCTGTGCGGATGCCAGGCGCAGCCGCGGATGGATCAGGCGCTGCACCTGCGTCGCTCCGCTGGATGGCTCCGTGAGCCCCTGGGCTTGCTGCGCGGACGCTCCCGCATGGGCAGCTTGCGCAGCGGCCAGCGCGCCCGCCAGCAGCCAGGGGCGCCATGCGCCGGAGCCGCAGGGGCGCGCACTGGAGGAGCGGCGCGGGCGAAGTGACGTGGCGTGCATGGCAAGCATGGCGTGCGGGGCGAGCTGGTGGTAGGCAACGGGTACGCAACGGGTACGCAACGGGTACGCAACGGGTACGCAACG
>JAKBNS010000233.1 GCA_021830925.1 Pseudomonadota bacterium | reverse complement strand
CCCGCGTTCGAGGCGCCGGAGCAGGCAAGCAACGAGGGTGTCCCGGAAGGCTCCGGCGTGCAGGACGCCGCCGACGGGCGCGGCGAAGCCGCGCTGGAGGCGCACGAGGAGGTCCACGAGGAGGCGCACGAGGAGGCGCACGCGGAACTCCCCGGGGAGCAGGCCGCGGAGTCGCTGGTCTGGGAACCGGAAACGCTGCCTGCGCCCCCACAGGCCGTCGAGGCCGAGTCCGCCGCGCAAGCTACGCCGCAGCCCGGGCAGGAGTCCTCGGAGGCCGCCGGCGCGCTCTCCGACGTCGAACACGAAGGCGGCGCGCCCGAGGAACTCCCCGCCCAGGCCTCGGACGAGTCCTGGGCCCCGCCGCCGCCGGCGCTCGCTGCGTCGTCCTGGCCCGATGCCTCGCTGCTCGAACTCGGTGGGCCCGCGCCGAACGTCTCGCAGGCGCAGGACGAACCGCCGCCGGCCAGCCTGCTGGAGCCCGAGCCCGAAGTGCCCGAGCCGCACGCCGGGCTGGAGGCGCGCGAACTCGAAGGGCCTGGCGCGGAGCAAATCGTCGCCCAGTCCGCGCCGGAGCCCGTCCAGGCGGCCCCCGAAGCCGCCCTGCCCGTGGACGCGGAAAACCTGGTCGATCAGTTGCGTATCCCCCAGGCCCTGCACACGATCTATCTGAACGAGGCCGACGAGCTGGTGCGTCGCCTGGATCGGGAGGTGGCGGACTGGACCCATCATCCGGGCGAGCCGATCGGAGAGCACGCGACGGCGCTGGCGCATCAGTTGCGCGGAAGTTCGGCCACGGTGGGGCTGCAAAGCGTGCAGCAACTGGCCGAGCTGCTCGAACAGGCCATGCAGGGTCAGTCCGAGCACCCCGAGGCGATGGACGAAGCCCAGTACGCGCTGCTGCCGCGCGCGGTCGACGAGATGCGCCGCGTGCTGCACCAGTTCGCCGCGGGGTTCCTGCCTCCGGCGCAGCCGGAATTGCTGGAACCTCTGCAATCTCTGGTACGCCATCTGGAGGATCTGCGCACCGCGGCCGCGCTGGCCGCCAGCGAAGGCTTCGACGCGGGACCGGCAGCGCCGGCAGAGGCCTCGGCTGCTGGCGGCACCGAGCCGGGGACCGTGCCGGCGTGGCCGTGGGCGCCGCAGGAATCGGCCCTTGAGGCGACTTCCGCCGCGCAGGCCGAGGCCGAGCCGGCATCCGCGCCAGCGCCGGCATGGCCCGCCGACGAGCTGGAATTGCACGAGGTTGAGGCGGCCATCGAGGTCCACGAGGAGCTCGAGGCGCTGGCCCCCGCGGAGCCGGGCGCCGAAGCGCCCGGCGAGGTCGCGGGCGCGGCCTTCGCGTCCAGCGTCGAACGGCCTCCGGCCGGAGTCGAATCCGCGCTCGAGGGGAGTGCGGCGCCCGCGGCGGTCGTTCCGGGCACCGGATCGCGCGACATCATCGACGCCGAGCTGTTCCCGATTTTCGAATTCGAGGCGGCCGAGCTCATGCCCCAGCTCGGCCGAGCGCTACGCGAATGGGAGGCCCGCCCCGGCGAGACCACCTCGGCGCGCCAGGCGATGCGCCTGCTGCACACCTTCAAGGGCAGCGCGCGCATGGCCGGGACCATGGCGCTGGGCGACATGGCCCATGCGCTGGAATCGGACATCGAGGCGCTGGCCAACCGCGAGGACACGCGTCCGGACGAGCAGTCCTTGCTGGAATTGATCGCGCGTTTCGACGCCATCAACACCCGGTTCGAGCGTCTGCGCGAGGCCAGCGGCCGCGGCGAGAACGAACTCGGCGACATCCACCCGGAGCGCGCGCTGCTGGAAGCGCAGGTGCAACCCGCGAACGCCCCCGCGACGCCCGCGGCGGCCGAACCCGCGGCACCGGCGGCGGACGCCGCGCAGGCCTTCGGACGCGCGCAGCCGGTGCGCGTGCAGGCCGCGCTGCTGGACCGCCTGGTCAACCAGGTCGGCGAGGTGAGCATCGCACGGGCGCGCCTGGACAGCGAATTCGACGTCATTCGCTCCGGGGTGCGCGATCTCGGTGACAACCTGTCGCGATTGCGCGCGCAGGTGCGCGACATCGAGTTGCAGGCCGACGCCCAGATGACCGCGCGCACCCAGGCCACGCGCGACGACGCGCGAGACTTCGACCCGCTGGAGTTCGACCGCTTCACGCGCTTCCAGGAACTCACCCGCATGATGGCCGAGTCGGTCAACGACCTGGCGCTGGTGCAGGGCTCCCTGGGGCGCGCGCTGCAGTCCACCGAGGACAGCCTGCTGCGCCAGTCGCGCCTGACCCGCGAATTGCAGCGCGACCTGCTGCGTACCCGCATGGTCGAGTTCGACAGCATTTCCGAACGCCTGTACCGAACCGTGCGCCAGGCCAGCAAGGATGCCGGCAAGGCGGTGCGCCTGGACATCCAGGGCGGCACCATCGAACTCGACCGCGGCGTGCTGGACCGCATGGCGCCGGCCTTCGAGCACCTGCTGCGCAACGCCGTCGCCCACGGGCTGGAAAGCCCCACGGAACGCGAAAGCGTGGGCAAGCCGGCGGTGGGCACGATCACGCTGGCGCTGCGCCACGACGGCAGCGAAGTGGTGGTGTCGATCAGCGACGACGGCAGCGGGCTGCACTACGCGGACATCGCCGCGAAGGCGCGCGCGCAGGGTCTGCTGGCCGACGGCGAGCATCCCAGCCAGGCGCGGTTGCGCGAGATCATTTTCCTGCCCGGTTTCTCCAGCGCCGCCGAGACCACCGAGATGGCCGGCCGCGGCGTCGGGCTGGACGTGGTCCGCACCGACACGCGTGCCCTCGGCGGGCGCGTGGAACTCGATTCCGTGCCCGGACGGGGCACCACCTTCACCCTGGTGCTGCCGCTGACCACCGCGGTCACCCAGGTGGTGCTGCTGCGCACGGGCGGACGCATCCACGCCGTGCCGTCCAGCCTGGTGGACCTCGTGCTGCGCCTGCGCCCGGCGGAACTGGAGCCGGCGCTGCGTGAGCGCCAGCTCGAGCACGCCGGGCAGCAACTCCCGCTGTACTGGCTGGGCGCGCTCACCGACGAGTCGGGCGCCAGCAGCGAGACGCCGGGGCGCACGGTGCCGGTGGTGCTGATGCGCAGCGCCGCGCAACGCCTGGCGCTGCATGTCGACGAGGTGCTGGGCAACCAGGAAGTCGTGGTGAAGAACCTGGGCCCGCAGCTCTCGCGCGTGCCCGGACTGGCCGGCATCTCGGTGCTGCCCGACGGCGGCGTGGTGCTGATCTACAACCCGGTCGCGCTGGCCGCGGTGTACGGCGACAAGGCGGCCGAGCGCATGCGCTCGCAGGCAGGCGCCAGGCGCGTCGACCCGGCGCTGCTGGCGCCGCAGGCGCCGATGCCCAGCGCCAATACCGTGCTGGTGGTGGACGACTCGATCACCGTGCGCCGCGTGACCCAGCGCTTCCTGACCCGCAACGGCTACACGGTGATGCTGGCCAAGGACGGGCTGGATGCGCTGGAGCAACTGCAGCAGACCCTGCCCGACGTGGTGCTCACGGACATCGAGATGCCGCGCATGGACGGCTTCGATCTCACGCGCAACATCCGTGCCGACGAGCGCACGCGCCACCTGCCGGTGATCATGATCACCTCGCGCATCGCCGACAAGCACCGCAACTACGCGCAGGAGCTGGGGGTCAACCACTACCTGGGCAAGCCCTACTCGGAGGACGAGCTGCTGGGCCTGCTGCGCGAGTACGTGCTGGAAACGACCACCATCGACGAATAGGCCGGCGGCCCCGGGCCGGGGCCGCGGCTCAGAACAGTCCGCCCTGCGTGCCGGGCCCGCCCTGCTTGCGCGACGGAGTGTCCTCGGCCTTCGCCGCCTGCCGCGCGTCGTCGCGCACCACGGCGTAGCGCTGCAGCGTGCGCTGGCGCGCCTGCGCGTGGTCCACCACCGGCAGGGGATAGTGCTCGCCCAGGCGCAGCCCGGCGGCGCGCAGCCGCGCCGGATCGGCTTGCCATGGAGCGTGGATGGAGCGGGCGTCCAGCGCCGCCAGTTCCGGCACCCAGGCCCGGATGTACTGTCCGTCCGGGTCGAAGCGGCGGCTTTGCTCCACCGGGTTGAAAATGCGGAACCACGGCTGCGCGTCGCAACCGCTGGACGAAGCCCATTGCCAGCCGCCGTTGTTCGAGGCCAGGTCGAAGTCCAGCAGCCAGCGCGCGAAATGGGCCTCGCCGGCACGCCAGTCCAGCCCCAGGTCCTTGCACAGGAAGCTGGCCACCACCATGCGCAGGCGGTTGTGCATGCGCCCGCCGGCCAGCAGTTCGCGCATCGCCGCGTCCACCAGCGGGTAGCCGGTGCGCCCCTCGCACCAGGCCTGCAGCAGCTGCGGCGCGTCGTCCCACTCGATACGGTCGTAGGCCGCGCGGAAGGAGCGGCCCCGGGCCACCTGCGGATGGTGGAACAGCACCTGGGCGTAGAAATCACGCCACACCAGCTCGGACAACCAGCTCGCGGCGCCTTCGCTGCCCTGCTGCATGGCGCGCCAGGCGTGACGCCCGAGTTCGCGCACGCTGAGGGTGCCGAAACGCAGATGCACCGACAGCCCGCTGGTGGCCTGGCGCGCCGGGAAATCCCGCGACGCGGCGTAATCGTCCAGGCGCGCCTGGAAGGCCTCCCAGGCGCGGCGCGCACCGCGACTGCCGGGCTCGATGCCGTCGGGCAGGACGGCCGGCTGGTCGAAACCCAGCTGCGTCGGCGTGGGCAGCGCCGCCAGCCCGGCGCCCGGCTCCAGCAGCCGCCCGGGCGACAGTGCGCATGCGAGTTCGCCCAATTCGACGCCCTCGCCCGCGCGCATGCGGGCCAGCCAGGCGTTCTTGTAGGGGGTGAACACGCCGTAGGGACGCCCCTGGCCGGTGCGCAGCGCCGGCGGCGGCACCATCACCTGGTCGTCGAAGGCGTGGAACTCGATGCCGGCGCCGGCCAGTTCCCCGGCCACCGCGGCGTCGCGGCGCTGCGCGTCGGGCTCGTAGTCCCGGTTGGCGAACACCGCCCGCACCCCCAGGCGCCGCGCCAGCGCGGGCAGCTCGACCGCGGCGCGCCCGTGCAGGACCCACAGCGCGCCTGCGTGGCGCCGCAGTTCGGCGTCCAGCTCGCGCAGGCTGTCGTGGATGAACGACACCCGACGATCGGCGCGGATGCCCTGCGCCAGCAGCGGCCCGAGGATGTCGGTGTCGAACACGAAAGCCAGTTGCACGCGCCGGCAGCGGCGCAACGCGTGGTGCAGCGCGGCATGGTCATGCAGGCGCAGGTCGCGGCGCAGCCAGACCAATCCGAGCTCGAATCCGGGATCGGTGGAAGTGGGGATGGAAGCCATGGCGAGGGGGGCAATCGCGCGGGACGGGGCGCGGCACGATAATATGTTTCGCCATGAACCCCCGCAGCGACGCATCGAACCTGAGCAACCAGTTCCTGATAGCGATGCCCGGCATGGTGGAATCCTCCTTCGCCGGCAGCGTCATCTATGTGTGCGAGCACTCCTCGCGAGGAGCCCTGGGGCTGGTGATCAACCGCCCCACGGACATCGTGCTCAAGGATCTGTTCGACCGCATCGAGCTGCCGCTGGAGCAACCCGAACTGGCCTCGCGCACCGTCTACTACGGCGGCCCGGTGCAGACCGAGCGAGGTTTCGTGCTGCACGACCCGACCGACCGCGCCTACGCCTCGACGCTGCAGGTGGCAGGCGGGCTGCAGATGACCACGTCGAAGGACGTGCTGGAGCATATTTCCGCCTCCGACGGCCCCCCGCGTTTTTTCGTGGCCCTGGGCTACTCCGGCTGGAGCGCCGGACAGCTCGAGGACGAGATCGCGCGCAACGGCTGGCTGACCGTCGAAGCCGATTCGAACATCGTGTTCGAGGTGGCGGCCGAGCAGCGCTTCGACGCCGCCATGTCCCTCATGGGCATCAGTGCGATGAGCCTGTCCAACACCGCCGGCCATGCCTGAACCCGGCGGCGCGCCAGGCGACCCGGCCGTATTGATGGGTTTCGATTTCGGCACGCACCGCATCGGCGTCGCCGTGGGCAACACCGTCACGGCCAGCGCCAGCGCGCTGTGCAGCGTGGCGGCCGAGAGGCGCCAGCAGCGCTTCGAGTCCATCGCCCGGCTGCTCGCGCAGTGGAAGCCCTCGCGCCTGGTGGTGGGCCTGCCGCTGTCGCGCGACGAAGGCGCCGAGCAGGATCGCAGCGCGCAGGCGCGGCGTTTCGCCAATCAGTTGCACGGGCGCTTCGGCCTGCCGGTGGCCATGGTCGACGAGCGCTACACCTCGCGCGCCGCGGAGGACGAGGGAGCCGACGACGTGGACGCGGAATCGGCGCGCCTGATTCTGGAACAATATCTACGAGATCCCGCCGCGAGCCGCGCCCCATGACCCATTCCTCCCCTCCCGACGCCGAGGCGCTGTACGCGCGCCTGCGCGAACTCGTGCGCGCCTGGCTGGCCGCGCAGGCCACGCCTCCCACGCTGGTGGGGGTGTATTCCGGCGGCGCCTGGCTGGCTGAGCGCCTGCACGAGGACCTGGCCCTGCCCACGCCGCTGGGAGTCGTCTCGTCGACCCTGCACCGGGACGACTTCGGCACCCGCGGGCTGCACCCCAGCGGCAATCGCACCGAACTGCCCTTCGACGTCAACGCGCGCTCGATCCTGCTGGTCGACGACGTGCTCTACACCGGGCGCACCATCCGCGCCGCGATCAACGAGCTGTACGACTTCGGCCGCCCCGCGCGCATCGACCTGGCCGTGCTGGTCGACCGCGGCGGGCGCGAACTGCCGATCTGCGCCACGCTGGTGGGTGCCAGCGTCGAATTGCCGCCACGCACCATGCTGGCGCTGGAACGCGACCCCGCGGCCGGGCCGCGGGCCATGCGCCTGGCGTACCTGGAGTCCGAATCCTGATGGCCGCCCATCCCCAACTCAACCGCCACGGCGAGCTGCGCCACCTGCTGTCCATCGAGGGCCTGCCGCGTGACGTGCTGCTGCACATCATGGACACCGCGCAGGGCTTCATGAGCTTCGGCGAGCGCGAGGTCAAGAAGGTCCCGCTGCTGCGTGGCAAGAGCGTGTTCAACCTGTTCTTCGAGAACTCCACGCGTACCCGCACGACCTTCGAGATCGCCGCGCAGCGCCTGTCGGCCGACGTGTTCAACCTGGACATCCAGCGCTCGAGCACCGCCAAGGGCGAATCGCTGCTGGACACCATCGCCAATCTGGAGGCGATGGACGCCGACATCTTCGTCGTGCGCCACAGCCAGAGCGGCGCGCCCTTCCTGATCGCCTCGCACACGCCCGATCACGTGCACGTGGTCAACGCCGGCGACGGGCGCCATGCCCACCCCACGCAGGGCCTGCTGGACATGATGACCATCCGCCACTACAAGCGCGACTTCCACGCGCTGACGGTGGCCATCGTCGGCGACATCGTGCATTCGCGCGTGGCGCGCTCGGACATCCACGCACTGACCACGCTGGGGGTCGCCGAGGTACGCGCGGTGGGTCCCAAGACCCTGGTGCCCGGCGACCTGCGCGACATGGGCGTGCGCGTGTGCCACGACATCGAGCAAGGCCTGCGCGACGCCGACGTGGTGATCGCGCTGCGCCTGCAGAACGAACGCATGGCCGGCGGCCTGCTGCCGTCGGCGAGCGAATTCCACATGATGTACGGCCTGACCCCCGAGCGCCTGCGCCTGGCGCGCGCCGATGCCATCGTCATGCACCCGGGCCCCATCAACCGCGGCGTGGAGCTCGACTCGGCCGTGGCCGACGGGCCGCAGAGCGTGATCCTGCCCCAGGTACGCTTCGGCATCGCGGTGCGCATGGCCGTGCTGTCCATCGTCGCCAACACCTCCGCCTGAGCGCCTCCATGAACGAGCCCAAGACCCTCCTGGTGCGCGGGGGCGCGCTGGTCGACCCGGCCAGCGGCACCCAGCACCCCGGCGACATCGCCATCTCCGGTGAACACATCCATGCCGTGGGCGCCGCCGCCGCCGGCTTCCGCGCCGAGCGCGTGATCGACGCCCGGGGCTGCCTGGTGATGCCCGGCCTGATCGACCTGTGCGCCCGCCTCGGCGAACCCGGCGGCGAGGCCGAGGGCCTGCTCGACTCCGAGCTGGCGGCGGCCGGCGCCGGCGGCGTCACGCGCGTCGTGTGTCCGCCCGACACCGACCCCGTGCTCGACGAGCCCAGCCTGGTCGAGATGCTGCGCTGGCGCGCGCGACGCATCAAGCGTTCGCGGGTGTATCCGCTGGGCGCGCTCACCACCGGCCTGAAGGGCGAGCGCCTGGCCGAGATGGCCTCGCTGGTGAAGTCCAGTTGCATCGGGCTGTCGCAGGCCGGCGTGCCGGTGACCGACACGCAGATGCTGCTGCGCGCGATGCAGTACGCCAGCACCTTCGGCTACAAGGTATGGCTGCCCGCGCAGGACGCCCATCTGGGACGCGGAGTGGCCGGAAGCGGCCCCTACGCGCAGCGCCTGGGCCTTCCCGGCGTGCCGGTCGCGGCCGAGACCATCGCGCTGCACACCATCTTCGAGCTGGTGCGCGCCACCGGCTGCGCGGTGCACGTGGGGCGCCTGTCCAGCGCCGCCGGCGTCGAGCTGCTGCGCCGCGCGAAGGACGAGGGGCTGCCCGTCACCGCCGACGTGTCGATGCACAACCTGCTGCTCACCGACCTGGACATCGGCTGGTTCGACGCGCGCATGCGCCTGGATCCGCCGCTGCGCCGGCAGTCCGACCGCGACGCCCTGCTGGGCGCGCTGGCCGACGGCACCATCGACGCGCTGGTGTCCGACCACACGCCGCTGGACAGCGACGACAAGGTGCTGCCCTTCGGCGAGGCCGCGCCGGGCGCGACAGGGCTGGAACTGCTGCTGCCGGCGGTGCTGGAATTCGCGCGTCGGGCACGCCTGGAACTGCCCCAGGCACTGGCCTGCGTGACCACGCGGGCAGCGGCCGCCGCCGGCGTGGGCCTGCCCAGCCTGGCCGTTGGGGCAGCCGCGGAGCTGATCGTGGTCGACCCCCAGGAGAGCTGGCGTCCCACGGCCCAGAACCTGCGCAGCCGCGGCAAGCTCACGCCACTGGGCGACGTGGAGTTGCTGGGTCGGGTGCGCACCACGATCATCGACGGGCGCGTCATCCACGCGCGCGACGCCGAGAGGACATGAGGGCCGTGCACGGCCGCTTCGAAGCGGCGCTCCGCTCCCCCTGGGAGTCGAGCGTAGCGAGCAGGGCCGTCCGATGAACCCGGCCACGAGGGTGGCCGGATGACCCCGCGGCTGCGTCTGGCCGGCATGCTGATGCGCCTGGGCATCGAGCTGGCCCGCGGACTGTGGCGCCTGCGCGCCTTCCCGCGCCTGAACGCGCAACAGCGCCGCCGCGCGATCCGAGCCTGGTCGCGGCGCATGCTGCGCGCGGCGCGCACCCGCCTGCAGGTCGTGGGCGAACCGCACGAGGGCGCCTGCCTGCTGGCGGTCAACCACGTTTCCTGGCTGGACATCATGGCTCTCAACGCCGCCCATCCGACGCGCTTCGTGTCCAAGGCCGAGGTGCGCCACTGGCCGGTGCTGGGCAAGCTGGTGGCCGGCGCCGGCACCCTGTTCATCGAGCGCGAGCGAGCGCGCGACGCCATGCGGGTGATGCACGACATGGCGCAGTGCCTGCGCAACGGCGAGCAGGTCAGCGTGTTTCCCGAAGGCACCACCTCGGACGGCACCCACGTGCTGGCGCTGCACGCCAACCTGTTCCAGGCCGCGCTCAGCGCCGACACTCCCGTGCAGCCGGTGCTGCTGCGCTACCTGGACGACGCTACCGGCGCCCCCAGCCGGGCTCCCGCCTACGTGGGGGACGACACGGTGATGGACACGCTGCGCCTGATCGCCGCGGGCGAGCCGGTGCGCGTGGTGGTGCACTACCTGCCTGCGCTGCGCGGGCAGGACAGGCGCCAGCTCGCCGCGGCGGTGCACGAGGCGCTGAGCCAGGCGCTGCAGGAACCGGTGCAGGCTCGCTGAGCGGCTGCCGCGTTCGTCCCGGAGCGCCCTTGTCTCAGGCCGGCGCGCCCCGCGAAGGATCCGCGTCGGCGCCCTCCCCGGCCAGCGCGTGGAACAATTCGTCCTCCTGGGCCATGTGCAGGCGCACGATGGCTTCCAGCGCGATCAGCAGGCGCTGCCATTGCACCACCGCCGCCGCATCGGGGCCCTGCGCAGGCAGCTCCGCCACGCCGCGATGAATCAGGCGCGACAAGCGGAAGATCTCCCGGTGGCTGCTGCTCAGGGCGGCCAGCGGATCCTCGCCTCCGAGCAGCCGGCCCATGCGCGGCAGCAGCTCCCCCTCGTCGGCGCGCTCGTGCGGCAGCAGGCTGGCGTTGAGGGTCCGGTCCAGGCCGCGCAGCGCGGCCAGGGCCTGCTCGCCGTCCTGCATCGACAGGCCCTCGGCCACCGCGCGCAGCGACTCCAGCACCTGCTCCAGCTGCCCATGCTCGGCGCGCAAGCGCCGGGCATCCTCCGGCGCGAGCAACCCGCGCAGTGCCAGCCTGCCCGGGCGCAGCGCCCGCAGCGCGTTCGCGATGGCTGCCACGTCGATCAGTTCCTGCAGCAGCGCTCCCGCC
>JAKBNS010000290.1 GCA_021830925.1 Pseudomonadota bacterium | reverse complement strand
GCGCGCCCGGCTACGTAGAAACACGGGTAGCCCCCGATGTGCCTGCACGCCGGGACTCCGTCCCGCCAGCGACCGAGGAAAACCATGTCCACGCCCATGCCGAATATCCCGCACCTCTCCCACCTGCCCGCCGCCCCGGTTTCGCAGCGCGTCGGCGAGCGCCTGCGCGTCGCGGGCGCACGATTCCACGCCAACGACAACATCGCGGACTACCTGGAAGCCGGGGAACTCGAGGCGATCGAGCAGGAAGTCGCCTGCAAGGCGCAAGCGCTGCTGCGCGCGCTGGTGATCGACGTCGAGCACGACCACAACACGCGTGAAACCGCGCGCCGGCTCGCCAAGATGTTCGTGCGCGAAGTATTCGCCGGGCGCTACCAGTCGGCGCCTGCGGTCACTGAGTTCCCCAACGCGGAACGCCTGAACGAACTGATGGTGGTGGGCCCCTTGCGCGTGCGCAGCGCCTGCTCGCATCACCTGTGCCCGATCATGGGACGCGTGTGGATCGGCGTGCTGCCGAATGCCGGTTCCAACCTGATCGGCCTTTCCAAGTACGCCCGGCTGGTGGACTGGGTGATGAGCCGCCCGCAGATCCAGGAGGAGGCCGTGAGCCAGATCGCCAACCTGCTGGAACAGCGCCTGCAGCCCGACGGCATCGCCGTGGTGATGGAGGCGGACCACTATTGCATGCATTGGCGCGGCGTGAAGGACGACGAAGCGCGCATGACCAACAGCGTGATGCGCGGGGCGTTCCTCGGCGATCCGTCGCTGCGCAAGGAGTTCCTGAGCCTGCTGCCCCGGCACGGGGCATGAACCCGACCGGCCGGGTCAGCGCGCTGCGAAGGCGCTGATCTGCCGGTTCTCCACGATCGGCGGATAGGGCGCTCCGGCGCGCACCAGCGCCAGCATGCAGCGCCCCACCGCTTCGGTGGTGGTGAAGCTTGCCGGCATCAGCCTCTCCGCCAGCGCCAACACCGGCGTGCCCAGCCCGTAGATGACGCGCCGGATGCGGTGCGGCGAGCGTTCGCCCTGGGTTGGCCGGATCCCGCCCGGGCGTAGGCAGGTGGAAGCCAGGCCAGCCCGGCCGGGCACCTGCTCCGCCTGGCCCTTGACGCGCAGGGGCATCCAGCGGCTGCCCGCGTCGGCAGCCGCGCCGGACACGTAGACCAGGTAGCCGCCAGCATTGGCCCTGGCGAACGCCGACGACACACGCTCCAGCACGCCGACGGTGGCCTCCCGGTACGCCTGCTCGGAAAGCAGCAAGGGCAGCGGTCCGGCGCAGTAGAGGCAGGCGTCGAAGCCGCCGAGATCCAGCCGTTCCAGCGCGGCGGTCGAGAACTCCGCTACCTGCATCACGCGAACGCGGGGTGACGCAGCGGGGAACGGACGGCGCACCAGCAGCGTCACCTGCGGCTCCCCGGGATCCTGCAGCAGCACCCTGAGCACCCCCTGCCCGACCAGCCCGGTCGCTCCCACCAGAAGAATATTCATTGCCCTTTCCCGCCTCAGCCTCGGCCGCGACAACGTCGCGAACAGTACTTCACGCTTTCCCAGTCACGCGACCACTTCCGCCGCCAGAGGAAGCTGCGCCCGCATGTCACGCAACGCTTGCTGGGCAGGTCCTGTTTGCTGCGCATGCGGGGCATCGGGGCGTCCTATTTCGAGGCGATCGCGCCGCGACCGCCATCGAGGCCCATGACCTGCCCGGTGATCCAGTCCGCCCGCGACGAGAGCAGGAAGGCCGCCAGATGCGCGGCGTCCTCCGGCTGCCCGAGCCGCGCCAGCGGATGCGTTGCGGCGATGGCATCGCGCATCTTTGGGCTGGCGACCATGCTGCCGGCCAGCGGGGTCTGCGTCAGCGACAGGGCCACGGCGTTGACGCGGATCGCAGGCGCGAATTCGGCGGCCAGAGAACGCGTCAGGCCGTCCACCGCCGCCTTGGCCATGCCGATGGAACTGTGCATCGGAAAGCCGCGCGCGGCGGCCACCGAGGAAAACAGCACCACCGACGCACTCCCGGTGCTGGCCCGCAGGGCCGGCAACGCCGCCTGGATCGCCAGCGCGGCGCCCGCGGCGTTCAGGCGATAGTCGCGCTCCAGATCGGCGGTGGTGATCCGCGCCAGCGGCCGGAGGTTGATGCTGCCCACGGCGTACACCAGTCCGTCCAATGTCCGTGGCGCGCGCTCGGCGACGCGGGCGAAGGAGGCATCGTCGAGCACGTCCGCTGCCGTCCAGTCCGATCCCAGTTCTTGAGCCAGCGCTTCCAGGCCGGCCGCGTTTCTCGCCACCAGGTGCAACCGGTGGCCTTCGCTGGCGAGCATTCGCGCCAGGCACGATCCGACGCCGCCGGTGGCTCCGTAGATCAGGAAGGCAGAAGACACGGCAGGCTCCCTAGGAAGTGTTGCCGCCTCATACGTGGATTGGGCCCCGTCGGATGCGGGTCGGGCCGATATCCGTCGATATCAGTGCCGGGATTTACCGACGCCAGGACGCCAGGCGTTTGCCGCTGCTGCGAAGCCCCGCCTGTTCAGGCGTGGAGGACGGACCTCAAGGCCGTGCCGGGCTCGAACAGGCCGGCCCCGTTGACGACAGACCCTACGCAGGCGACGAGGGCTG
>JAKBNS010000225.1 GCA_021830925.1 Pseudomonadota bacterium | reverse complement strand
CGTGCCCGAGCTTCTGGTGGAACCCGGACAAGTTCGTCGGCCCGGCCGGGCTGCTGCAGGCCTACCGCTTCATCGCCGACAGCCGCGACGAGGCCACCGGCGCGCGCCTGGACGATCTCGAGGATCCGTACCGGCTGTTCCGCTGCCACACCATCATGAACTGCGTCGACGTGTGCCCGAAGGAACTCAACCCGACCCGGGCCATCGGCAACATCAAGGACATGTTGCTGCGTCGCGCCGTCTGAGATCCTCATGAACCCAGCCTCCGGCAGCCAGGAACCTTCCGCGGAGCACGCCGCGGCCTTGCGCAGGCTGCGCTGGCGCGCGCGCCGCGGACTGCTGGAGAACGATCTGCTGTTCACGCGCTTTTTCGCCCGTCACGGTGATTGCCTGGACCCCGCACGCACGGCGGCCCTGGGCGAATTGCTCGAACTTGACGACAACACGCTGCTGGCGCTGCTGCTCGGGCACATCGAGCCGCCGGCCCAGGCGCAGGCGGCGCAGCGCCTGGGCCTGCTCGACATGCTGCGCGACTGAGCCGCGTCGCGCAGAAAGCGCGGCCGTCACCCCCAAACCCCGGAGCCCCCCATGAAGCCTTCCGACGTCAAAGCCACGCTGTCCTTCTCCGACGGCGCGCCCAGCATCGAGCTGCCGATCTACAAGGGCTCGGTCGGTCCGGACGTGATCGACATCCGCAAGCTGTACGGGCAGACCGGCAAGTTCACCTACGACCCCGGCTTCCTGTCGACGGCGTCGTGCAACTCGGCGATCACCTACATCGACGGCGACAAGGGCGAGCTGCTGTATCGCGGCTATCCGATCGACCAGCTGGCGGTCAATTGCGATTACATGGAGACCTGCTACCTGATCCTGTACGGCGAGCTGCCCAACGCCGAGCAGAAGGCCGACTTCGTGCGTCGCGTGACCCAGCACACGATGGTCAACGAGCAGATGCAGTTCTTCCTGCGCGGTTTCCGCCGCGACGCCCACCCGATGGCCGTGCTGACCGGCCTGGTGGGCGCCATGTCGGCCTTCTACCCCGACTCGATCAACCTGAACGACGCCGCCCAGCGCGACATCTCGGCGGTGCGCCTGATCGCCAAGATGCCCACGCTGGTGGCCATGGCCTACAAGTACAACATGGGCCAGCCGTACATGTACCCGCAGAACAACCTGAGCTACGCGGGCAACTTCATGCGCATGATGTGGGCCACGCCTTGCGAGGAGTACGTGCCCAACCCGGTGATCGAGCGCGCGCTGGACCGCATTTTCATCCTGCACGCCGACCACGAGCAGAACGCCTCCACCTCCACCGTGCGCCTGTGCGCGTCCAGCGGAACCAACCCCTTCGCGGCCATCGCGGCCGGCGTGGCCTGCCTGTGGGGCCCGGCCCACGGCGGCGCCAACGAGGCCTGCCTGAACATGCTCTACGACATCCAGGCCAACGGCGGCGTGGCCAGGATCGGCGAGTTCATCGAGAAGGTCAAGGACAAGAACTCCTCGGTGCGCCTGATGGGCTTCGGCCACCGGGTGTACAAGAACTACGACCCGCGCGCCAAGCTGATGCGCGAGACCTGCCACGAGGTGCTGGACGCGCTGGGCCTGCACGACGACCCGCTGTTCAAGCTGGCCATGACCCTGGAGAAGATCGCCCTCGAGGACGACTACTTCGTGCAGCGCAAGCTCTACCCGAACGTGGACTTCTACTCGGGCATCGTGCAAAAGGCCATCGGCGTGCCGGTGTCGCTGTTCACGGCCGTTTTCGCCCTGGCGCGCACCGTGGGCTGGATCGCCCAGCTCAACGAGATGATCTCCGACCCCGAGTACAAGATCGGACGCCCGCGCCAGCTGTTCACCGGCGCCGACGCGCGCAACGTGCTGCCGCTGGCGCAGCGCAAGTAAGCGAGGGCCGCCGTCGCCGTTCCCGGCCCGCCCTGGGACGGCGATAACCCCGCTAAAATCAAGGGTCTTGCCCGCGCCGCGGAGCGCGGCGGACCCTTTTCGTTTCTCCTGCGCCGCAAGCCGGCCCGACCGCGATGGCACGCACGCTTTACGACAAACTCTGGGACGAGCACTTGGTGGACGTCGATTCCGACGGCACCGCGCTGCTGTACATCGACCGCCACCTGGTGCACGAGGTGACCAGCCCGCAGGCCTTCGAGGGCCTGGAGCTGGCCGGGCGCAAGGTCTGGCGCATCAGCGCCAACCTGGCCGTGTCGGACCACAACGTGCCCACCACCAACCGCGCCGAGGGCATCGCCGATCCGGTGTCGCGCCTGCAGGTGGACACGCTGGACCGCAACTGCGACGCGCAGGGCATCACCCAGTTCAAGATGAACGACCGGCGCCAGGGCATCGTGCACGTGATCGGCCCCGAGCAGGGCGCCACGCTGCCGGGCATGACGGTGGTGTGCGGCGACTCGCACACCAGCACCCACGGCGCCTTCGGCGCGCTGGCCTTCGGCATCGGCACCAGCGAGGTCGAGCACGTGCTGGCCACGCAGACCCTGCTGGCGCGCAAGATGAAGAACATGCTGGTGTGGGTCGATGGCAGCCTGGGGTCCGGCTGCACCGCGAAGGACCTGGCGCTGGCCGTGATCGGGCGCATCGGCACCGCCGGCGGAACCGGCTGCACCATCGAGTTCGCCGGTCCCGCGGTGCGCGCGCTGAGCATGGAAGGACGCATGACCCTGTGCAACATGGCCATCGAGGCCGGCGCGCGCGCCGGCCTGGTGGGCGTGGACGAGACCACGCTGCGCTACATCCAGGGCCGGCCCTTTGCTCCCACCGGCGTCGAATGGGAGCAGGCGGTGCGCTATTGGCGCGGCCTGCATTCCGACGCCGAGGCCCGCTTCGACCTGCGCGTGCAACTCGACGCCTCCAGCCTGCGCCCGCAGGTCACCTGGGGCACCTCGCCCGAGATGGTGGTGGCCATCGACGAGCGCGTGCCCGACCCGGACAAGCAGGCCGATCCGGTCAAGCGCGCCGCGATGGAGCGCGCGCTGGAGTACATGAACCTGCAGCCCGGCAAGCCCATCGCCGACATCCGCATCGACAAGGTGTTCATCGGCTCGTGCACCAACTCGCGCATCGAGGACCTGCGCGAGGCGGCCAAGGTGCTGGCCGGCAAGCGCATCGCCTCCAACGTGCGCCTGGCGCTGGCCGTGCCCGGCTCGGGACTGGTCAAGGCGCAGGCCGAGCGCGAGGGGCTGGACAAGATCTTCGTGGCCGCCGGTTTCGAATGGCGCGAGCCGGGCTGCTCGATGTGCCTGGCGATGAACGCCGACCGGCTGGAGCCGGGCGAGCGCTGCGCGTCGACCTCGAACCGCAATTTCGAGGGGCGCCAGGGCCAGGGCGGCCGCACCCACCTGCTGAGCCCGGCGATGGCCGCGGCGGCGGCGGTGGCCGGGCATTTCGTCGACGTGCGGGGGGCCTGAGCCGCAGCGCTCCGAGCCTCGCCAACCAGGAAGCCGATTCCCATGCAAGCCTTCACCGTGCACCAGGGCGTGGTCGTTCCCATCGACCGCGAGAACGTCGACACCGACGCCATCATCCCCAAGCAGTTCCTCAAGTCCATTCGGCGCACCGGCTTCGGGCCCAACCTGTTCGACGAGTGGCGCTATCTCGACCACGGCGAGCCAGGGCAGGATCCGGCCTCGCGCCGGCCGAACCCGGATTTCGTGCTCAACCAGCCGCGCTACCAGGGCGCCAGCATCATGCTGGCGCGCAAGAACTTCGGCTGCGGCTCCTCGCGCGAGCACGCGCCGTGGGCGATCGAGCAGTGGGGCATCCGCGCGGTGGTGGGCTCGTCCTTCGCCGACATTTTTTTCAACAATTGCTTCAAGACCGGGCTGCTGCCCATCGCGCTGCCCGAGCACGAGGTCTCCCGCATGTTCGACGAGGTGGCGGCATTCCCCGGCTACGCCTTGACCGTCGACCTGCCGCGCCAGCGCGTGGTCAAGCCCGACGGCACCGAACTGCCCTTCGAGATCACCGAGTTCCGCAAGAACTGCCTGGTGGGCGGGCTCGACGAGATCGGGCTGACCCTGCAAAAGGCGGACAAGGTGCGCGCCTTCGAGGCCGAGCGCATCGCGCGCATGCCGTGGCTGGCGCACCGCATTCTCTGATTCCCGCAGCCCCTTTTCCCGAGAGTCCCATCGCATGAACATCGCAGTCCTGCCGGGCGACGGCATCGGTCCCGAAATCATCGCACAGGCGATGCGCGTGCTCGAGCGCCTGCGCGCCGACGGCCTGAAGCTGGAGTTCGAGTTCGCCGACGTCGGCGGCACCGCCTACGAGCGCCACGGGCACCCGCTGCCGCCGGCCACGCTGGCGCTGGCGCAACGCGCCGACGCGGTGCTGTTCGGCGCCGTCGGAGACCCGCGCTTCGATCGCCTGGAGCGCGCCTTGCGTCCGGAGCAGGCGATCCTGGGGCTGCGCAAGAACCTGGGTCTGTTCGCCAATCTGCGCCCGGCCATCCTGTATCCCGAACTCGCGCAGGCCTCCTCGCTCAAGCCCGAAGTCGTGTCCGGACTGGACATCCTGATCGTGCGCGAGCTCACCGGAGACATCTACTTCGGCCAGCCGCGCGGCCGTCGCGACGCTCCCGACGGCGCCTTCGCGGGCCAGCCGGAAGCCTTCGACACCATGCGCTACAGCCGCCCGGAGATCGAGCGCATCGCCCACGTGGCCTTCCAGGCCGCGCGCACCCGCAAGGCGGCCGGCCACGCCGGTCGCGTGACCAGCGTGGACAAGGCCAACGTGCTGGAGACCTTCCAGTTCTGGAAGGACGTGGTCACCGAGGTGCATGCGCAGTACCCCGACATCGAGCTCGAGCACATGTACGTCGACAACGCGGCGATGCAACTGGTGCGCGCGCCGAAGAAGTTCGACGTCGTGGTCACCGGCAACATGTTCGGCGACATCCTGTCCGACGAGGCCGCGATGCTCACCGGCTCCATCGGCATGCTGCCCTCGGCTTCGCTCAACGAGCAGGGGCGCGGCCTGTACGAGCCCTCGCACGGCTCGGCGCCGGACATCGCCGGCCGCGGCCTGGCCAATCCGCTGGCCACCATCCTCAGCGCCGCCATGATGCTGCGCTACTCCCTCGGCCAGCCCGAGGCCGCGCAGCGCGTGGAGGCCGCGGTGCGCGAGGTGCTGCGCCAGGGCCTGCGCACGGCCGACATCGCCGAGCCCGGCCGGCCCAGCGTGGGCACGGCCGCCATGGGCGACGCGGTAGTCGCCGCGCTGGGCTGAGCCCCGCGCCGCACTTCCAAGTTTCCGCAAACTCCTGCAAACTCCCGGAAAACCAAGGAAATCACGAACATGGCGAAGCAGCGGGTCGGCCTGGTGGGCTGGCGTGGCATGGTGGGATCGGTGCTCATGCAGCGCATGCGCGCCGAGGGCGACCTCGAGCTGGTCGAGGCGGTGTATTTCTCGACCAGTAACGCAGGAGGCAAGGCGCCCGATGGCTCCGCGCTGCACGACGCCACCGACCTGGAGGCGCTGCGCGCCTGCGACATCATCGTCACCGCGCAGGGCGGCGACTATACCGGCGCGGTGTTCGAGCCCTTGCGCGCCACCGGCTGGAAGGGGCACTGGATCGACGCCGCCTCCACGCTGCGCATGCGCGACGACGCCGTGATCGTGCTGGACCCGGTGAACCGGCCGGTGATCGACGCGGCCCTGGGCCGCGGCGGGCGCAACTGGATCGGCGGCAACTGCACGGTCAGTTGCATGCTCATGGGCGTGGGCGCGCTGTTCAAGGCCGGCCTGGTCGAGTGGATGAGCTCGATGACCTACCAGGCCGCCTCGGGCGGCGGCGCGCAGCACATGCGCGAACTGCTCACCCAGTTCGGCACCCTGAACGCGGCGGTGCGTCCGCTGCTGGACGACCCCGCGTCGGCCATCCTGGACATCGACCGCGGCGTGATCGACACCCAGCGCGCGCTGCCGCCGGCCGACACGCGCCATTTCGAGGTTCCGCTGGGCGGCAGCCTGATCCCGTGGATCGACAAGGACCTGGGCAACGGCATGTCGCGCGAGGAGTGGAAGGGGGGCGCCGAGACCAACAAGATCCTGGGCAACGCCCAGGCGGTCCCGGTGGACGGCCTGTGCGTGCGCGTAGGCGCCATGCGCTGCCACAGCCAGGCGCTGAGTTTCAAGTTGCGCCGCGACGTGCCGTTGACCGAGATCGAGGCCATGATCGCCGCCGACAACGAGTGGGTGAAGGTGGTTCCGAACACCCGCGAGGCCAGCATTCGCGAGCTCACCCCGGTGGCTGTTACCGGCACGCTGGGCATCCCTGTGGGGCGCCTGCGCAAGATGTCCATGGGCCCGGAGTACCTGAGCGCATTCACCGTGGGCGACCAGTTGCTGTGGGGGGCGGCGGAGCCGTTGCGCCGCATGTTGCGCATCCTTCTGCAGGCTTGAGCAGCATTGCGTCCGGCGGCCTTGGGGAGCAGCCGGTTTGCGCGCGCGCCACGCCGATCCGGGGCGCGAAGCCGAATCCTGCCGGTTTCCGGGGGACGATTGGTTACTATCGCATGCGAAACCCCTGCAACGCAGTTTGCAATCAAGGGGATGGGGGCGTGCATTGAAGCGATGGATGAGCCTGCGGGCGGATTCGCACGTGTAGCCGGGCAAGCATGCAGATCAGGGGAAGCAACGTGGCCAAATGGCGTCAAGCAATGGGTGTGGCTTGTCTGGCGGCACTGCCGGGAGCCGTACCGCTGGCCGGGGCCTTCGGCCTCGGGCATGTGGTGGTGTTGTCCACGCTCGGCCAGCCGCTGAGCGCGAACATCGAAATCACCCAGATCACTCCCGATGAGGCGCGCTCGCTGCGGGTCGGAGTCGCGCCGGATTCGATGTACGCGGCGCAGCACCTGAACTACAGCGACGCGCTGCAGGGGGCCAGCGTGCTGCTGCGCCAGGATGCGGCCGGGCACTCGTATCTGCACCTCAGCGGCACGCGTCCGGTGCACGAGCCCTTCGTCGACCTGCTGCTGCGCGCCGACTGGTCCAACGGCGAGATCACCCGCAACTACACCCTGCTGCTGGATCCTCCGGGTTTCCGCGAGCCGGGGGCGGCGCCGATCGTCCCCCAGGCGACGGCCCCGCTGGCCCACGCCGTGCAGCGCAGCCTGCCGGCGGCGCAGGCCCCCGCGCGCGCGGGTTCGGGCTACACCGTGCAGCGCGGCGATACCCTGTTCTCCATCGCGCGTTCCTACTCCGGTGGCGAAGTCTCGCTGGAGCAGATGCTGGCGGCGCTGTACAGCGCCAACCAGGGGGCATTCATCGACGGCGACATCAACCGCCTGCGCGCCGGCGCCGTGCTGAAGGTGCCGAGCGCGAGCCAGGCCGACGCTCTCAGTGCGGGCCAGGCGCGCCAGATCATCGTCGCTCACAGCGGGGACTTCGGTGCCTACCGCAGGCGCCTGGCCGAAATCAGCCCGAGCCGCTCTGGCGGCTCCGCGCGCAGCATGCACGGCGCCGTGCAGGCGCAGGTGCGCGAGCCCGGCAGCGGCGCCTCCGGTCCGCAGTCTCAACTGCGCCTGAGCCAGGCCGGCGTGGCCGCCTCGGGGCAGACCGCGGAGGCGAACTGGATCGCCGCGCAAAAGCAGGCCGAGGCGCTGGCGCAGAAGCTGGAAGCCGCGAAGGCCGACGTGGCGGCGCTGGCCAAGCTGGCGGCCAGCGCCAGCGCGGCGGCCCGCGCGATGCGCCCGGGCGCAGCATCGGTCGCCTCGGCGCCGACGGCCACGGCCCAAGCCTCCAGCGCGACCGCCGCCGTGGCGGCGCATGCCGGCGCGTCCGCAGCGGCGCATGCCAGCGCCCCGGCACCCGCCGCGGCGGCCAGCCAGGCGAGCGCGCCGCTGCATACGGCATCGGCGCCGCCCAAGCCGGCGCCCGCCAAGCCGCAGGCCAAGCCGGCGGTGACGCCGCACGAGGCACAGGAGGCACACGAGGCATCGGCATCGCACGGATCGGGCCTGTTCGGCGGCCTGCTGGCCAACCCCTTGCTGGCACCCGCCGGCTTGCTGCTCGGCGTGTTGCTGGCGGGATGGGCGGTGCTACGGCGTCGCCGCGGCTCGGCGGGCGGGCAGGCCTCGGTGTTCGACAGCCACATGGGCACCGGAGACAGCTTCTTCGGGGCCAGCGGTGGCGAACGCGTCGACACCAACAACAGCACGCTCGGCTCCTCGATGCAGTATTCGCCCAGCCAGGTCGAGAGCGTGGACGTCGATCCGGTGGCCGAGGCCGACGTCTACCTGGCCTACGGGCGCGACCTGCAGGCCGAGGAAATCCTGAAGGAGGCGCTGAAGAATCATCCGGACCGCAACGCCGCGCGACTCAAGCTGCTGGAGATCTACTCCAAGCGCAAGGATGCGCGTTCCTTCGAGCTGACCGCCGCCGACCTGTTCACGCGCACCGACGGCCAGGGCGAGGAATGGAAAAAGGTGCAGGAGCTGGGGCGCAACCTGGATGCGGCCAACCCGCTGTACCACAACACCCAGCCCCCGGTGATGGGCGCCGCGCCCACCACCATCACCGGCGGGGACTTCGACGCCAGCCACTCCGGCTCGACGGAGCCGGCGCCCACGATGCCCCCGACCGAACTGCTGGCGGGGCTGCCGTCGCTGGCGGGGCCCGGCGGGGCTGCGGGCGACGCCTCCGCGCTGGACCTGAGCCTGGATCTGGGCGGTGCCAGCCTGGCCTCGGCGGCCGAGGCGCATGCCGCGGCGCCGGCCGAGCCGGAGCAGGACATGGGCCTGGACTTCGACCTGTCGGCGCTCACCCTGCCGCCGGCCGGCGAGACCGCCGCGGAGTCCAGCGCGCCTGCGGCGGAGCCGACCGCGCTGGAGTTCGACCTGGGCTTGCCCCCGGTGGCCGAACCGGCAGCGTCGCTACCCGCCCAGGGGCTGGATACGCGCCTTGCGTTGGTGGAGGAAAGCCGCGCGATGGGCGACCTCGACACGGCGCGCCACCTGCTGCAGGAGATCATCGCCGAGAGCGAGGGCGAGACGCGCGCGCAGGCCGAGAAGCTGCTCGCGCAACTGGGGTGACGGGCATGCACGGGAGCGCCGCGCGGGCATGCGCATCGCGCTGGGGCTGAGCTACCGCGGTTGCGCCTACCAGGGCTGGCAGAGCCAGCCCGGCGGCGCCACCGTGCAGGACCGCCTGGAGCACGCGCTGCGCGAGTTCACCGGCGCGTCGCTGCGCGTGGTGTGCGCCGGACGCACCGATGCCGGGGTGCACGCGCTGCAGCAGGTGGTGCACTTCGACTCGCCCGTGCAGCGGGCCGCGCAGTCCTGGGTGCGCGGGCTCAACACCTTCCTGCCCCGGGACGTCAGCGTGCTGTGGTCGCGCGAGCCGGGCGAGGGCTTCCATGCACAGAAGAGCGCGCAGTCGCGGCGCTACCGCTACCTGCTTGTGCAGCACCCGGTGCGCCCGGCGCTGCTGCAGGGCCTGGTGGGCTGGACCCATCACCGGCTGGACGCGCAGGCCATGCGCGAGGGCGCCGCGCAGTTGCTGGGCAGCCACGATTTCAGTTCCTTCCGCGCCAGTTCCTGCCAGGCGCGCAGTCCCTGCAAGACCGTGCACGCGATCGACATCGCGCTGCAGCCCGACGGGCGCACGTGGACCTTCGATTTCCACGCCAACGCCTTCCTGCATCACATGGTGCGCAACATCATGGGCTGCCTGGTCGCCGTGGGCAGCGCGAGCCGCGATCCGGCCTGGATCGGCCAGGTGCTGCGCGCGCGCGAGCGCAGCGTGGCGGCGCCGACCTTCATGCCCGACGGGCTGTACTTCGCCGGTCCCGCCTATGCGGCACAATGGCAGATCCCCGAGGCCCCGCGCGATCTGCCCCGGCTGCTGGCCTGACGAACTCGAATGCACCGAACCCGCATCAAGATCTGCGGCATCACCCGCCCCGGCGACGCCGTGGCCGCGGCGCGCGCCGGGGCCGACGCCATCGGCCTGGTGTTCTACCCGCCCAGCCCGCGCGCCGTGACCCTGCGCCAGGCGCTGGACATCGTGCGCGAGCTGCCGCCGCTGGTCGGCGTGGTGGCGCTGTTCGTGCGTGCCGAGCCGGCGCGGGTGCGCGAGGTCATCGACGCGCTGCGCCCGTCGCTGCTGCAATTTCACGGCGACGAGGCCGTCGAGGACTGCGAGGCCTTCGCGCACCCCTACCTGCGCGCGCTGCGCATGCGCCCGGGGGTGGATTTGCTAGACTCGGGGGTCCGGCATGCGCATGCGCGCGGCCTGCTGCTGGATGCCTTCGTGGAAGGCTACGGCGGGGGTGGAGAGGTCTTCGATTGGTCACTCATTCCAACAAACGTCGGCAGTCCCATCGTTTTGTCTGGTGGGTTGCATGCCGCAAATGTGGCGCAGGCGATCCTGCGGGTGCGCCCCTGGGCGGTTGACGTCTCCTCCGGAGTCGAATCCGCCAAGGGTGTGAAGGATGCCGTGGCGATGCGAGAATTCGTCGCCGCGGTGCGCGCGGCCGATGCCGCGGCGCAGCGAGCCGATACGGCCCCGCCAGCGGGGCGCTGAGGCGCGCGGCGTCGGGCAGGCGGCTCGATCCCCTTAGTCCAGCATCGCCGATTCCATCATGCTTCAGTACGACCTTCCGGATGCGCAGGGCCATTTCGGCCCCTACGGCGGCAGTTTCGTCGCCGAGACCCTGTTCAAGGCCCTCGACGAACTCAAGGAGGCCTATGCGCGCTGTCGCGTCGACCCCGAGT
>JAKBNS010000020.1 GCA_021830925.1 Pseudomonadota bacterium | reverse complement strand
GGCTCGACGATTCCTCGAATCCCCATGGGATGAGGGGGGATGACCCTCATGCGATTCTGCGCACCGTCATCCGCCCAGCCGAGGTACGAGCATGTTCCCCTTGTCGAAGATCGCTTCGTCCCGGCCGTCGCGTGACGCCGCCGCCATGCGTGCTGCGATGTCTGTGCCGCGGCGTCCCTTCCTGTCGGCTCCGGTGATCGCCGCATTCTCCGGCCTGGTGTTCGCGGCCCCGCTTGCGCATGCCGGGCAGGGCCTGTACCTCGATGTGCTCGCCTACATGCCGTCCGCCTCGATGACCATCGACAGCGTGCAGTGCATGGACGGTTCGCCCCAGCCCGTGCTGATGCAGCGCCAATACGTCGAGGCCAGCGATGCGTGGTCCTGCCTGTACACGCCGAGCACCTTCTCGCTGTCCATCTGGAGCGCGGCGCGCAAGGTCGCGAGCTATGCGGTCACCGTCTCCGCCTGGGGCTCGCGGGTCGAGTCGACCGGCGGCGATCCCGCATACCTGTCGATCGCGACCATGTACCCCCGCTTCGGAGTCCTCGGCAGCCAGGATGTCCTGAACATCAGCAGCACCGATCTCGACCTCGCTTCGTGGATGCAGGGCGTGAACCCCTCGCTGCAGATCCGGCAACTCGACCTGCCGGGAACGCACGACAGCGGCACGTCGGACATCGAGGCCAGATCCCCCGTCACGCCCGACGCCAGCCCCGCCATCGCGCGGGCCGCGGAGATCGCGCCCGGACTGATCGCGGGCTGGTCCAGGGCGCAGTCGGTGGACGTCGCGGGGCAGCTGCAGCGAGGAATCCGCTACCTGGACCTGCGGCTGTGCGGTGGCAGCGATGTCGACACCATCGTCACCTGCCACGCCATGGCCGGCCAGAGCTTCACCGACGTGGTCGGGCAGGTCAAGGCCTTCGTGAGCGCCCATCCCACCGAACTGGTGATCATGGACATGAACCATTGGTATCCGGCGCCCGGCACCGAGCTCAACGTGATGCGCAACAGCGTCTATCAGTACCTGCAGGCGCAACTCGGGCCGATGCTCGCCGGGCGCGACCACTATGACCCTTCCTCCACCCTGGGCACGCTGCAGACGGCCAGGCGCACGGTGATCGCCGCCACCGACCAGCCGATGGGCTACGCCTTCTTGTGGACCAGCGTGAACACGACGAACATCGGCAAGTGCGGGGCTTCCACGGACATCTGTTCGTACTGGCCCGAGAGCGCGCAGCTGGACCAGCAGAAGCAACGGCTGACGGCGGTGCTGGACGACTTGCGCTCCCGGCCCCACCCGTACCTGTTCGTGCTGCAGACCCAGCTCACCCCGGACCTGGACACCATCCTGAAGGGACTCGGCGATGGCAAGTACTCCGACCTCAAGGGATTCACCGGTTCCTACGAGTACGGCATGCGCTGGTACCTGGACACACCGCATCTGTTCGACGGGCTTTCGGGCCTGATCTTCATCCAGGATTTCTCCAACGGCATCGACCTGACCCACCGGGTCACGCGCATGATGGGATCGTGACCCGCGGCACGTGAGCACAATATTTGTGCTCGGACCCGCGCAGGCGCCATCCGGGATCTGATACACTTTTCGTTTTCGGTCAGTCGGGGCGTAGCGCAGCCTGGTAGCGCACCTGCATGGGGTGCAGGGGGTCGGAAGTTCGAATCTTCTCGCCCCGACCATTGAGACCGAGGAAATACGAGAGCCGGCCACGAGCCGGCTTTTTCGTATGCGCCCGAGGTGATCGCCTTGCGCGAATCCGGCGGCGCCCGCGCTGAAGCCGCCTGGGGCCATGCATGCCTGCAAGGCCCGCCCGCCTGACGACACGCTCAGTCCGGAACCAGCTTCACGATCTCCCCGTTGTCTCGCTTGAGGTACAGCTCCCCGTCCTTGGCACGGACCTCGTTGCACGGCGCGGAGGCGAGGTTGTGGACCCGGTGTCCCGCGCTGCACAGTGTGCTGTCCTTCACGGTCCATGTCCCCCTGTCATTGAACTGGCCGACATGGATGAAGTAGTCGCCATTCTTCCTGAATTCCCATCTCCATTCCCGCCCGGTCGCAGGCCGAACCGAGAAGGTCTTGTCGGCGATTCCGGCTCGGAGTGCGTCTTCCGGGAGTTGGGAGCTCCCGGCCGGGAACTCCCCGGCCATCGCGCGCGCGACCGCGGGCGCGGAAAGGATCAACAAAGCGGCAAGAAGGTGTCTGGTCATGATGAGGCTCCTGGGAAAGTGCTCGGTTTGGATTCGCCGAGCGAACATGCTCATGCGCGGTGGAAATACGCGCATAGGGCGCTGATGCCGCGCGGTCCGGGTGGATCCACCGGCGGCGCTCGATGGAAACAGTAAGCGCTGTAACATCGCGTGACCATCATCCGAACGGATGAGCCAGTCTCTTCGCTGCTGTCAAGTTGCCTGGAGGAGGGCCAGCGCATGCCGGATCCCCTGGATGCATTGATTGGCGACTTCTATGCCTGTGCGCTCGACCCTGCCCAGCTGCCGCAGGCGCTGGACCGCGCGACACGGGCCATCTCCGGGGACACATGCCATCTGGTCGGGTGGTCGGGACGGGAAGGTCGGCCCACCCTGAGCCTCTCGGTGGGCCTGGATGACGGGGTCGGCCCCGACTACATGGCTCACCATGCCAGGGACGATCCGCGCCGGAGCCTGGCGATCGCAAGGTTCCGCGAGGGAGAACTGCTGCTGTGCCACGAGCACTTCGACTCCAGGTTCGTGGCCGGCAGCGGCTTCTTTCAGGACTATCTGCGGCCTCTCGGCCTCCACTACCTGGCTGCCGTCACCCTTGTCGACAATGACGACAGGCTCGTGCAGATCGCGTTCCAACGCCTCGCCGGCCGGGAACCGTTTGCGAAGCGGGAGGTGAGGACCATTCGGCGCATGGTGCCTCACCTGAAGCGCGCCTTGGTGCTGATGTGCACGATGCAGGAAGTGCGGCAGCACGAGCAAATGGCGCTGCTGGGCCTGAGGTCAGCCGGGGTGGGCCTGATCGGAATCGCGTCGAATGGACAGGTTGCCTATGCCAACACGCTTGGCACGGCATTTCTGGCGGAGGAGGTGGCCATCAAGCTGAATGGCGGTCGGATGCAAGCCATCGTTCCCGATTGCGACCAGAGACTTTCGGCGTTGCTCGGGCAATGTCTGGTCGAGGGGCTTGCCGGGCACGTCCGACTTCCTGACCATCGGAGCGCGGGCGGGGACCTGATCTGTACCCTGGTACCCGCGCCGCAAGCCGTCGCCCCCGATCCCTTGTCGTCCGACCGGCACGCGGCGGCACTCTGCCTGCTCACCAGAGCGCGCGGCGGGCGGTTGGCGACCGCGCGCCAGTTGATGGATGTGTATGAGCTCTCCCCGGCGCAAGCGCGTCTTGCGCGGGCAATCGCGTCGGGTGAGCGACTGGAGGCGTATGCCATGGAGGCAGGCGTCAAGCTCCCGACGGTCAAGACGCAGTTGCAGGAGGTGTTCCACAAGTTGGGATGCAGTCGGCAGGGGGAAGTCCGGGCCCTGGTGAAGGCCGTCCTGCCGGTTCGGATTCGCTGAGCACCTGCGCAGACCACCGGCGGTCGGGATGCGTCCGCTGATCGAGCGCGCCGCAGCACGCGTGCCGTCCCGGCATGCGACGCTCACGCGGTCGGTGAAGCCGGCGGCGCCTGCAGCGGCTCGTCCTCGCCCGATCGCAGGACCTCGCGGGCATGGTGTCGACGCACCACGACCCGGTCGCCTGGTGTCTGGTCGAGCACAAGGCGGGTGACGTCGGGGCGGGCATAGTGACCGGCAGGATCGGCCGCCGCCTTGGCCAGCGAAATCATGCCCAGGTCGATGTCGGCGTACACCAGACCCTCCTGGTCCTCGGGCAGCGGGGCATGCATGAGCTGGCCGTCGGGCGCGTAGATGCGTGCGAATCCGCCACCCTCGAGCAGCAACTTGCGCTTGCCAGGGTCGTCGCCGCACAGCTGCTCGATCATGTCGCGCGACACCGTGGCGCAAGGAGCGAGCACATAGCACTGCCCCTCCACCGCGTAGATCTGGCTGGCCGCGTTGTTGACCTCCGCGCCCAACGCGTGCGCGCCTCCGCGGTACAGCGAAAAGCTCGGCCAAGCGGCCACATGCACCTGCTCGTCCTGCGCGTACATCGCGTACTTGCTCAGCGGCTGCAGGTGCTCCCAGCAGCACAGCGCTCCGATACGACCCAGCGGGGTGTCGTGTACCGAGAGGTGGCTTCCGTCACCCTCGCCGAACATGGTGCGCTCGACGTGGGTGGGCTTGAGCTTGCGCCGCCTGGCGATCGTTTCACCGTCGGCGCCGATGATCCACTGGCCCATGTAGAGGCTGCCAGCGAATTTCTCGCTATGGCCCATGACCACCATGATGGCGTGCTCCCTGGCAGCCCGTGCCAGGCGCTCGGCCTGCGCGCTGTCGTAGCGCAGCGAGTTGTCGTGATAGCGCTGAATGAACTGCATGCCCCAGGCCGGAGAGTCGAGCCAGATGAACCACGGGTAGCCGGGAAGCCAGGTCTCCGGGAAGGCGATGATCTGCGCGCCCTGGCGCGCGGCCTCGGCGATCAGCTCGATCGACTTGTCGACGGTGGCGTCGAGGTCCAGGAAAACGGGCGCGGCCTGCACTGCAGCGGCACGGAAGCGGGGATGCGGGGTGGTCATGGCGGCTCCTGGGAACATGGCCGGGCCGCACGATCGCGTGCGGGCCGCGGGGAGGGGGCCGGTAGCTCCGGCTGGGAAACCGATGCTAGGAATTCGTTCGAGGGGCCGCTTGCCTGGGCGTGGCGCAACTCTTGACTGGTTGTCGCGGCGTTCGCGCGCGGCCCTTCGCGGCGCCATCCGCCCGCTTGTCGCGCGCCTCGCCGAGCATTACCCTTGCCGCATGCGTACCCGCCTTTCCACAGACGGCGTGGCGCCCCGCGAGCGTCTGGCCTACTGGATCGATGCGGTGTGCGACACGTACGTCCAGCTCGACTGCGATGCGCTGGGCGAGCCCGGCGCCAGCGGAGCGCTGTCGGGTGAGATCGTGTCCGACAAGCTCGTGCAACTCCAGCTGTCGAGGGTGACCGCCACAGGGCAACGGGTATGTCGTACGCCGGCACGCATCGCCGCGGCGGCCGAGGACTACTTCCTGGTCAGCGTGCAGACGCAGGGCACCGGACAGGTCGTGCAGGACGGGCGCTGCGCGACGCTGGGCCCGGGGGATTTCGCGCTGTACGACAGCACGCGCCCCTACGAGCTGCGCTTCGAGCGGGCCTTCCAGCAGTACGTGCTGATGCTGCCGGGCGGAGCGCTGCGGCGTCAATTGCGCGATACGCAGTGGCTCACGGCGCAGCGCGTGCCCGGGCAGCGCGGCGCGGGGCATCTGGTGATCGGGATGATCCAGACGCTGGTTGCCGACATGGACACGCTGGAGCCAGCCTCGGCCTCCGCGGTGGCCGACGGGTTGTGCGACCTTCTGGTGGCCGGGCTGAGCACGCTGCCGCGCGCGCACCCGGCCCCCGTGTCGAGCCTGACCGCGCTGTACCGCGAACAGGTGAAGGACTACGTGCGCGGTCATCTGCGCGATCCGGGCCTGAGCGTAGGCCGCATCGCCGAGGGGCTGCGCGTGTCGGCCAGCACGCTGCACCGCGCGTTCGTCGGGGAATCCTGCTCCATCGCGGACTGGATCTGGACCCAGCGCCTGGACGCGGTGCGCCGCGAACTCTGCGACCCGGCGGCGAAGGCGCGCAGCATCAGCGAGCTGGCGTTTTCATGGGGTTTCAACGACGCGGCGCACTTCAGCCGTGCCTTCAAGGCCCGCTACGGCTGCGCACCGCGAGAGCTACGCGAATTCGCGGCGCGCGCAGAGCCGCGGGCTTCGCACGCCACGCCGGATACGCGCGGCAAGTCGGACGTGGCCGGGTCGTCGTGCCCGGCGACGGCGCACCCCGCGCTAAATGTGGGCTAAATCTGCCTGCGCACACTCCTGCTCATGCGCTGCATCGGCGCTGCCCCCGGCCAACGGGCCGTCGGGTCCATCATGCTCAGGAGTGTTTCCATGAAATTGCACAAGACCCTTGTCATCCTCGGCGCCGCGGGCGCGGCCCTGATGGCCGCCACGGCGGCGCATGCCTACGACGGCCAGAAGTACGCCAAGGACGCGGCCATCACCATGGAGCAGGCCTCGCAGATCGCCCTCCAGGCTGTTCCCGGCGCGAGCATCACCGATCGTGAACTCGAACGCGAGAAGGGCGGCAGCGGACTGCGCTATTCCTTCGACCTGAAGACGCCCCAGGGGGAACGGGAAGTCGGCGTCGACGCCAGCACCGGCAAGGTGCTCGAGGACAGCGTCGAGGGCGCGAACAAGGACTGAGCCCCAGCCGGCCCAGACGGCCCCGGCGAGCGCCGGGGCCCTTCCCCTGCCACGATCATCCACCGACCCATGAACACCACGAGTGTTGAATCCGTCCTTGCCAAGGTCCCCGAAGCCACGATGGGCTTCTGGCTGGTCAAGATCGCCGCCACGACCCTCGGAGAGACAGCCGGGGACGCGGTCTCCATGTCCCTGCACCTGGGCTACCTGGCCGCCACGGGAGTCTTCGCGGCCCTGTTCGCCGCACTGGTCTTCGCGCAAATGCGCGCCACGCGCTTTCACCCGATCGTGTACTGGTCGACCATCATCGCCACGACCACGGTGGGCACCACCCTGGCGGATTTCGCCGATCGCTCGCTGGGCATCGGCTACGCTGGCGGCACCAGCCTGCTGCTGGCCCTGCTCGGCGCCTCATTGCTGTTGTGGCGGCGCTCCACCGGCAGTGTCGCGGTGGGCAGTGTGCAATCGGGCAAGGCCGAAATGTTCTACTGGGTGACCATCATGTTCTCGCAGACCCTGGGTACCGCCCTGGGCGACTGGAGCGCCGACACGGCGGGACTGGGCTACCAGGGCGCCGCCGTGGTGTTCGGTGCGGCGCTGGCCGTGGTCGCGCTGTTGTACTGGCGCACCGGCGCATCGCGCACCGCGCTGTTCTGGGCCGCCTTCATCCTGACGCGCCCGCTGGGCGCCGTGCTGGGGGATTTCCTCGACAAGCCGATCGCCTCCGGCGGGCTCGAGCTCAGCCGCTTCGCGGCTTCGGCCGTGCTGCTCGGGGCCATGGTGATCGCGCTTCGCCTGCTGCCGCAGCGCGCCGCGGCGGTCGCGCACTGAGCCCGGACGCCATTCCCGATGCGCGCGCTGCTGATCGAGGACGATCCGATGATCGCGGCGGCGATTGAAGTCGCGTTGCGCGACGCCGCCTACGCGGTCGACCTCGTGCGGGACGGCGAAACCGCCGACCGCGTGCTGCGCGACGGCCAGCACCAGATCGTGCTGCTCGACATCGGGTTGCCCGGGCGCGACGGCCTCAGTGTGCTGCAGCGCCTGCGCGAGCGGGGCGACCGCGTGCCGGTGCTGTTGATCACGGCTCGCGACGCGGCCGCCGACCGGGTGCGCGGGCTCGACCTCGGCGCCGACGACTACGTGGTCAAGCCCTTCGACATGGACGAACTGCTGGCGCGCATGCGCGCGGTCGTGCGCCGCCAGTCCGGCCAGGCGGCCGCCGAACTGGGCAACGGCGACGTGCGGCTCGATCCCGCCACCCGCGAGGCCCGGCGCGGCGATCTGCGCGTGGCGTTGACCGCGCGCGAATTCGCGCTGCTGCACGCGCTGCTGCTGCGCCCGGGAACCATCCTTGCCCGGACCCAGCTCGAGGACCGGCTGTACGGCTGGAACGAGGAGGTCGAGAGCAGCGCGGTCGACTTCCTGATCCACGGCGTGCGCAAAAAACTCGGGGCCGACGTGATCAAGAACGTGCGCGGGGCGGGATGGATGGTGGACAAGGCGCGATGACCAGCTCCTTCCAGCGTCGACTGGTGCTGCACCTGGGGGTCGCCGTGGTCGGCCTCGGCCTGCTGGCGGCCGCGGCCCAGTTCGTGCTCGCCTGGCGCGAGCTGCGCGAATCGCAGGACGACATGCTGCGCCAGGTCGCCATGCTCGCGCTGCGGCACCCCGGGCATGAGATGTCCGCCCCCGGGCGCGGGGGCCTCGACGACCACGACTCACGCATCCACCTGGCGATGCTGCCCATCGATCCGGCACCGGCATGGCTGGGGTCGGCCATGACTCCGGGGCTGCGCACGCTGGATACCCGTGCCGGCCGCATGCGGGTGCTCGTCCTGCGGCAGGGGCCCTACACCGCGGTGGTCGCGCAGGCCACCGACGCGCGCGACGAACTGGCCTGGAACGGGGCGTTGCGAGCCTTGCTGCCATCGTTGCTGCTGGTGCCCTTGCTGATCGGGCTGATCCGCCGCGGCGTGCGCCGGGAGTTCGAGCCCGTCGTGCAAGCCGCAAGGCGCCTGGAGGCGCTCGAGACCGTGCAGGGACCCTCCCTGGAGTTGCGCGACATGCCGGCCGAGATCCAGCCTTTCGTCGACGCCATCGAGGGACTGCTCGGCCGCACGCGCGAGCTGATGCGCCAGCAGCAGCGATTCGTCGCCGACGCCGCCCATGAACTGCGCTCGCCGTTGACGGCGCTGGCCCTGCAGGCGCGCAACCTGCGTCATGCGAAGTCCCTCGACGAGGCCCGGCTTCGCCTGGTGCCCCTCGAGCAGGGCATCGAACGCGCGCGCAAGCTCAGCGAGCAGTTGCTCGACCTGGCGCGCATCGAAAGCGCTGATGCGCCACGCGAAAGCGTCGATCTCGCGGCTCTGGGACGCGAACTGCTGGCGATGCATTTCCCGGTCGCCGAACAGCGCGGAATCGATCTGGGCATGGAGGCAGCCGACCTGCCGCCCGTTGCCATCTCCGCGCCGCTGCTGCGCACCGTCCTCGGCAATGCGATCGACAATGCCCTGAAATACACCCCTGCCGGGGGCGAAATCACACTGCGCATCGCCGCGCTCGCCGACGGTGCGCGGTGCGAGATCATCGACAGCGGGCCCGGTATCGAACCGAACGAGCGTGACCAGGTCTTCAAGCCCTTCCACCGCCTGGCAGGCCAGGAAGTCGAGGGTACCGGCCTCGGACTGGCCATCGCGCGCGAGGCAGCACGGCGCATCGGCGCACGAATCTCGCTGCATGCGCGAGACGACCAGCGCGGGGGACTGATCGTGCGCGTCGATCTGCCCGGCGGGCGCGCAATCGTCGCGGACGAGTCCTAGAACGGTATCCGGCTCGGTACGAAGGCCACCCAGAAGAGCAGGCGTCGGTCGATCCGTGTCGCGCGACCCAGTGCCCAGAGGGCGGCGAGCATGGCCGCGTACAGCGCGCTGCTTGCGGCCAGCCCCAGACCCCAGCGGTCTCCCAGCAAGTCCCCGAGCACCGAGCCCAGAGCATTGCCGGCCAGCGCGGCTGCCCAGAACCAGACTTCGTCACGCCGGTTGCCGACGAACCCCGGCGCCGGCAGACCACGGCACATCCCCCACGACAGCAAGATGGCAACGAGCCCCCCGAGCAGCACGAGCGCGGTGATCGCCGTTCCCCAGCCCAGGGCCCGGGCCAGGGCATCCGAGACCTCCGCGCCGACCGCCGAGCTGGCCAGCATCAAGGCCCAGAACAGCCATGGCCGCAGTCGCTCCGATCGAAGCTGCGCGACCAACAGGGTCACCATGGCCAGCACACTGGCGGCCAGTGCCAGTCGATACCCCAGGTGCAGGGCGATGGACAGGAGGTCGCCCGTCAGGTCGCCCAG
Source organism: Pseudomonadota bacterium (assembly GCA_021830925.1). Classification (GTDB taxonomy): domain Bacteria; phylum Pseudomonadota; class Gammaproteobacteria; order Burkholderiales; family Burkholderiaceae_C; genus Thiomonas_A. Next base: position 1,030 of record JAKBNS010000020.1, on the reverse strand, counting down.
TGTGGTGGCGAGAACCTTGAGCAGCCAGAACGACATGCCGATCGCGGGGATCTTGCCCAGACTCGTTGTACGCATCGCAGGTCCTGAAACGTGGTCGCTCGACTCAAGCTCCCGAACGTAGCAACCCTCCCTTAGCTGTGCATGAGGGCTGCGGTAGGGCGAACGTCTGCTCCGGGCTGACCCCGGGAGCTGGCCGGAGCTGGAAGAAGGCGCTCGAAATGCTGACGCCCTCAGCGAGCCCTGAGCACAGCATTGCTGCCCTTGCCGCAAACGGGGGCCAGTGCCCGTTTCGACCGAACAGCCGCGACCATCTCGCAGAGCGACTGGCGGCATATCGCCCGGCGATGGCGCGGCGCGCTACGATCGCGCTGCCACCGGGCCGGTGCGAGCGTGGTGACTTGGAGACCTCGACATGCAGATGTCCAGCGACGAGCAGGCGGGCGCCCCGGGCAGCGCGGACTCCGGACGCGTCATGCTGTATCGCCTCGGCATCGGGCTGCTCCAGGGCCTGCTGAGCTGGAGGCTTTGGGAGGCCTCGCAACGAGCCGCGAGCCCAGGGCAGGGCGCGGCTGCGCTGGCGCCGTCATGGGCCGCCGCCCACCCGATGAGCTTCGCGGCCCTCACACTGTGCACCGCGTTCCTGCCGCTGGTCGCGCTGGCGCAGGTCGGCAGCATGCGCGCGCGGCGCCTGCTGGCCTATCTCGCGCTGGCCGGCGCTGCACTGGCCGCCCTGTGCGCCTACGACATCTGGCGCGCCCCTTCCTCGGGAATGTGGCAGGGGACCCTGCCTCGCAGCACCCCGTCCTTCCAGTTGGTCTGTTGCGCCGCCGTCGGCCTGTTCATCGTGAACCAGCTGCTCGAGCACCGGGAGCGCGGGCACGCTCTATACCGCGACTACGCAAGCTATTTCGAGCAGGGTTGGCTGCGCATCTCGCAGCTCGCGCTCGCGGCGTTGTTCGCCGGCCTTTCGCTGGCCGTGCTGGCGCTGGGTGCGGCGCTGTTCGCGCTGGTGGGAATGCATTGGCTCGCG
>JAKBNS010000103.1 GCA_021830925.1 Pseudomonadota bacterium | reverse complement strand
CACCAGCACTCCGCCCAGCGGCAGGTAGCCCGAGGTGACCCCCTTGGCGAAGGTGATCAGGTCGGGCTGGATGTCGATATGCGGGTGCTGGCAGCCGAACCAGTGGCCCAGGCGCCCGAAACCGCAGATCACCTCGTCGCTGACCAGCAGCACGTCGTGGCGCCGGCAGATGCGCTGGATCTCGCGCGCGTAGCCGGGCGGAGGAACGATCACGCCCCCGGCGCCCTGGACCGGCTCCATGACGAAGGCGGCGACGCGCTCGGCACCGATGTCGGCGATGCGTTGCTCCAGCCAGCCGGCCGCGCGCAGCGCGAACTCCTGCCCGGTCTCGCCGGGAAGCCCCAGCGCGAGCTGATGGGGCTGCTCGATATGCTCGAAGTCGGGCAGGGGCAGGCCGCCCTGGGCGTGCATGTCGGCCATGCCGCCCAGCGACGCCGCCGCGACGGTGCTGCCGTGGTAGCCGTTGCGCCGCGCGATCAGCACCTGGCGCCGGGGTTGCCCCTGCAGTTCCCAGTAGCGGCGCACCATGCGCACCATGGTGTCGTTGGCGGTGGAGCCGCCCTCGGTGAAGAACACGTGGCGCATGTCGCCCGGGGCCAGCGCGGTGAGCTCGCGCGCGAGTTCGGCCGCCTGCGGCGTCGTGGTGTGGAAAAAGGTGTTGTAGTAGGCCAGGCGCAGCAGCTGTTCGTGCGCCGCGTCGGCCAGGTCGCGGCGCGCGTAGCCGAGGCTGACGCACCACAGGCCGGACATGGCGTCGAGGATCTCGTGCCCCTGGGCGTCCCAGATGCGCACCCCCGCGCCGCGCACGATCATGCGCGGCGCGCGGCGTTGCAGGTCCCGCGGGTCGGTGAAGGGGTGCAGGTGATGCGCGACGTCGCCGGCCAGCAGGTCGGCGAGCGCGGCGGGATCGGGGGCGGCTTCAGACATGCTGCAACAGGTGTTCGCGTTCCCAGGGGCTGATCACCTTCAGGAACTCGGCGTGCTCGCTGGTCTTCACGGCCGTGTAGATGCCGCAGAACCGCCGACCCAGCAGTTCCTCCATCTCGGGCGCGTCGCCCAGCAGGCGCACCGCCTCGGACAGGCTCTGCGCCAGCGCGGCGGCCGGGCCGCGGCCGTCGGCGCGGGTGGTGACCTCGGGCAGCGGCTCGATGCGCCCGACCATGCCCAGGTAGCCGCAGGCCAGCGTCGCCGCCAGCGCCACGTAGGGGTTGGCGTCGGCGCCGACCACGCGGTTTTCCAGGCGCCGGTTCTGCGGGTTGGATTCGGGCACGCGGATGCCCACGGTGCGGTTGTCGGTGCCCCACTCGACGTTGGTGGGCGCGGCATCGCCGCCGGCCAGGCGGCGGTAGGAGTTCACGTAGGGCGCGAACAGCGACATCACGTGGGGCACGTACTTCTGCAGTCCTCCGATGTAGTGCAGGAAGGCCGGGCTCGGCGAGCCGTCGGGATGGCTGAACAGATTGCGCCGCGTGACCCGGTCGACCACGCTCTGGTGCACGTGCATCGCGCTGCCGGGTTCACCCGCCATCGGCTTGGCCATGAAGGTGGCGTACATGTTGTGGCGCAGCGCGGCCTCGCGCAGGGTGCGCTTGAAAAAGAACACCTTGTCGGCCAGGTCCAGCGCGTCGCCGTGCAGGAAGTTGATTTCCATCTGCCCGGCGCCGACTTCGTGGATCAGCGTGTCCACGTCGAGTTCCATGGCCTCGCAATAGTCGTAGATGTCCTCGAACAGCGGATCGAACTCGTTGACGGCGTCGATGCTGTAGTGCTGGCGCGAGGTCTCGGCGCGCCCCGAACGGCCCAGCGGCGGGTGCAGGGGCTGGTCGGGGTCGGTGTTCTTGGCGACCAGGTAGAACTCGATCTCGGGTGCCACCACGGGTTCCCAGCCGCGCTGCTCGTACAGGCGCAGCACCCGCTTGAGCACGTTGCGCGGCGCGTAGTCGACCTCGCGGCCGTCGCGGAAATGGCAATCGTGGATCACCTGCGCGGTGGGGTCGGCGGCCCAGGGGACGGGGCGCACGGTGGCCGGATCGGGCACCAGGTGCATGTCGCGGTCGATGTCGCCGATCAGCTGGGACAGCGAGTCGTCCTCGGGCCAGTTGCCGGTGACGGTCAGGCCGATGATGCTTTCCGGCAGGCGCATGCCGCGATCCTTGGTGAACTTGCTGCGCGGCAGGATCTTGCCCCGGGCCACGCCGGTCAGGTCGGGCACCAGGCATTCGATCTCGGTGATGCGCCGCTGGTTCAGCCAGGCTTCCAGTTCGGGGAAGTTTCGCGGCGCCGCCTGGCCTTCCACCGCGGCGTCGGCATGCGCAGGGGAGGCGGCCGGCACCGCGGCGGGTGCGTCGGCCAGCGCGGTTCGCAGGGATTCGGGGTCGGTGGAGGGTTTCATGGCGATCAAGCGCAAGCTGCGCGCGCCCCCAACCCGATTGCTCCCGCGGCCCGGCTCCTGCGGGCCCGATCACGCGAGGCCGACCGGCCGGAGCCGGTCGGACAGGCTCGATCAGGCGGCTTCGGCCTGGGCCACCAGCGTGGCCCGCTCCGCCCTGCGGTGCAGGCCCTGGGGGGCCAGGCGCTGCGCCGCGTAGGCTCGGCAGGCTTCGCCGAAGGCGTGGAACAGACTACGGGAAACCGGGTTGTTCATGGCGCGCCATTCAGGGTGCCATTGAACCGCGAGCAGTAAACCGGCAGAGTCCGCGTGGGTATAGGCTTCCACCAGGCCGTCCGGCGCATGTGCCTGGGCCACCAGCCCGGGCGCCAGGCGCTTGATGCCCTGGCCGTGCAGGCTGTTGACGCTCCAGCTGGGACGGCCGACCAGACCCTCCAGCCAGCTGCCCGGCACCGCATGCACTTCATGCGCGGGCCCGTATTGCTGCTCCAGCGGCAGGCTTTCGTCTTCGCGGTGGTCGGCGAAGCCCTCGGTGAAGTGCACCTGCTGCAACAGGCTGCCGCCGAGCGCGACGTTGATTTCCTGGAACCCGCGGCAGATGCCGAACACCGGCATGCCGCGATCAATGGCGGCGCGGATCAGCGGCAGCGTGGTGGCGTCGCGCTCGGGGTCGGCCGGGGATTCCGGGTTGTCCAGCGATTCGCCGTAGTGGTGGGGCTCGATGTTGGACGGCGACCCGGAGAACAGCAGGCCGTGCACCGAGGCGAGCACGTCGTCCACCGGGGTGCGGGTGCCGAAGGAGGGCAGCAACAGCGGCAGGCAGCCGGCGATCTCCAGCAGGGGGTCGACGTACTTGCGCGCCACGGCATGCACCGGCTGGCCGCAGAGGTTCTTGATGTCGGTGGCCACCGCCACCAGGGGTACTGCTTGGGTCATGGTCCGAGCCTGGCGAGCCCGGCTTGCGGCTCCCTGCGACATGGGGGAAGCCCGCAGCCAGGACAGTTACGCCTGAAGTTTCCCCCTCCCGGACCGAAAGTGCAAGGGCAAACCCTGATATGTACAGGATTGTTGCCCCTGCGCTTCAGGCGTGGGCGGCGTGCGCGACCCCGGCCAGCTGTTCCATGCGCGCGGTGTCGGAGCGCAATTCCTCGGCGGTTCCGTCGTACACCACCCGCCCTTCGCCCAGCACGTAGGCGCGGTCGGCCAGTTCCAGCGCGCCGAACACGTTCTGCTCCACCAGCAGCACGGCGATGCCCTCGCTTTTCATGCGCGCCACCGTGCGCATGACTTCCTGCACGATGATCGGCGCCAGGCCCTGCGAGGGCTCGTCGAGGATCAGCAGCTTGGGGTTGAGCAGCAGTGCGCGCGCGATGGCCAGCATTTCCTGCTCGCCGCCGGACAGACGCCCGCCCTTGCTGTTGCGGCGCTCGTGCAGGCGGGGGAACAGCTTGTACACCGCATCGATGTTCCAGTTGCCCTGGGTCTGGCGCGACACCAGCAGGTTCTCGTGCACCGAAAGGTGGCCGAAGATGCGCCGGCCCTCGGGCACGTAGCCCACGCCGGCGGCGGCCGCGCGGTGTGCCGGTGCCCCGGTCGTGTCCTTGCCGAACAGCTTGATGCTGCCCTGGCGCGGCGGGGTCAGGCCCATGATCGAGCGCAGCGTGGTGGTCTTGCCGGCACCGTTGCGCCCGAGCAACGCCACCAGCTCGCCCTCGCGGATGTTCAGGGAGACCCCATCCAGGATGTGGCTTTTCCCGTAGTAGGTGTGGATCGAATCGACTTCCAGGACCATGCTCATGTTCAGTACCTTGCTGACGTGCCGCGCTCAGGCCGGCTGGCCGAGGTAGGCCGCCTGCACCTTGGGGTTGCTGGCGATCTCCTGGGCGGTGCCTTCGGCCAGGAAGTGTCCGTTGTCGAGCACGGTGATGCGGTCGGCGATGCCGAACACGATCTCCATGTCATGCTCCACGAACAGCGTGGTGATGCCCTGGTCCTTGTTCAGGCGACGGATCAGCCCGGTCATCATCTGGGTTTCCTCGTCGCCCATGCCGGCCGTGGGCTCGTCGAGCAGCAGCAGCTTGGGCTTGCGCGACAGCGCGATGGCCACCTCGACCACGCGCTGGTCGCCGTGCGAGAGTTCGCCGACGATGCGGTCGTCCTTTCCGGTCAGGCCGACCATGTGCATGAGTTCGTCCACGCGATCCTCGACCCGCGCGCGCTGCGCGCGCGAGAGCCACGGCCGCGCGCTCCAGCCCAGCGAGACCTCGGCCGCGATGCGCACGTTCTCGCGCACGTTCAGCGACAGGAACACCTCGGTGATCTGGAAGGTGCGGATGATGCCGCGGCGCACCAGCGCGGCCGGGTTCACGCGCTGGATGGCCTCGCCGTCGAACACGATCTCGCCGGCGCTGGGCGGGAAGAAGCCGCTGATCAGGTTGAACAGCGTGGTCTTGCCGGCCCCGTTGGGGCCGATGACCGCGCGCAGTTCGCCCGGGGCGACCTGGAGGGAAATGTCGCTCAGGGCCTGCAGCGCGCCGAAGCGGCGCGAGACGGAGCGCAGTTCGAGAAGGCTCATGACTGCACCTTGCCCTTGCGTTGCAGGAAGCCCATGACGCCCAGCGGGAAGAACATCACGGACAGGACGAAGATCAGGCCGATCACCGTCATCCAGTTGCTGGTGGCGTTACTCGCGTAGTCGCGCACCAGCACGAAGATGGCGGCGCCGACGAAGGGGCCCCAGAAGTTGCGCATGCCGCCCAGCACCGCGATGATCACCAGGTCGCCCGACAGGTTGTTGCTCAGGCTGTTGGGCGAGGTGAAGTTGTCCAGCAGCGCATTGAGCCCGCCCGCCAGCGCGACGACGAAGCCGGAGATGGCGAAGGACACGCCGGCGTAGAAGTGCACGTTCACGCCCAGGAAGCGCAGGCGCTTCTGGTTCTCGCGCACCGCCACGAAGCTGTGGCCCAGCGGCGAGTTCAGGATCGCGAAAATGAACCAGGCGGCGATCGCGAAGCACAGCAGGACGAGGTAGTACAGGCCCGTGGAGCCGAGGGTCCAGGTCAGGTGCGGCAGCACGTGGATGTTGTGGCGGGAAAAGCCGGTGAGCCCGTCGTAGCCGCCGGTGACCGAGGCCCAGCGGATGGCCACGAAGTAGAACAACTGGCCGATGGCGATGGTGATCATCGCGAAGTAGATGCCGCGCCGGCGCACGCACAGGGGCGCCAGCAGCGAGGCGACGATGCCGCCTGCCAGCGTGCCCGCGATCAGCGCCAGCGGCACGCTGTGGGTGGCGTACTTGAGCATCAGGCCCACCACGTAGGAGCCCAGGCCGAAGTAGGCGGCGTGGCCGAAGGACAGACCGCCGGTGAAGCCCAGCAGCAGGTTCAGGCCCATGGCCGCCAGCGCGTAGATCAGCACGCGCGAGACGATGTCGGTGTAGCCGCCGATGTGGGTGATCCACAGCGGCAGCGTGACCAGCACCAGGCCCAGCAGCGCCGTGCCGGGGTGGATGCGGTTGGTCATGCGGCGCCCGCCGGGCGCGGCCGGCAGCTTGGCCGCGGTTTCGCTAGCACTCATTCCAGAAGTCCCTCCTGGCCGAGCAGACCGCGCGGACGCACGATGAGCATCAGCCCCATGAGCAGGTAGATCACGGCTTCGCTGGCCGCGGGATAGAAGGCGGTGGTGAAGCCTGCGGCCAGGCCGATGAGCAGTCCGCCGATCAGCGAGCCGAGCAGGGAGCCGACGCCGCCGACCACGATGGCCACGAAGGCGGGCATCAGCAGGCCGTCGCCCATCGTCGGGTCGAGGCCGAGCTGGCCGGCGGCCAGGATCCCCGCGATGCCGGCGAAGATGATGCCGATGACGAAGTTGGCGCTGCGCAGCAGGTAGATGTTGACCCCCAGCGAGGCCACCGTTTCCAGGTCGGCGTTGCCGGCGCGGATGCGGATGCCCAGGCGCGTGTAGCGCAGCAGCGCGAACAGCGCCCCGGTGCCGATCAGCGCGACCGCGACCACGAACAGGCGGTAGCCGGTGAGGAAGAAGTAGGTCTGGCTCAGCGGGTGCGCCAGCGCATCGGGGATGCTCAGGGGCACGCCGACGGGGCCCCAGATGGTGCGGATCATGTCCTGCATGATCAGCGCCAGGCCGAAGGTCATCAGCAGGGAATACAGCGGGTCGCGCTTGTACAGGCGGCGCACCAGCAGCATCTCGACCACCAGTCCGAGCACTCCGGAGAGGATCGGCGCGACGATCAGCGCGCCCCAGAACCCGAGATGGGGCGCCAGGCTGTAGGCGAAGTACGCCGACAGGGCCATGAAGGTGCCCTGGGCGAAATTGATGGTGTTGTTCAGCCCGAGAATCAGGGCCAGGCCGAGCGCCAGCAACGCGTAGAACGCGCCGGTGATCAGGCCGTTGAACAAATTGAAAAAGATTACGACGCTCACGAAGGTGACTCCGCGCTGGCCGGTGCGAGCACCGGCCAGCGTTGGGTGGAAAAGCCCGAAGCGCGCCTGAGGCACAGCGCGCCCTGGGCCGCCAGCGGCCCAGGGCGCGCGGGATCAGGCGATCAGACGGTGGGCATCTTGCAGCCCATGTCGGCCGCCGACTTGGCGATCGAGGCCCCGGCCACGATGTCCGACACTTCGAACAGGTCGGGGTACTTGCCGGTCTGGACCACATGGCCGGGGAACATGCTGATCAGCAGCTGGTGGTCCGCGGCGCGATACATCGGCAGGTGCGGCTGCAGCGCGACCTCGGGCGGGAGCACCAGGCCTTCCATGGCCTTGATCACCTTCAGCGAGTCGGTGGACTTGGCCTTCTCCACCGCCAGGCGGAAGGCGTGGGTGGTGGCGTAGCCGAACCACACGCGCGCCGACGGGTACTCGCCGTTGTTGGCGGCGGCGAAGCGCTTGACGAAGTCCGCCACGTGCGGGGTCTTGGGCTGCTTCCAGTACCACTCCATGGTCCACCAGCCGTAGCGGGCGGCCTCGGGCAGGGCCTGCGCCTGCTCGAGTTCGAACAGGGCGCCGCCGACCGCGATGTCCTTGTTGATCCCGAACTGCGCGATCTGCTTCATCGCGTTGACCTGGTCGTTGCCGGCCAGCAGCAGGCACAGCACGTTGGGCGCCTTGGCCTTCACGTCGATCAGGTAGGAGGAGAAGTCGGTGGTGCCCACCGGGGCCAGCGCGCCGCCGACCACCGTGCCGCCCGCCTTCTTGATCTGCGTCTCGTAGTCGGTCTGCTCCGACTTGCCGAAGGCGTAGTCGGTGGTCAGGAAGTACCACTTCTTGCCGAACTTCTTGAACAGGGTCTCGAAGTCCCCGGAGGTCAGCATCCAGGTGGTCGAGCAGGTGCGGAAGGTGAAGGGGTTGCAGGACGTGCCGGTGAGGGAGTCGACGTGGCCCCCGGTGGCGATGAACACCTTCTTGTGGCGCGCGGCGAACTGCGAGACGGCCAGCGAGGCGGCCGAGTTCACGGTGCCCATGAGGAAGTCCACGTTGCTCTGGCTCACCAGGCGCGCGCACTTGTCGACCGCGGTACCGGGATTGCCGGCGCTGTCCTCGACCAGCACCTGCAGGGGGCGTCCCATGACGCCGCCGGCCTTGTTGATCTCGGCTTCGGCGAACTTGGCCCCCTTGATCTCGCTCTGGCCCAGCGCGGCGAAGGTGCTGGTGATGGGATCCACCATGCCGATCTTGATGGGCTTCTCGCTGGCGGCCCAGGTGGGCGTCTGGCTCAGGAGGGCGGCCAGGCCGGTGGCGCCGGCCGTCTTGATGAAATCGCGACGATCGAAATCGCCGCCGACAAGCCCTTGCTTGCGCGTTTGCTGCATTGCGGTCTCCAGTGGTTGGCGTGGGCCTTGGGGAGCCTCTTCTAGGGGTGTAGGCAACATGCAACGCGGATGCTAGAACCCGAAATCCCGTTGCGGCATGCGGGTTTGCCGGGGTTGCGCGGCCCGAAAAAGTAACAAGGGCTTACAACGTCGCCAAGATGGGAAGAAAAAGACGGTTCAGCGTCGGCGCATGCGTCGGAATGTCACGATGTATGCAAGAGTCGGCCGAACGATGCACCAGGAGCGCCGACAGGTATACGCAATGGCCGCGACCTCGCCAGCGCCGCATGCGCCAGGCCGGCACCGGGGGCTCGTCCGAGGGGGGCGCCGGGCCCCGCCGAGTGCTGCGGCGCAAGGGATTTGTGTGGCGCATGCGCCACGGGCGCGATGGATTCGGGGCGACGGGCGCCCCCGCCCGCCCGTGCCCAACCCCGCGCCCGTCGGGCGCGGGGGGCCGGGGTCTCAGGGACGCAGATAGGCGAAGCCGGCGTGTTCGAGCTGCATGATGCGCGCCACGCCGGCGGGCACCACGGTGGCCTCCGGTACCACCACCGGCATGTGCCCGATCTTGCGCGCCATGGCCTTCATGGTGTTGTGGCAGGCGTCGAATTCGACGCCCTCGCTGTTCTCGGATTCGATGCGCGCGGCCACCGGGCTGTTCTTCAGCAGCATGGGAAGGCCCGGGCCGAAGGCGACCACCACGACGCGGATGTTTTCCTGGCCGAAGAAGTCGAGCAGGTTCTGCGCATTGTTCAGCACCAGGTTCCAGTAGGTGGGGTCGTTCTCGCTGACCTGGATCACCACCTGGCGGGTGGCGAAGGGCAGTTCGTGCGCGAAGGTCGGGTGATCGAAGTCGAATTTGGCCACCGGCTGGGCGGGGGCGTCGGCGGCGCCGGCCGCTCCGGCCGCGGCCAGGCCGAGACCGAGTGCGAGCAGCGCGGCCCGGAAGGCGCGAAGTACGTTCATGGCGAAAACCTCCTCGAGAGTGATGCAGCCCAGGCCGGCCGCGGCTGGACCGAATCGATCCATCAATACATGCCTATATAGAAAACGGAAGAGGCATTCTGCGCAAGACTCCGGAAAAGTCCAATGGATTCTTCGCATGGGTGTTAGCGCCTTTATTGCTGCAAATACCCGCGTCAGTATGACGGGGCGTGCCTCGGCACTCAGCTCTGCACCAGTCGCCGCGAGCGCGCGATGGACAGCAGGATGCCCGTGCCCAGCATCAGCGTGGCCAGCGCGGTGCCGCCGTAGCTGACGAAGGGCAGGGGCACGCCGACCACCGGCAGGATGCCCGACACCATGCCCATGTTCACGAAGGCGTAGGTGAAGAAGATCATGGTGATGGACGCGGCCAGCAGGCGGGAAAACAGCGTGGGAGCCTGGGATGCGATGAACAGTCCGCGACCGATGAAAAACACATAACTCAGCACGAGGGTCAGGTTGCCCGCCAGGCCCCATTCCTCGGCCAGCACCGCGAATACGAAATCGGTGTGGGATTCGGGCACGAAATTCAGGTGCGCCTGGGTGCCGTGCAGATAACCCTGGCCCCAGATTCCCCCCGAGCCGATGGCGATCATCGACTGGATGATGTTGAAACCGGTCCCCAGCGGATCGGACTGCGGGTCCAGCAGCATGAGGATGCGTTGACGCTGGTAGTCGTGCATGAAATGCCACAGCACGGGCGCCGCCGCCGCGGCCGCCACGGCGCCGGCCAGCAGCACGCGCCACGACAGGCCGGCGAAGAAGATCACGAAAAATCCTGTGGACAGCACCAGCATCGCGGTGCCGAGGTCGGGCTGTTTCATGATCAGCCCCACGGGGACGGCCAGCAGCACGCCGGCGACGGCGTAGTCGCGCAGGCGGATCAGGCCTTCGCGCCTCTGGAAGTACCACGCCAGCATCAACGGCATGGCGATCTTCATGATTTCCGAGGGCTGGATCACCACGCCGAGATCCAGCCAGCGGCGCGCACCCTTGCGCACCAGCCCGAAGGCGGCGGTGGCCACCAGCAGCGCCACCCCGAGGGTATACAGCGGCACCGCGATCTGCATCAGGCGCTGCGGCGGCACCTGCGCCACCGCGAACAGCACGACCAACCCGAACAGCAGGTTGCGCAGCTGGTCGCCGAAATGAATGGCCTGGCCCTGCAGCGCGGAGAACAGCACGACGCAGCCGATGCCCACCAGCATCAGCAGCGCGCACAGCAGCGGCAGATCGAAGCCGGTGACGTAGGGGCGCAGGCGATGGCGCAGCGAGGGGCGGTTGATCACCGTGTTCACAGGCGCTCTCCTTCATCCGGGGCCGGGCAGTCGTGCGCGGAGCCGAAGCGACTGAACAGCGGACCCCCGCCGCAGTCGCCGCGCGCGTAGCGCCCTTCGCGCGCCAGCGCCCGCAGCGCATCGGCGCGCGCGTCGGCGTTGCCCGCGCGTGGCGCCGACGGTGCGCCCGCAGGCGTCGGCGCGGGCCAGGGGCGCACCGGAGGGAGCGCCGTGCTCGAGGCCTCGGCGGCCGCGGACGCCCCGGGCGCTGGCGACCGAGCAT
>JAKBNS010000251.1 GCA_021830925.1 Pseudomonadota bacterium | reverse complement strand
AGCGCGTCGAAGCGCTCGAGGGAATGCAGGTAACGCCCCAGCGCATCGGCGTCGGGATCGATCGGATACACCGACACGTTGGTCGAGATGCGCGGCAGCAGCAGGTCCCCGGAGATCAGCATGCGCTGCTCGGCGCACCACAGCGACGCATGCTCGGGGCTGTGCCCACCGCCGACGATCACCTGCCATTCATGCTCGCCGATGCGCAGCCGCTGGCCGTCGTCGATGCGCTGGAACACGCTCGGCAGCGACGGCACCATGCGCATGTAGAAATTGCCCCGCGCGCCCAGCGCCTGCAACTGCTCCGGCGCCGCGCCGTGCACCCGGAAATGCTCGACCAGGCCTTCGGTGCCGGTGGGCTCCATGCCGGCGCTGACCATGCGAGCGCTGAGGTATTCGCCCTGGGTCATCAGCAACGGAGCGTTCCAGCGCCGGCACAGCCAGTCGGCCAGGCCGACATGGTCCGGGTGCATGTGGGTACACAGCACCCGCGCCAGCGGACGTCCCTGCAGGTGCTGCTGGAACACCTGCTCCCAGGCCTCGCGAGTGGAGTCGATGTTCAGCCCGGTGTCGACCACGGTCCAGGCATCGCCATCGTCGAGCAGCCACAGGTTGATGTGATCGAGCGCCATCGGCATGGACATGCGCAGCCAGTGCACGCCCGGAGCCACCTGCACCGGATGGCCCGGCTCGGGTGGCGTGGTGCCCATGAAATAGCCCGGCTGGTAGTCCTGTTCGGAGGGGCGGAGTCGTTGCGTCATGCGATGGGTGCGGCGAGCGCCGCAGGGTGTCAGGCGCCGATGCCCTCGAGCAGGATGCCCAGTTCGCGAAGCACCGCTGCGGCGGTGGGGTGTTGCTGCGCGAAGCGCAGGGACATCTCCCGCACGCGCGGCGCCAGCCCGTGCACCTGCACGGGCCCGGGCGCACCCAGCGCGCGACGGATATCGGCATCGAGCGCGCCGAGTTCCTCGCGCAGCGATGCATCCAGCGGGGCGCCGGAATCCAGCGCCTCGCGCAGGCGCTCCAGACTTTGCTTCACGGAGGGAGAGTCCACGGCTTGCCTCGTACTTGCGGGTTCGGATCCAAAGGGTCCATGTTAAGCCCTGTGCGCTGGCCCGGCTTGCTAGTGTCCTGTCCCGTTATTCGCAGGACAGGACACTAGGACTAGGATGACGAATTCTTTCGCCGATGCCCCGCGTGCCCCGCAGGCGCCCGGGCAGCCTTGCCCTCCCATGCCCCATACCCCTCCCCCCGCGCGCGTGATGCTGCGCGCCAAGCTGCACCGCGCCACGCTCACCGGCGCCGACCTGCATTACGAAGGTTCCTGCGGCATCGACCAGACCCTGCTCGATGCCTGTGACATCCTGCCCGGCGAGCAGATCGACATCTACAACGTCACCAACGGCGCGCGCCTGAGCACCTACGCGATCTCCGAGCCGGCCGGCAGCGGACGCATCACCCTCAACGGTTCGGCCGCGCGCCATGCCGCGCTGGGCGACCTGCTGATCATCTGCACCTACGCACCGATGGACGACGCCACCGCGCGCGCGTTCCGCCCGCGCATCGCGCTGCTCGGCGAGGGCAACCGCATCGCTTCGATGAAAGACCAGGCCCCGGGCGCCTGACGCGCCCGTGCGCCAGCGGGTGCCGAGCCCGCGCGGGCACTCGAGGGGGCGCGCCGCGGCCGCGCCGCGCATACCGCCCGCTGCATTATGCTTGCGCTGGTTTCCACGCAAACGTGGCGTCTGGTTCGCGCACCTGCGGGAGCGATCGGCGCTTGCAGGCCGGCGCCGCGCACCTTCCGGAGAACCCATCCCATGTCCGCGCCGGGCATAGCGTCCGCGGCCACCACGCTGTTGAGCGAGCACCGCCTGCGCATGGCGCTGCGCGCGGGAGCACGTGGCTTCACGCAGGTCGAGCCGCTGCCGCGTCGTGCGTCGCAGGCGCACCGGCTGCTGATCGGGCGCACCGCGCAGCAGGCGATGGCCCTGCTCCCCACGCTGTTTCCCATCGGTGCCATGGCGCATCGCGCAGCCGCGGCAGCGGCGCTCGCCAGCCTGCGCGGCGACCAGGCCGGAGCCGAGCCGGATCCGCGCTCGGTGCTGCTCGAGCGCATGCGCGAACACCTGCTGCCCGTGCACCGCGACTGGCCGCTGAACATGGGCATGGCGCCGTCGAACTCCACGCTGCAGGGAGTCGAGCGCCTGCTGCGCGCCTTGGACAGCCCCCGGCCGCAGGCCGAGGAGGCCGTGCGCGAACTGGTCGAGGTACGCACCCTGGGCATGCCGGCACGCGAGTTCCTGCGCATCGACAACGCGGCCGACCTGCTGCGCTGGGCGCGCTCCCACGAGGAGCTGATGCCGGCACGCTTCCTCGCCTGGCTGAGCTGGCAACCACTGGCGCTCGGGCCGACCGAGCTGCCGCCGCCGCTGCAGCCTCCGCCGGCGCGCGCCCTCGCCCGCTACCTGCTCGGCCCCGCGGGCGACGAATTCGAGGCCTATCCCCAGTGGCAGGGAGTCTGCCGGGAAAGCAGCCCTTGGGCACGGCGCCATGCCCACCCGCTGCTGCGCGACCTGGCTCGCGGCGACGCCGAACCGTCGGCCGCGCTGCAGGCGCGCTTCGCGGCGCGC
>JAKBNS010000045.1:2234-2637 GCA_021830925.1 Pseudomonadota bacterium | reverse complement strand
CCTCCATCAGCGCCAGGTCGTCGAGCTTGGGGTCGTGGGTCAGCGCCACCACCGCGGTGCTGTCGTCGGGCTGCATGGCCAGCACCTCGTCGTCGGGCATGCGCGTCGACAGGCTCACCCCCGGCATGCCGTCCCAGCCCTCGTGGTACTCGGTGCGCGGCTCGCACACCGTGACCCGGTAGTCGAGCATGACCGCCATCGACGCCAGGTAGCGCGACAGCTGGCCGCCGCCGATGATCAGCAGGCGCAGCTGCGGCCCGTGCACGGTGCGCAGCACCTGGCCGTCGAAGAACACCTGCTCGCCACGCGCGGCCGGCGCCAGGCGCACCGCGCCGCTGTGCATGTCCAGGCTGCGCTGCACGCGCTGCGACGATTCGATGTGGCGCAGCAGCTCGTCGAGCCC
>JAKBNS010000045.1:0-2224 GCA_021830925.1 Pseudomonadota bacterium | reverse complement strand
CTGGCCTCGCCCAGCGGCTCCAGCACGACCTGCACGCTGCCCCCGCAGGGCAGCCCGAAGCGGCGCACCTCCTCGGCGGTCTGGCCGTAGATGGTGGCCTCGGGGCGGTGCAGCGCCAGCTCGCCGGCGGCGACGCGACGGATCAGGTCGTCCTCGATGCAGCCGCCCGAGACCGACCCGGCCACCTGGCCGTCGTCGCGGATGACCATCATGGATCCCGGCGGGCGCGGTGCCGAGCCCCAGGTGCGCACCACCGTGCCGAGCACGACGCGGTGCCCGCGCGCGAGCCAGCCGAGCGCGGTGTGGATGACCTCGATGTCGATGCTGTTCATGGTCGCGACTCCCGTGTGCCCGCGAGCTTACTGCTCCTCGGCGAACGCTGCCACGGCGCCCACGCTCCCGGCTCCCCCGAAACGAGGGGCCGGCGACGCGGCGCGGAAGGCTTCAGGATCCCTTGCGGAACAGGCTGCCCAGCCAGTGCTTGATCAGCGCCCACAGGATGGCCAGCCCGTTGAGCTCGCCGGCAGCCTGGCGCGGCGCCTGCGCGGCGGCGCCGGACTGCGGCGCCGCCTGCGCCTGCGGCTCCTGCCCGTTGCTGTGCGCCGCGTCCTGCTGCGCGGGTGCGGCGAGTTGCTGCGCAGCATTGCGGAAGTTCTGCACGAACTGTCCCAGCAGCAGTTCCGAGACCTGCACCATCATGCGGGCGCCGAACTGCGCGAACTTGCCGTTGACCTCGATGCGCGCGTCGCCGTGCAGCACCGCCTGCCCGGGCGCGTCGGCCGACGGCTCGATGACTGCGTGCAGCTCCATCGATGCCGACGAGCCGCCCTTGTCGGCGCCCTTGCCGCGCAGTACCAGGCGGCGCGCGGCAGGGTCGAGTTCGAGCACGTCCACGGTGCCGCCGAACTGGGCCTGCGCCGGCCCGACCTTGACCTTCATCGCGCCCTTGTAGGAGTTGTCCGAGAGCTGTTCGAGGATCTGCGCGCCGGGCATGCAGCCGGCCAGCGCGCGGATGTCGCTCAGCAGGGTCCATGCGCGCTCGGCGTCGACCTCCAGGGGATAGCGTTTGTCGAGTTTGACTTCCATGATCGTTCGGGGAACCTTCGGGATGGTTTCCGGGACGCGGCGGGTGGTGTGTGCTCGTCTTGTCGTTGTCCTGGCGGCGTCTGCGCACCGCTCGAGGCCCCAAGGGTACATGGCTTGCCGGAGATTGGCACGCGCGGCGTCGCCGCGCCCCTCGCCCGCGCCCTCCGGCGCGCGCTCAGGGGCGTGCGGACATGCCGCCGCCGATCAGGCGCAGGATGTCGGCCTCCTGGCCGCGCTCGTGCTCGCGCTGACGCCTGCGCTCGATGCGCACGCCGACTTCCTCCACGTCCGGGTAGCGCCTGGGCTTGGCCACCGATACCTGCACCCAGTCGGCATGGAACTCCTCCAGGACACGGTCGGCCAGGCGCGCGGCGAAGGCCTCCAGCAGGCGCTGGCCGTGGTGTTGCAGGTAGCCGAGCAGCCACTTGCGCAAGGCGCTGTAGTCGACGGTGTCGGCGATGTCGTCGGAGCGGCAGGCCTGCAGGCGCGCGCGCCCGACGACGAGGTCGATCGCCACCGTCTGAGGCTCGTGAAGCTCGTTGTCCCGGATGCCGATGATGGTCTGGCCGCGAAACCCGCGCAGGTACACCGCGTCGCAGTCGCCGGCGGGCATGGCCGCGGGCTGGCGCGCCGTTTCGGTTTCGGGGGCGGCGCTCAGGGGCAGGGGCATGTCGTACTCCGCTCAACAGGTTCTGGGGCAATGGGTCAGCGTGGGCACGGCAGCATGATCTCGCCCTTGCCGCCGCAGGCCAGGTCGCCGCACACGCGCAGTGCGCGCGGGTGCGACTCGAGCAGCTCGGGCAGCCAGGCGCCGGCGTGGCGCGCCAGCAGGCGCAGCCACACCAGGTCGACCTCGCCGCCGGGGTTGAAGGTCGGCGCCAGTGCCGGGGCCTGGCGCGTGATCACCAGGCTGCCGCGGCGCAGGCCCAGCGCCGGCGTGCCGGCGCAGCCGGGAGTGACCAGGGTGCCGGCGAGCATGCCCGCGGCGCAGTGCGCGCCGCAGCCGTCGCCGACCAGGATCAGGCCGCGTCGCATGCACCAGCCGGCGCGGTCTCCGGCGCGGCCGTGCACCACGACCTCGCCGCCGTTCATGCCCTGCCGCGTATCCGGCAGCGCGGCGCCCAGGAAGTCGCCCGCG
>JAKBNS010000136.1 GCA_021830925.1 Pseudomonadota bacterium | reverse complement strand
CATTGAAACGGTGCTTGCGGCCGACGACGGTGGCACAGGGGCGACGGTGGCGATCCCGCTGGGCCACACCTACGACGGCCACAAGCGCATCATCGCTTTCGCGTTCGACGACGCCCGGCTGCTCGAAGAATCGACCTACCGGTTGCTGGGCCAGATCGCACAGGACGTCCAGCTGGGCGCGCGCATCATCCAGACCGAATCGGCCTTGCAACATGCGCGCAGCCATGACGCGAGCACCGGCCTGCCCAATGAAGCCCACTTCTACGACAGGGTCCGCCGCGCCCTGCACGACCCCGAGCGCAAAGACTCCATCGTGGGCGTCTGCCTGTTGGATATTGGCAGTGACAGCGCTTTGCCTGGCAGTAGCCTGATCTCCGCCAAGGCCCATGCCATCCAACTGGCCCAGCGCATTGCATCGCGGTTCGGCGAGGCGATCGAGATGGCGCTCCTGCCCGGCCCGTCACTGGGGATCCTCGTCGCTCCCGGCCTGGACCACGCCTCCACGCGGGACTGGCTCGATGCGGTGGCCGATGCCGCGGCGGTGGACCCGGGGGCTGCCGATGCCGGTCCGCCGATGCGCCTGGGGGTCGCGTTCTGGCCGGAAGGCGGCGACACGCCGCAGTCACTGCTGGAGTCGGCGCAGATCGCGCTGCGTGCGACCACGATCGCTGAGGGCGCTGTCAGCTACTACAGCAAGCAGCTGGGAGACGTGGCGCGCGAGCTCCGGGAGATCGAGCGGGCGATGCCGGCCGCGCTCGCCGATGGTGCGATGGAGCTGCACTATCAACCGATCGTCGACCTGGCGACGTCACAGGTCGCTGGCTTCGAGGCGCTGCTGCGTTGGAACGATGCGCTGCGCGGTCCCATCGCGCCGTCGAAGTTCATCCCCATCGCCGAGCGCTGCGGACTTATCTCCGCGATCGGCAAGAAGGTGCTGCGCGATGCATGTACACAGGCCACGCGTTGGGCCGGCGCGGCGAGCGCCGGCCTGTTCATCACCGTGAATGTCTCGCCGCTCCAGCTGACCGACCGGGACTTCGTCAGGAGCGTGCAGGATACCTGCGGCCATGCCATGGCCGGCGCCCAGTCGATCAAGATTGCCTTCGAAGTCACCGAGAACGACCTGATCGCCGACATCGCCCATGGCGCCCGGGTTCTGCAGGAGCTGAAAGAGGCCGGATTCGACATCCTCATCGACGACTTCGGCAGCGGCTACTCCTCGCTCAGCTACCTGCATCGCCTGCCCATCGATGCGCTGAAGATCGACAAGGCGATCACCCGCGACCTGTTCGTCAGCGACCGCGCGCGTGCCGTGTGCAGCGGGATCGTGGCGATTGCGAAGAACCTGCAGGTTCGCACCATCATTGAGGGCATCGAAACCGCGGAGCAGCTTGCACTGGCCAAGGCGCTGGGATGTGACCTGGCGCAGGGGTTCCTGTTCGGCAAGGCTTCCGATCCGGTATCGGCCTGGGCACGGGTGGGCAAGCCCCTGGCTTGAGCCAGTCGGCAGCGGAGGCGTGGCCTGTCTTGCCGAAAGATCGGCTGTCGCGTCGCGCCACTTCCCGAGGCCGCGTGCATTGGCGCCGGCGCTGCGGCGGCTGGCGGAAGCCTCGGTGGCCGAATGATTTTGCGAGGAGGCTCCGGATATCGAAAGGCGATCCATGTCACCGGATTGCCTGGATCTCGCGGGCCTTTCGTGAAGCGGGCGCATCCGGCAGTGGCCGCATGCGCGTGCAAGCCCCCGTGGAGGGCGTCGTACGACCAGTCCGGCGCCGCTTAACCCGGTGCATGCAAGCGCTGCCGCCGCTTGTTCCTGCGCATCAGTGCCTCTATCGAGGTGGCCATGCTCTCGTCGCTGACCCGGCGATAATCGCGGTGATCGAGGAACAGGTCCATCAGCACGCCTGCATCCACACCGAGCGCCTCGCAATACGATATGTATTCGATGATGTCGATGCGGCGCTCGCCGCGCTCGCACTTGGAGACGTACGACTGGGTCGTACGAAGCCGCTGGGCCAGCTCCACCTGGGTAATCGCAACCGCCTCCCGAACCTGCTGCATGAGGCTCAGAAGCAGTTGGTAATCGTCCTTGTGGATGGTTCGCGTCATCGCGCCACTAACTGTGCAGAAGCGCACCGTAAATAGCGCGTCAAAATAGTCCAAAAGAGAATACCGTCCGCGCTATGGTCGTGAGTTCTTGCTGTGATAAGTGCGCTCTGATTCCTCCTGATGGTCGAGGCCCCGACCCGTGGGCCAGGCGTACCCAATGCCCATGGCAGATCATGCCGACGTGGCCGATGCGACCGCAGTGGTTCCGCTGTCCGTGGCGTGGCGGTCCGCGTCGGCCCGCGTAGCATGCGCGAGCGGACGCGGATACGGGTGAGGCGAACCCTTGATGTCGCTGGATGCGAAGGCCTGGGCGTAACGGCACGGTACGGCTACGCTGGGATTGGGTCCGCACGCAGACGCCGTTGTCGGCGGGTTGCACGCAGCGTTGCGCTAGAAGACAGGTGGTGATGATTCGCCGGCTGCGAGTCCGTCCGGATTTCGGACGGACGCCAACGGAAAAGCCCGCCTTTCAGGGGCGGGCTTTTCGCTTGTTTCTGGTCGGGGAGACAGGATTTGAACCTGCGACTTCTACGTCCCGAACGTAG
>JAKBNS010000153.1 GCA_021830925.1 Pseudomonadota bacterium | reverse complement strand
GCCGCTGCTGGAAGGCCTGCTGCTGCGCGCGGCCGCCTGCGACCGCGCGATCAAGGGCCAGCGGCCCGCGGCGCTGCCCCACGAGCCCTGGGAAGCCGTGCGCCAGCTGGCGCTGGCCATGGCCCAGGCCGTGGCGCCGATGCGCGGCGTCGGCGCGCTGGGGCCGCGGCTGGTGCTGATCTGAGGACTCGCGGGGCGGCGCCGGGCGCGGCGCGCCCCTACGCGCGCTGCGCCGCCCAGGCGCGCAGCGCCGCCGGATCGACCGCTCCGCTCCACCTCAGGCCGGCCACGCGGCCCTGCGCGGGCTGTTCGGGCTCGCCCAGGTGGTCCAGCAAGGCCCAGGCCTCGTCGAAGCATTCCCCCGACGTGTAGACGCCCGGGGTTACCACGGCGCGCAGTCCGGCCCCTCGCGCCGCGCGCAGCCCGGCGGGGGAATCCTCGAAGGCCAGGCACTGGCCCGGCGACAGGTTCATCTGCTCGAGCACCCACAGGTAGATGCCGGGGTCGGGCTTCTTGCGCGGCACGATGTCGCCGGCGCCGATGCACTCGAACAGACCCTCGGCCGCCTCGCCGAGCGCGGCGCGCAGCAGCGCGTGCACGTTGTCCGGCGTGGTGGTGGTGGCCACCGCCAGGCGCAGCCCGGCCTCGCGCGCCTGCTCCAGCAGGCGGCGCACGCCCGGGCGCAGCGCCACCGCGCCGGACTCGACCAGATCCACGTAGTGCCGGGTCTTGCGCCGGTGCAGTTCCGCCACCAGCGCGCCGGCATCGGCCGCGTCGGCGCCCGCCGCGTCGATGCCGCGCCAGTAGTGCAGCATGCGCTCCTTGCCGCCGGTGACCTCGAGCAGGCGCCCGTACAGCGCCTCGTCCCAGTTCCAGTCCAGGCCCAGTTCGGCGAAAGCCCGGTTGAAGGCCACGCGGTGGCCGTCGCGCTCGGTCTCCGCCAGGGTGCCGTCGACGTCGAAGATCAGCGCGCGCAGCGGCGCATCGGAATACGCCGCCATCACGCGCCTCTTAGCGGACCTTGGCCGCCAGTTCGCCCTTCTCGTAGCGCTGGAACATGGTTTCCAGGCTTTGCGGGCGGATCTTCGAGGCCTTGCCGGCCGTGCCGAAGGCCTCGTAGCGATCCTTGCAGATCTGCTTCATGGCCTTGGTCGACGCGATCAGGAACTTGCGCGGGTCGAACTCCTTCGGGTGCTCGGCCAGGAACTTGCGCGTGGCGCCGGTCGAGGCCATGCGCAGGTCGGTGTCGATGTTCACCTTGCGCACGCCGTGCTTGATGCCCTCGACGATCTCCTCGACCGGCACGCCGTAGGTCTCGCCCATGTCGCCGCCGAACTCGTTGATGATCTTCAGCCACTCCTGGGGCACCGAGGAGGAGCCGTGCATCACCAGGTGGGTGTTCGGGATGCGCGCGTGGATTTCCTTGATGCGTCCGATGGCCAGGATGTCCCCGGTCGGCGGGCGGGTGAACTTGTAGGCTCCGTGGCTGGTGCCGATGGCGATGGCCAGCGCGTCCACGCCGGTCTTCTGCACGAAGTCGGCCGCTTCCTCGGGGTCGGTCAGCAACTGGCTGTGGTCCAGCTTGCCCTCGGCGCCGATGCCGTCCTCCTCGCCCGCGGTGCCGGTCTCCAGCGAGCCCAGGCAACCCAGTTCGCCTTCCACCGACACGCCGCAGGCGTGGGCCATCTCCACCGTGCGCCGGGTGACGTCCACGTTGTACTCGTAGCTGGTGGGCGTCTTGCCGTCGGTGCCCAGCGAGCCGTCCATCATGACCGAGGAGAAGCCGAGCTGGATGGAGCGCTGGCACACCGCCGGGCTGGTGCCGTGGTCCTGGTGCATGCACACCGGGATGTCGGGGAACTCCTCGATGGCGGCCAGGATCAGATGACGCAGGAACGGCGCGCCGGCGTACTTGCGCGCGCCGGCCGAGGCCTGCACGATCACCGGGGAGTCGGTCTCGGCGGCCGCCTCCATGATGGCGCGCATCTGCTCCAGGTTGTTGACGTTGAAGGCGGGGACGCCGTAGGCGTGCTCGGCCGCGTGGTCGAGCAGCTGACGCAGGGAAATCAGGGCCATGATGGGGCTCCGGGTGGTTTCAAAAACGGTCGCGGCGCGGGTCAGCCCGTGCCGCCCTGCTCGCGGGAGCGCCGCTCCAGGATCTCGAAGGCCGGCAGGGTCTTGCCCTCCAGCACCTCGAGGAAGGCGCCGCCCCCCGTGGAGATGTATCCGATGCGCTCGGCCAGGCCGTACTTGGCGATGGCCGCCAGCGTGTCGCCGCCGCCGGCGATGGAAAAGCCCTGGCTGTCGGCGATGGCGCGCGCCAGGGTCTCGGTGCCGTGGGAGAAGGCGTCGAACTCGAACACCCCCACCGGGCCGTTCCAGACGATGGTGCCGGCGGCCTTCAGGCGCGCGCCCAGGCGCGCCGCGGTGCGCGGCCCGATGTCCAGGATCAGTTCGTCGGCGGCCACCTCGGAGGCGGGCTTGACCACCGCCTCGGCGCTGGCGCTGAACTCTCGCGCCACCACCACGTCCTCGGGAATCGGCACCTCGGCGCCGCGCGCCTTCATCTTGTCGATCACCCGGCGCGCGTCCTCCACCAGGTCGGGTTCGGCCAGGCTCTTGCCGATGGGCAGCCCGGCGGCCAGCATGAAGGTGTTGGCGATGCCGCCGCCGACGATCAGCCCGTCGACCTTGTCCGACAGGCTTTGCAGGATGGTCAGCTTGGTCGACACCTTGGAGCCGGCGACGATGGCCACCAGCGGGCGCGCCGGCTGCGCCAGCGCGCGGTGGATGGCGTCGATCTCGGCCGCCAGCAGCGGACCGGCGCAGGCCACCGGGGCGTACTGCGCGATGCCGTAGGTGGTGGCTTCGGCGCGGTGCGCGGTGCCGAAGGCATCGTTGACGTAGATATCGCAAAGCGATGCCATCTTGCGCGAAAGCTCGGCATCGTTCTTCTTTTCGCCCTTGTTCAGGCGGCAATTCTCGAGCAGCACCACTTCGCCGGGGTGCAGTTCGAAGCCTCCGTCGACCCAGTCGGCGACCAGGCGCACCGGGCGACCCAGCAGGTCGCCCAGGCGCTGCGCCACCGGCGCCAGGCTGTCGGAGGGCTTGAATTCGCCCTCGGTGGGACGGCCCAGGTGGGAGGTCAGCATCACCGCGGCGCCGGCGTCCAGCGCCATGCGCACGGCCGGCACCGAGGCACGCACCCGCGTGTCCTCGGTGATGCGCCCCTGATCGTCCAGCGGGACGTTGAGATCGGCGCGGATGAACACGCGCTTGCCGCGCGCCTGCCCGCGTTGACAGACCTGCTCGAAGCTCAGGATGTGCATGGCGTGGCTCTCCGGCTCAGTTCGACGCCACGTGCTTCAGGAAGCGCACCATGTTGCAGGTGTAGCCGTACTCGTTGTCGTACCAGGACACCAGCTTGACGAAGGTGGCGTCCAGCGCGATGCCGGCCTCGGCATCGAAGATTGACGGCAGCGAGCAGCCGCGGAAGTCGGTCGACACCACCTTCTGGTCGGTGTAGCCCAGCACGCCCTTGAGCGCGCCCTCGGAGGCCGCCTTCATGTCCTTGCAGATGTCCTCGTAGCTGGCGCCGCGCTCGAGCTCGACCGTCAGGTCCACCACCGACACGTCGGAGGTGGGCACGCGGAAGGCCATGCCGGTGAGCTTCTTGTTCAGCTCGGGAATCACGCGTCCCACCGCCTTCGCCGCGCCGGTCGACGAGGGGATGATGTTCTCCAGGATGCCGCGGCCGCCGCGCCAGTCCTTGGACGAGGGGCCGTCCACGGTCTTCTGGGTCGCGGTGGCGGCATGCACGGTGCTCATCAGGCCGCGCTTGATGCCGTAGCGGTCGTTCAGCACCTTGGCCACCGGGGCCAGGCAGTTGGTGGTGCAGGAGGCGGCCGAGACGATGCGCTCGCCGGCGTACCTGGCGTGGTTGACCCCGTACACGAACATCGGCGTGTCGTCCTTGCTGGGGGCCGACTGCACGACCTTGCCCGCGCCGGCGTCCAGGTGCTTCTGGCAGGTCTCGCCGGTCAGGAACAGCCCGGTGGACTCGATCACCACGTCGGCGCCGACCTCGCCCCACTTCAGGCTGGCCGGGTCGCGCTCGGCGCTCAGGCGCACGCTCTTGCCGTTGATCACCAGCTTGCCGCCCTCGACGCGCACGTCGCCGCGAAAGCGCCCGTGCACCGAGTCGAACTGCAGCATGTAGGCCAGGTACTCGGGCTCCAGCAGGTCGTTGATGCCGACGACCTCGATGTCGCCGAACTCCGCTTCCTGGGTGATGGCGCGCAGCGCCATGCGCCCGATGCGTCCGAAACCGTTGATGCCAACGCGAATGGTCATGGAAAAACTCCTGTTCTTGTCTGAAGGGGGAACGCGGCGGGTTCCGGCGCGTCTAGGCGACCCCGGCCGTGCAGCCGGCCTCGCTCAGCGCGGCCATGGTCGCGATGAGGCGGTCGGGGTGGCTGTCGGCGATCGGCTGCCCCATGTTGTAGCCGTAGGGCACCGCCCACACCTCCACCCCGGCCGCGCGCGCGGCCTGCACGTCGAGCTGGGAATCCCCGACGAACAGCGCGCGCTCCCGGCGCACCTGGAACCTGTCCAGGCAATGTTGTAGCGGAAGCGGGTCCGGCTTTTTCGCGGCCAGGGTGTCCCCCGCCACGATGAGGTCAAAGAAGGCCCGGATGTTCTGGGCCATCAGGATGGGCGTGACGTAGCGCCCCTCCTTGTTCGTGACCACCGCCAGGCGCACCTTGCGCGCGCGCAGCGACCGCAGCGCGTCCAGCACGTCCGGGTAGAGCCGGCTGCGCGTGCCGCAACGGCGTTCGTAATAGGGCACGAAGCGCGGCATCAGCATGTCCATCGTGCCGGCGCGGCGCACCGACCCCACCTCGAGCTGCGCCGCATGCGCATAGGCATGGGTCATCAGCTCGCGCGTGCCGTGGCCGATCCAGGTCTTCACCAGGTCCTCGCCGACGGTGGGCAGGCCCAGTTCGTGCAGCAGATCGTTGACGGCGTCGGCGATCTCGGGGGCGGTCTCGACCAGCGTGCCGTCGAGGTCGAACATGACCAGATCGTGCATCGTCGTGTCCCCTCAGGCCGGCGCGCCGCCGGCGCGCGCGAGCACCTCGCGCGCCAGCTCAGCGGTGCGCTCGGCGGTGATGCCGAAATGCCGGTACAGCTCGCCGGCCGGCGCCGACTCGCCGAAGCTGGCAATGCCCACCACTGCGCCGGACAGGCCCACGTACTTGTGCCACAGGTCCGGCTGCGCGGCCTCCACGGCCACGCGCGGCACGCCTTGCGGCAGCACCTGCGCGCGCCACGCGGCGTCCTGGCGGTCGAACACGCTGGTGCAGGGCATCGACACCACGCGCGCGGTTACCCCGCCGGCGGCCAGCAGATCGCGCGCCTTCAGCGCGATCTCCACCTCGGAGCCGGTGGCGATGATCACCACCTGCGGCTTGCCCTCGGCGTCGGCGAGCACGTAGCCGCCGCGCTCGATGGCCGCCTCGGCGCCGTCGGCGTGCGACGGCACCGCCAGGTTCTGGCGCGACAGCAGCAGCGCGCTCGGGCCGTCCGCGCGCTCCACCGCGTGCTTCCAGGCCACCGCGGTCTCCAGCACGTCGGCCGGACGCCACACGTCCAGGTTGGGAATCAGGCGCAGGCTGGGGGTCTGCTCCACCGCCTGGTGGGTCGGCCCGTCCTCGCCCAGGCCGATGGAGTCGTGCGAGAACACGTGCACCACGCGCTGTTTCATCAGCGCGCTCATGCGCACGGCGTTGCGCGCGTAGTCGGAGAACATCAGGAAGGTGCCGCCGTAGGGCAGGAAGGCCCCGTGCAGCGCCATGCCGTTCATCATCGCGGCCATGCCGAATTCGCGCACGCCGTAGGACAGGTAGTTGACCGGCTGCCCGTCCTGTGCCGCCTCCCACGAACGCGAGGCCTTCACCGCGGTCAGGTTCGAGCCGGTGAGGTCGGCCGAGCCGCCGAACATCTCGGGCAGCGCCGGCACCAGGGTCTCCAGCGCGATCTGCGAGGCCTTGCGCGTGGCGGTGGCCGCGCCCACGGCGCGCGCCTTGGCGTACAGCTGCTGCACGGTGGCCGCCCAGTCCGCGGGCAATTCCCCGCTCAGGCGTCGGCGCAGCGCCCCGGCCAACTCGGGATGGGCCTTCGCGTAGGCGTCGAAACGCTGGTTCCAGGCCTGCTCCAGCTTGGCGCCGCGTTCGCGGCCGTCCCAGGCCTGGTAGATGTCCTGGGGAATCTCGAAGGGCCCGTATTCCCAGCCCAGCGCCTGGCGCGTGGCCTGCGCCTCGGCGGCGCCCAGCGCGGCGCCGTGCACGTCGTGGCCGCCGGCCTTGTTCGGCGAACCCCAGCCGATGGTGGTGGTGCAGATGATCAGCGTGGGGCGGTCGCTGGTCTTGGCCTCGGCCGTGGCCTGCTCCACCGCCTGCGCGTCGTGCCCGTCGACCGGCCCGATCACGTTCCAGCCGTAGGCCGCGAAACGCTTGGCCGTGTCGTCGGCGAACCAGTGCTCGACGTGACCGTCGATGGAAATGCCGTTGTCGTCGTAGTAGGCGATGAGCTTGTTCAGGCGCAGCGTGCCGGCCAGCGAGCAGACCTCGTGGCTGATGCCCTCCATCAGGCAGCCGTCGCCCAGGAACACGTAGGTGTGGTGGTCCACGATCTCGTGCCCGGGGCGGTTGAACTCGCGCGCCAGCAGGGTCTCGGCCAGCGCCATGCCCACCGCGTTGGCGAGGCCCTGGCCCAGCGGGCCGGTGGTGGTCTCCACCCCCGGGGTGTAACCCACCTCGGGGTGTCCCGGGGTCTTGCTGTGCAACTGGCGAAAGCGCTTGATCTCCTCCAGCGGCAGCGCGTAGCCGCTCAGGTGCAGCAGCGCGTACAGCAGCATCGACGCATGCCCGTTGGACAGCACGAAACGATCCCGGTTGGGCCAGTGCGGGTTGGCCGGGTTGTGGTGCAGATGCCCGCGCCACAGCACCTCGGCGATGTCGGCCATGCCCATCGGCGCGCCGGGGTGCCCGCTCTTGGCCGCCTCGACGGCGTCGATGGCCAGGAACCGGATGGCGTTGGCCAGGCGGCGACGCTGCAGCGGATCGATGACGGGAAAGAGTTGGGAGTGCGCGTTCATGACGGGTCTCTAGCGGGATGGTGGTCGGTGGGACCCCTGCATTTCATCCGGCGCGGCGCTTGATGTCCATCAGCCGAAGGATCATGGGGGTGAAGATCAGTTGCATCGCCAGGCCCATCTTCCCCCCGGGCACGACCAGGGTGTTGGGTCGGGTCATCCACGAATCGTGCAGCATGGACAGCAGGTACGGGAAGTCGATGCCGTGCGGATCGGCGAATCGGATCACGACCATGCTTTCGTCGAGGCTGGGGATGTCCTTGGCGATGAATGGGTTCGAGGTGTCGACCGTGGGCACGCGCTGGAAATTCACGTGGGTCCGCGAGAACTGCGGCGTGATGTGGTGCACGTAGTCGGGCATGCGGCGCAGGATCGTGTCCATCACCGCTTCCTGCGAGTAGCCGCGCTGCACCTGGTCGCGGTGCAGCTTCTGGATCCACTCCAGGTTGATGATAGGCACCACGCCCACCAGCAGGTCCACCTGGCTGGCCACGTCGATGCGCGCATCCGCATAGCCGCCGTGCAGGCCCTCGTAGAACAGCAGGTCGGAGCCGGCGGGCATGTCCTTCCACTCGGTGAACTGCCCCGGCGGCACGCCGAACTGGGCGGCTTCCCCGTCGTCGTGGATGTACTTGCGCGCCTTGCCCACGCCGGTGGCGCCATAGGCCCGGAAGACCCCCTCCAGCTCCTCCAGAAGATTCGCCTCGGGGCCAAAATGGCTGAAAGTCGCACTACCTTCTTGTTCCCTTCGCTTCATTTCCTCCCGCATTTCAGCGCGGTTGTAGCGATGGAACGAATCCCCCTCGATGATCTGGGCCTGGATCCGCTCGCGCCGGAAGATGTGCTGGAAACTGCGCATCACGGTGGTCGTGCCGGCTCCCGAGGAGCCGGTGATCGCGATGATGGGGTGCTTGGCGGACATGGCGGAACTCTTGACGAGGCGATGGACGAAGCCCGGGCTGCCGCCGCCTCGTGGCGGCGGCCCGTGCCAGGAAAGCGTGGGGCCGTGGAGGATGGGGCGCGGCGCTCAGGCGCGCACGCCGTCGCCGTACAGCGAACGATCCTTGAACAACGGGGAGGCGAAGGGCTTGTCCAAGCCGCTATCGTATTCCCGGTGGTAGCGCTCCAGGCGCTCGATCTCGTTCCTCGAGCCCAGCATCACCGGCACGCGCTGGTGCAGCGACTCGGGCTGCAGTTCCAGGATGCGCTGGCGCCCGGTGGAAGCCGCGCCCCCGGCCTGCTCGACGACCATGCCGATGGGGTTGGCCTCGTACAGCAGACGCAGGCGTCCCGGGCGCGCCGGATCCTTGGTATCGCGCGGGTACATGAAAATGCCCCCGCGCATCAGGATGCGGTGCACGTCGGCCACCATGGAGGCGATCCAGCGGGTGTTGAAGTCGCGCCCGCGGTCGCCGGTCCTGCCGGCCTTGCATTCGGCCACGTAACGCTGCACGGGCGGTTCCCAGAATCGCTCGTTGCTGGCGTTGATGGCGAATTCGCTGGTGTCCTCGGGAATGCGCAGGTCCGGGTGGGTGAGGATGAAGTTGCCGATCTCGCGGTCCAGCGTGAAGCCGTGGGTGCCCTTGCCGACGGTGAGCACGAGCATCGTGGCGGGGCCGTAGATGGCGTAGCCGGCGGCCACCTGCTCCACGCCCGGGCGCAGGTAGTCGGCGGTCTGCGGCTCGCCCATGCGGGTCATGCGCAGCACGGAGAAGATCGTGCCCACCGAGACGTTGACGTCGATGTTCGACGAACCGTCCAGCGGATCGAACACCAGCAGGAAGGCCCCGCGCTCGAACTGCTGCGGCAACGCGTAGGGCTGATCCAGTTCCTCGGACGCCATGCCGGCCACCAGGCCGCCCCATTCGCAGGACTGGATCATCGCGTCGTTGGACAGCACGTCGAGCTTCTTCTGGGTCTCGCCCTGCACGTTCTCCGTGCCCAGCGACCCCAGGAAGCCGCCCAGCGCCCCCTTGGCCGTCATCGCGGCGATGGCCTTGACGGCGGCCGTCACGTCCACCAGCAGCGCGGCCAGGTCGGCCTGGTCGTCCGTCCCGCGCAATTGCTCGATGAGGAACTTCGAAATGGTGGTGCGACCCTGCAGCATGATGTGTCTCCCGAACGGATGGATTCCTCGGCGCGTGGACGCTATGGCCCCGGATCCGCCGGCGGCCGCCTTCCCGACACCTGTCTTTTTCAAGGCCCCTGCGACGCCCCAGGAGGCTTGAAAAAGCCCGCAGTCAGTAAACACGGAGACTCGCATGAACGAAAACGCTATGCGACTGCGGAAAAAGCAGCCCGGGGGTCGCCCGCCCGGGCCCGTTCACAAGACTGCGTGGAGGGCCGCGAACCCGGCGCCGTGCCACGCTTGCGGACAAATATAAGTGGCGACGGAATTAAGGTAAATTCAGGTTTTCTTGTTCGTGACTTCAGGAAAACTGATGAAGAACGTCACCCTGCGCCAGCTCCGGGTCTTCGTCGCGGCGGCCCGGCACATGCATTTCGGCAAGGCCGCGCAGGAGCTGCACCTGACGCCGCCGGCCGTGTCCATGCACATCCGCGAGCTCGAGCAGCAGGTGGGACTGCCGCTGTTCGAGCGCCACGGCAAGTCGGTCAGCCTGACCCTGACCGCCGAGTACCTGCTGGTCTACGCGCGGCGCGTGCTGTCCACGCTGAAGGACGCGGAGGACGCGCTGGCGCGCTTTCGCGGCCTTCAGTCCGGACGCCTGACCATCGGCATGGTCAGCTCGGCCAAGTACTTCATGCCCCGCCTGCTGGCCATGTTCCGCGAGGAACATCCCCACATCGAGCTGCGCGTGGTGGTGGCCAACCGCGAGCAACTGGCCGAGCAGCTGCAGGGCAGCGAGCTGGACCTGGCCATCATGGGCCGCCCGCCGCGCGAACTGGCCACGCGCGGCGAGCCCTTCGCCGCGCACCCGCTGGGCGTGGTGTGCGCGCCCGACCACCCGCTGATGCGCGGCGAGCGCAAGCCGGCGTCGGCGCTGGCGCAGTTCGGCTTTGTCATCCGCGAGGCCGGTTCCGGCACCCGCAGCGCGATGGAGGAGTACCTGCGCGAATGGCGCGTGGACCCGCGCATCGACCAGGAACTGGCCAGCAACGAGACCATCAAGCAGATGGTGATGTCGGGCATGGGGGTGAGCTTCCTGTCGCTGCACGGCATCGGCCTGGAGCTGCGCAACGGCCTGATCGGCGTGCCCGACATCGAGGGCCTGCCGCTGGTGCGCAGCTGGCAGGTGGTGCACACCTCCAGCAAGGTGCTGTCGCCGTCGGCCGAGGCGCTGCGCTATTTCGTGCTGGAAAACGGCGAGGCCTACCTGGCGCGCGAATTCGGCGGCCTGCACCCGATGCCGGCCGAGCCCGTGAGCGCCTCGTCGGCGCAGGCGGCGGCCGCGGAGCGTCTCAGGCGGGCGGCGCGTCAGACTCCGCCAGCGCCGCCAGCGCGGCCAGCAAAGCCAGCGGCGCCGTCTCGGCGCGCAGGGTCCGCGGGCCGAGGCTGACGGGCTCGAATCCGGCGCGCAGCGCGGCGTCGATCTCGGCCTCGTCCAGTCCGCCTTCCGGGCCGCTGAGCGCCAGCACCGGCTGCCCCGGACGCAGCGCTTTAAGGCACGATAGTCTATACAAAAACGTAGCCCCCCCTGGTTTCCGTACGAATAGTACCAGGGCAGCCGTAAGGGAATAACTTATACGGATAAAACCCTTGTCTAAC
>JAKBNS010000216.1 GCA_021830925.1 Pseudomonadota bacterium | reverse complement strand
GGAGCCTCGGCGGCGGAAGCCGAAGCGGCGGAAGCCGAAGCGGCGGAAGCGGCCGGTGCGGATGCCGGAGGCGAAGCCAACGGCGCCAGGCCGGGCAGCGAAACCCCCGGCAGGCTGATGGAAAGGAAGCGCGCCAGAGAATGCTCGCCTTGCGCGAACTGGCCCATTTGCTGCTGCAGCGAACCCAGGATCAGCCACACCTGCGCCAATTCCGGTTTGCGCCGTGCCAGCAGCTCGCACTGCGCCAGCGCCACACTGTCGCGCTGCTGCTGGGTGGCCGCGTCGATCCAGCCCATGCGCAAGGTATCGTCCTCGGGGCGCGCGGCCAGGTAGCCGGCCAGCCGGGTGTCAGCCCGTGCCGGATCGGCCTTGTAATGCTGCAACAGCAGCAAGGCCGCCGGACGCAGCGTGGGGTCCGCCTTGAGCGCGCGCGAGGCACGCGCCAGACCGGCGGTCAGTTCACCGGCCTGCACCTGCAGCTGGGCCAGCACCGCCTGGGTCTGCGGCAAGGCCGCATAGGGCGCGAGACTGCGCCGCGCCAGCGCCAGCGCCCGCTGCGCATCCTGCATGCCGAGGAACATCCCGCCCAGCGCCAGCACGGTCTCGGGGCGCTGCGGCTGCGGGGCGGCGGATATCAGGCGCTGGATGGCCGGCGCCGCCTCGGCGTCGCGCCCCAGACCGAGCAGAAGCTGCACGCGCCAGGCCTGCGCGCGTTCCGAACCGGGCTGCAGTTCCAGCCACGAGCTCACGGCCGACAGCGCCAGCTCCGGCTGGCGCGCGTTCAGCGCCACCTGCACGGCCTGTTCGAACAAGGGCGCCGAATCCATGTCCCGCGCGGCGCGCAGCAATTCCGCGTAGGCCACGTCCGGGTGCCCGGTGCGTGCGGCGATCTCGCCGGTCAGCGTGGAGTAGAACCAGCGGGCCTGCTGCTCGGCATCGTCGCGCGAGGTCTGCGACGGCGCGACCCGCGTGATGGCTGCGACCTGGGGCGGCACCTCGGCGGCGGCCTGCCGCGCCCAGGGCACGGAGGCCAGCGCGGCCAGCAGCGAGGCTGCGAAAACGGCTTGACGCATGAGGGGATGAAGGGCGTGGCGGCTGGGTCCTCCAGTGTAGTGGCCGGCGTGGCCCGCGGCCGCGCCAGCAGCGCGTGTCCACTCCCCCGGTCGGCCGCAGGGCGAAAACCCCCTGCTTGGCGCACAATTTCGTCATGCCCGAACTCCCCGAAGTCGAAGTCACGCGCCGCGCCTTGCTGGAGCCGCTGCACGGCCGGGTCGTGCGCGGCGCCACGCTGGGCAAGCCGCTGCGCTGGCCCCTGCAATGCGAGCCGGGCAGCCTGGCCGGCCAACGGGTCGAGCGCCTGGACCGGCGGGGCAAGTACCTGTTGCTGGGCCTGCAACGCGGCCAGTTGATCGTGCATCTCGGGATGTCGGGCTCGCTGCGCTGGCTGCAAGGAGCGGAGGAGGATCTGCCGCCGCCCGGCCCGCACGAGCATTTCCGCTTGCTGACCGATCGCGGCGAACTGCGCATGAACGATCCGCGCCGCTTCGGCGCGGTGATCTGGCACGCGGTGCCCGGCCCGCCGCACCCGCTGCTGAGCCACCTGGGCCCGGAGCCGCTGGACGACGACTTCGACGGCGCACGCCTGTGGCGTGCGGTGCACGAGCGGCGCTCCGCGATCAAGCTGCTGCTGCTCGACCAGTCCGTGGTGGCCGGCGTGGGCAACATCTACGCCTGCGAGGCGCTGTTCCGCGCCGGCATCGACCCGCGCACCCCCGGCCGGCGGCTGTCGCGCCAGCGCTGCGCCCTGCTGGCGGCCGAGCTGCGCGCGACGCTGCAGCAGGCCGTGCGAGCCGGTGGCAGCACACTGCGCGATTTCTGCTCCAGCGACGGCACCCAGGGGCACTTCCAGCTGGAGGCGCTGGTCTACGGCCGCGCCGGCCAGCCCTGCCGGCGCTGCGCCCGCCCGCTGGCGCATGTCGCGCAGGGCCAACGCAGCACCTATTTCTGTCGTTCCTGCCAGCGGCGTTGAGTCCGCCCGTATCGCGCGCGGGCGTGAAGGGGTACGCTATGCGTGTCTTGCATCCGCCGCGCCGGCGCGGCGCTTCGCCCCTGCCCCGCTGCCGATGAACCAGCCCATCCGCCCCTCCGCGCAAGCTCCCGCCTGGAGCCGCTTCGGCGCCTGGCGCGACCAGCGCCTGGCGCGCCTGGCCGCCCTCGCCGGCTGGCTGGCCGACAGTTCGCTCGACCCGTCGCTGTGGCAGGAGCCCTTGTCGGAACTGGAGCGGCGCCTGCAGCGCGACCAGGTGCAGCTGGCTTTCGTGGCCGAGCTCTCGCGGGGCAAGTCCGAATTGGTCAACGCGCTGTTCTTCGGCAGCACCGGCCAGCGCGTGCTGCCCGCCGGGGTCGGGCGCACCACCATGTGCCCGGTGGAAATCTTCAGCGACCCGGCCCAGCCCATCTCGCTGCGCCTGCTGCCCATCGAGACCCGCGCCGAGTCGCGCCTGCTCGGCGACTGGAAGTCGCGTCCGCAGGAATGGCAGGAACACCGGTTCGAACCCGGCGACGCGGTGGCGATGAGCCGCGCGCTGCAGCGCCTGTGCGACACGGTGCAGGTGCCGCTGGAGCGCGCGCGCGAGCTGGGTTTCCATCTGCCGGAGGACGGCGACGCCGAGGCGGTCCCCGCGACCGGCGAGCCCAGGCCCGCGCAGGATGTCGAGATCCCGCGCTGGCGCCATGCGCTGCTGAACATCGAGCACCCGCTGCTGGCCCAGGGCATCAGCGTGCTGGACACTCCGGGCCTGAACGCGCTGGGCGCCGAGCCGGAGCTGACCCTGTCGCTGATCCCCTCCGCCGCCGCCGTGGTGTTTCTGCTGTCGGCCGACGCCGGGGTCACGCGCAGCGACCTCCAGCTGTGGACCGAGCATGTCGGCGCGGCCGGACGCGCGCGCAGTTTCGTGGTGCTGAACAAGATCGACATGCTGTGGGATCCGCTGCGCAGCGGCGCCGAGGTGCAGGCGCAGATCCGCCAGCAATGCGACTCCGTGGCCCAGGTGCTGCAGGTTCCGGCCTCGCGGGTCTTCGCCCTCAGCGCCCACAAGGGCCTGCTGGCACGCATCCAGGGCGACGACACGCTGCTGCAACGCTCGGGCCTGCCGCAGCTCGAGGCGGCGCTGGGCGACTGCGCCGACCGCGAGCGCCGCGACTGGCTCGAGGGCAGCTGGCGCGCCACGCTGCTGGACACGCGTCAGCGCCTGGAGCGCGACCTCGACGCCCGACTGCGCCTGGCCGACGAGCAACGCATGGAACTCGAGGCCCTGCAGGGCAAGAGCAAGCACGCCGCGGCCGCGCTGTTGCAGCGGGCGGAATCGGAACGCCAGGAATTCGACGCCGCGGTGGGCCTGGTGCAGGCGGTGCAGGCCGTCAACGCCCGCCAGATGGCGAGGGCGGCGGAACTGCTGGATGCCAAGCGCGCGCTGCAACGCCTGGAGAGCCTGCGCCGCCAGTTGCGCTCGGCCCTGCTCAAGACCGGCCTGCGCGCGGCGCTGGCCGACGCCTGCGACGAACTCGGCCTGAGCATGAACCGGGCGGAGTCGTTGCTGGAGGAGAACCAGTCCATGCTCGCCGGCGCCTGCGTGCGCCTGAACAACGAATTCGCCTTTTCCATGCCCCTGCCCAAGGCGCTGCGCCTGGACGGAGCGCGCCTGGACCTGGAAGCCATGCGCTCCGACTACCTGCGCTTCGCCGGCGCCGTGCAATGGCTGCGCCTGCAGAGCAGTGCCTACGTCGACCGCGTGCTGCTGTCGGCGCAGGCTCGCCTGCGCAGCATCCAGGAGCGCGGCATTGCCGATGCCCAGCACTGGAACCGCGCCGCCATGGCCAGCCTGCAGGCGCAGACCCGCGAACGCCGGCGCTCGCTGCATCGGCGCCTGAGCAACCTGCAGCAGGTGGCGCAGGCCGACGGCGAGCTCGCGGAGCGCATCGGACAGCTGCGCCAGCGCGCCGAGCAATTGCGCGAGCTGCGCCAGCAACTCGCCAACCGATTCGAGCTCGCGCTGCCCGGCGCCGAGGCGCTGGCCGCGGCCGCATGACGGCAGTGCAGGGACCTGCCCGCGCGCTGCCCGCCGCGCCCGGCGCAGCGAGCCCGCGCGCCGCGTCGCGATGAGCGGCGGCATCGACCCCGGCAGTTTCGCGCCGCGCCTGGTGGCGTGGCAGCGCACGCACGGGCGCCACGACCTGCCCTGGCAGCTCAGCCGCGACCCCTACCGCGTCTGGGTCTCGGAGATCATGCTGCAGCAGACCCGGGTGGACACCGTGCTGCGCTACTACGAACCCTTCCTGCGGCGCTTTCCCGATGTGCGCGCGCTGGCCGCCGCCGAACTCGACCAGGTGCTGGCGCAGTGGAGCGGACTGGGCTACTACCGGCGCGCGCGCAACCTGCACGCCTGCGCGCGCCAGGTCTGCGAACTCCACGGTGGCGAATTCCCGCGCAGCCGCGAAGGACTGGAGCAACTCGCCGGCATCGGCCGCTCCACCGCCGCCGCCATCGCCGCCTTCTGCTTCGGCCGGCGCGAGGCCATCCTGGACGCCAACGTGCAGCGCGTGCTGGCGCGGGCCTTCGCGATGCCGCGCCCGCGCGACGCCGCCTCGCTGCGCGCGATGTGGGAACGGGCCGAGTCGCTGCTGCCCGCCACCGCGCTGGACGCCTACACGCAAGGCCTGATGGACCTGGGCGCGACCCTGTGCAAGCCGACCCAACCCGACTGCCTGCTGTGCCCCTTCGCCGCCGACTGCCCGCGCGATGCAACCGTGCCGCCCCCCGCTGCCGCGAAATCCCCGCGGCGGGCCGCCCGGCGCACGCTGGAGTGGGTGCTGCTGTGGGCCCGCAGCGACGAACCGGCCGGCCCGCGCGTGTGGCTGCAGCGTCGGGATCCGCAGGGCATCTGGCCCGGCCTGTGGTGCCTGCCGGGCCATGACGACGCCAGCCAGGCGCTGGCCCGGGCCGCGCAGCTCGGCGAGGTGCTGCGCCAGCGCGCGCGCGCGCCGCTGCGCCACGTGCTGACCCACATGGACCTGCTGCTGCGCCCGCTGGAGATCTGGCTGCGCGCCCACGAGGGCGTGGCCGATGCCGACGCGGGCGGAGCCTGGTTCACGCTGGAGCAGGCGCTCGCGCTGGGCCTTCCCGCGCCGGTGCGCAAGCTGCTCGCCGCGGAGCTGGACGGGAACCCGGTCGAGGCCGCGGACGCGGGCGAGCAAGGCTGAACGGCCCCGGCGGCGCCGACGCCCGCGCCGCCGCAGGCGACGGCCTCAGCGGGCCGGACCGCCGACCGCGTCGAGCTCGCGATGGCGCACCAGCACGCGGTGCTGCTGCCCGAAGTGCTTTCCCAGCTCCTCGGCCAGGAACACCGAGCGGTGCTGGCCTCCGGTGCAGCCGATGGCCACCACCACGTAGCTGCGCTGGTCCTCGGCCATGGCCGGCAGCCAATGCTCCAGGAAACCCCGCAGGTCGCCCAGCATGCGCATGACCGAGGGCTGGGCGCGCAGGAAATCCGCCACCGGTGCGTCACGCCCGTTGAGCGGACGCAGCTGCGGGTCGTAATGGGGATTGGGCAGCATGCGCACGTCGAACACGAAATCCGCATCCAGCGCCACGCCGTGCTTGAAGGCGAAGGACTCGAACAACAGGGTCAGGCGCGAGGCCTCCAGCTGCACCGCCTGACGCACCCAGGCGCGCAGTTGTGCCGGGCGCAGTCCACTGGTGTCGATGTGCAGGCCCAGTCCCGCCACCGGCGCCAGCAGCTCGCGCTCCAGCTCGATGGCCTCCACCAGCGCCGGCGCGGAAGCCGGCGCCGGCTGCCCCGGCGCGCTGCGTGCCTGCTCGCCGCGGCGGGCGGTCAGCGGATGCGCGCGCCGCGTCTCGGAGAAGCGCTGCACCAGGGTGTCGGTGCCGCAGTCGAGGTAGATGAAATGCAGGTCGCACTGCGCGCGCAGGCGCCGCACCAGATCGGGCAGCAGACCCAAACCCTCGGGAGCACGCGCGTCCATCGCGATGGCCAGGCGCCGGTAGCCCGCCTGCTGCGATACCTCCAGCAACTGGTCCACCAGCTGCGGGGGCAGGTTGTCCACGCAGTAGTAGCCGGCATCCTCCAGCGAATTCAACGCGATGGTCTTGCCCGAGCCCGACACCCCCGACAACAGCACCACGCGCAGCGCGCGCGGCTCGTGCTGCGTCGTGTCGGAACCATCCTGCGTCCGCGTGGTCATGGAACGGCCCTCCCGGCTACGCCCTGCTTCCCGGGGGAGTCGAACGCTCCCTCGGTGCGCCCGCACGGGCACGCCGCGCGCGCGGCGCCGGCTCCGGCACGGCGCCCTGCAGCATCTCTCGCGCATGCGCCAGCGCCGTCTCGGAGGAGGCGTCGCCGCCCAGCATGCGCGCGATCTCCAGCACCCGTGCCGGCGCATCCAGCGCGCGCACGCTGCTGAAGGTCCGACCGTCGCGACTGGCCTTGTCCACCTGCAGGTGGCGCGACGCGGCCGCGGCCACCTGCGCCAGGTGGGTGACCGCCAGCACCTGGCGATCCGCGCCCAGCGCGCCCAGCAGGCGGCCCACGGTGTGCGCCACCGCGCCGCCGATGCCGGCGTCGACCTCGTCGAACAGCAAGGTGCCCACCGGCTGCTGCGCCGCCGTGGTGGCGGCCAGCGCCAGCGCGATGCGCGAGAGTTCGCCCCCCGAGGCCACGCGCGCCAGCGGGCGCAGTTCGGCCCCCGCATGCCCGGCCACCAGCAGTTCCACCGACTCCGCGCCGGCGGACTGGATCTGCGGCAGCTCGCGCAGCGCGACCGAGAAGTCCCCTCCCTGCATGCCGAGTTCGTGCATCAGCGCGCGCACACCTTGCGCCAAACGCTCGCAGGCCCCGGCGCGGCGCGCGCTCAGGCGTGCTGCCGCTTCGCGCAGGCCCGCATGCGCGGCACGCTCGCGCGCCGCCAGCGCCTCCAGATCGGCACCCTGCTCCAGTTCCTGCTGGCGGGCACGCAACTGCTGCCATTGCGCGGGCAGTTGCTCGGGCGACACGCGTTGACGCCGCGCCTGAGCCATCCACGCCGACAGCCGGGCGTCCACCTCGGCCAGGCGCTGCGGGTCGACGTCGGCCTGGCGCAGGCGCGCCGCCAGCTCGTGGCCCAGCTCGGCCCCCAGGGTATGCAGTTGATCGAGCTGCTCCAGCACCGGCTGCAGGCCCGGGTCGATCGCCGCGGCGGGTTGCAAGGCCTGCTGCGCGCGCGCCAGCATGCGCAGCGCGCCGCTTTCCTCGTCGTCCAGCCAGACGCAGGCCCCCTGCAACTGCTCGATGAGCTCGGCCGCGTGCGCCAGGCGCCGGTGCTCCGCATTCATCGGCTCCCACTCGTCGGCCTGCGGCGCCAGGCGGTCGAGTTCGGCGAGCTCCACCTGCAGGCTCTCGCGCTCGCGCTGCAGCTGCCCGGCGTCCTGGCGCGCCGTCTGCAACTGCTGCTCGGCATCGCGCCAGACGCGCCAGGCCTGCGCGCAGGCCTGGCGCTCGGAGGCCGCACCGGCATAGGCATCGAGCAGCTCGCGCGCCGAATCGCTGCGCGCCAGGCTCTGCCAGGCATGCTGGCCGTGGATGTCGACCAGCGCGTCGCCTGCCTCGCGCAATTGCGCCAGCGTGGCCGGGCTGCCGTTGAGGTAGCCGCGCGAACGGCCCTGGGCGTCGATGACCCGGCGCAGCAGCAGCGTTTCGCCGGGCTCGAAGCCCTGCTCGTCGAGCCACCCGGCAAGCTGCGGCGGGGTGTCGAACTCGGCGGAGATCTCGGCGCGCGCAGCCCCCGGCAGCAGCACCGAGGCGTCGCCGCGCTCGCCCAGCGCCAGCTTGAGCGCGTCGATCAGGATGGACTTGCCGGCACCGGTCTCGCCGGTCAGGGCCGTGAAGCCGGGGCCGAACTCGAGTTCGAGTTCGTCCACCAGCACGAAATGACGAATATGCAGTCGGCGCAACATGCTCGGGGCCGCGGGGTTGGCGGGTTGCAGGGCTTCAGTCGTCCACGCCGAGGATCTCGTGCCAGCGCAGCTTCTTGCGCAGGGTCGAGAAATAGTTCCACCCCGGCGGGTGCAGGAATACCGCGCGGTAGGGCGCGATCTGCAGGTGGATGCGGTCGCCGCCCAGCAGATCCGCGAAATGCTGCATGTCGAAATTCAGCACCACGTCGCTGCGCGAGGCCACCTCGATGTCGATGTGCACGTGGTCGGGCAGCACGATGGGCCGGTTCGACAGCGTGTGCGCGGCGATCGGCACCAGCACCAGCCCGGGCAGGCTGGGGTGCAGGATCGGGCCGCCGGCCGACATCGCGTAGGCGGTGGAGCCGGTGGGCGTGGCCACGATCAGACCGTCGGCGCGCTGCGCGTACATGGCGCAGCCGTCCACGTCCACGCGCAACTCGACGAGCCCGGTCGCGCCGCTGCGGTTGACCACGATGTCGTTGATGGCGATGCCGGTGAAAATGGTCTCGCCGTCGCGCTGCACCCGCCCGGCCAGCACCGCGCGCTGCTCGCGCTCGAAGTGCCCCTGCAGCATGGCCCCCAGTGCCTCTCGCCAGCGCGCCTCGACGATGTCGGTGATGAAACCCAGGCGCCCGGCATTGATACCCATCAGGGGCACGCCCGACGGCGACAGCTGGCGCGCCGCGCCCAGCATGGTGCCGTCTCCGCCGACCACGATGCCCACCAGGCTGCGCGCCTCGTCGTGCCCGATGTCGCGCAGGGCCACCGCGCGATGGCCCGGAAGTTCGCAGCGCTGGGCCGTCTCCAGCTCGATCAGCGGCTCCACGCCGCTGGCGGCCAGCCACGACGCGATCTCCTCCAGCGTGCGGCCGACGCCGGCTGCCTCGGGCTTGCCGATCAGGATGGCGTGCTGGAATACGGGTGCGGACATGGGCTGAGAGGCGGATGAACGCGCGCAGGGGGCACGCTGGCACGGCACGCCGGGGGGTACCTTTGTGGCATTACAGCACAGGCAGGTGGCCGCCTGCCCGCGGCGCCCCCATGCGGGAGCGCGAGAATTTAAAATGCGCGTCATGGACGACCGAGCTCGCCTTCTCCTGAAAGCCCTGATCGAGCGCTACATCGCCGACGGACAACCCGTGGGATCGCGCACGCTTTCGCGCGCCTCCGGCCTGGAACTGTCCGCCGCGACCATCCGCAATGTGATGGCCGACCTGGAGGAACTGGGCCTGATCGTCAGCCCCCACACCTCGGCGGGGCGCATCCCCACGCCGCGCGGCTACCGGGTGTTCGTGGACACCATGCTCACCGCGCGCGGCGAAGGCGACCACCAGGAGTTCGAGCAGCGCTTCCGCTCCGAGCTGACCAGCGTGGAGCCGCAGAAGGTGATCGTCAACGCCGCACGCCTGCTGTCCGACCTGTCGCACTTCGTCGGCGTGGTGATGAGCCCGCGCCGCGACGCCGCGTTCCGGCACATCGAGTTCCTGCGCCTGTCGGAACAGCGCATCCTGGTCATCCTGGTCGACGCTGGCGGTGACGTGCAGAACCGCATCATCGTCTCCGCCCACCCCTACACCCAGGGCCAGCTGACCGAAGCCGCCAACTACCTCAACGCCCATTGCAGCGGTCTGGACTTCGATCAGATGTCCGCCCGCCTGCGCGGCGAGGTGGAGAACATCCGGGGCGAGATCGTCGCGCTCATGCAGGCGGCGGTGGCCGCCGCCGGGCAGGCCGCGGCCGAGCGCCAGGAAGAAGTGGTGATTTCCGGGCAGAAGCAATTGCTGGAGGTGGACGACCTCGCCGGGGACCTGGCCAGCCTGCGGCGCCTGTTCGACCTGTTCGAGCAGAAGTCCCTGCTGCTGCGCCTGCTGGAAAGCTCGCAACGCTCCGAGGGCGTGCGCATCTACATCGGCGGCGACAGCGAGGTGGTTCCCTACGAGGAACTCTCGGTCATCACCTCCCCCTACGAGGTCGACGGCCGCGTGGTCGGCACCCTGGGCGTGATCGGCCCCACCCGCATGGCCTACGAGCGCATGATCCGCATCGTCGACATCACCGCCAAGCTGGTCGGCAACGCCCTCAGCCAGCGCTGATCCGCCGAGGCGCCGACGCGCTTCAGGGCGGCGGCGGGCAGACCACCGCGGCGGAGCGCACCCGGCCCGCCGCCGACATCACCAGTTCGCGCCCCGCGCCGCCGCCTTGCGGACACACGCGCCAGCGCCCCATCAGCAGCGCACCGCCGGGCCGGCGCGGCCACCCCCCGGCGTCGAAGCCCGCGCCGCGCGCCAGCGCCGCATCGCCGTCGATGCGCACCCCGGGCCATGCCGGACCGACGCCGAGAAGCGGCGCCCGGGCGCTGGCCGCGCCGCTCTCGCCCAGCAGCGCCCAGCCCTGCTCCCAGCGCCCGGCGCCCCGGCAATCGCCGGCCTCGCCGCCGGGACACATGCGCACGAAACTCCCGCGCCGCAGCGCCAGCAGCCGCGCCTGGCGCAAGCCGTCCTCCAGAGCCTCGCTGGCCGCGCGCACCCGCTGCGCCCGCAACGCGTCGCGCCAGGCGGGCAGCGCCAGCCCCGCGCAGATGGCCATCAGCGCCATCACGACCAGGCACTCCACCAGCGTGACCCCGATGCAGCGAGTTCCCATCGGCGCATTGTCCGCAGCGCCGCGCGTGCGCGCCGCTGGGCGGCGCGAAGCCCCGCGGGCCACCGGTAGAATCCGCCGCTCGGCCCCGGGCACCCTGCCCGCGCGCGCCGCGGGCCCTTAGCTCAATGGTTAGAGCAGCGGACTCATAATCCGTTGGTTGCGGGTTCGAGCCCCGCAGGGCCCACCACGATGCGATCCGGCCGCCCCTCGGGCGGCGGCGCCAGGCGCTCATGCAGCCCTTCGCAGGGGCTTGATGTTCG
>JAKBNS010000183.1 GCA_021830925.1 Pseudomonadota bacterium | reverse complement strand
GGCGCGCGCGTCGGCGTTGCCCGCGCGTGGCGCCGACGGTGCGCCCGCAGGCGTCGGCGCGGGCCAGGGGCGCACCGGAGGGAGCGCCGTGCTCGAGGCCTCGGCGGCCGCGGACGCCCCGGGCGCAGGCGGCCGGGCATGCGCGCCCGGCACCGGCGGCAGGCCGTCGCGCGCGCCGGCATAGCGAAAAGGCAGCGGGGTGGGCTTGCGCCCGGATATCTTCTGGATTTGCGCGTCGCTGGGCAACTGGCCCAGCAGGTGGTAGTCGAGCAGCTTGCGTGCGATCGGCGCGGCGGCACTGGCGCCCCAGCCCGCGTGCTCGACGATCAGCGCCACGCAGATGGTGGGGTTGTCGGCGGGCGCCCACACGGTGAACAGCGCGTGATCGAGCAGGTGGCGCGCGAGGTCGGCGGCGTCGTAGCGCTGGTGCTGGCCGACGGTGAACACCTGCGCCGTGCCGGTCTTGCCCGCGCTGGTATAGGGCGCGTCCTGGAACACCGCGCGGGCCGTGCCCTGCTTGCTGGAGGTCACGGCCACCATGCCGTCGTGCACCACCTGCCAGTCGGCGGCGTTCAGATGCAGGCGCTCGGCGACTTCCGCGGGGGTGGCCACGAAGCGATGCGTGGTCATGTCCTCCACCATGCGCACCACGCGGGGCTTGTAACGCGTGCCGCCGTTGGCCATCGTGGCCAGCGCGTTGGCCATCTGCATGGGGGTGAAACTGTTGTAGCCCTGGCCGATGCCCAGGCTGACGGTTTCGCCGGCGTACCAGCGCTGCAGCGCCGGAGTCTTGTAGGCGCGCTTTTTCCACGCCTTGGACGGCAGGATGCCGCGCGCCTCGCCGGGCAGGTCCACGCCGGTCAACTGGCCGAAGCCGAAGCGGCGCGTCCAGTCGTGGATGCCGTCGACCCCCCAGTCGTTGGCCACCATGTAGAAATAGGTGTCGCAGGAGACCTCGATGGCCTTGTGCATGTCCACCTTGCCGTGGCCGCCGGGCACGTCGTCGCGGAACTTGTGGTGTCCGAGCATGAAAAAGCCCGGATCGTTCAGCGTATAAGTTGCCGTGCGCAGGCCGAGGGTGAGCGCGCCGACCGCCAGGTAGGGCTTGTAGGTGGAGCCGGGCGGGAAGGTGCCGCGCAGCACCCGATCGAGCAGCGGGCGGCGCGGATCGGTGTTGAGCTGGTTCCAGTTCTGCGGATCGATGCCCTCGACGAACAGATTGGGGTCGAAGGTGGGCATCGAGGCCATCACCAGCACCTCGCCCGTGCGCGGATCCATCGCCACGCAGGCGCCGCTGCGGTCGCCGTACAGATCCTCGGCCAGTTTCTGCATGCGCGCGTCCAGCGACAGCACCAGGGTGCTGCCGGGCACCGGCGGCTTGCTGCGCAGCTTGCGCACCGGCTTGCCCGCGACGTTGACCTCCACCTCGTCGAAGCCGATGGTGCCGTGCAACTGGCTCTCCCAGCCCAGTTCCACGCCGGTCTTGCCGATGTGGTCGGCCCCCTGGTAGTTCGCGGCCTGGCCCGAGTCCTGCAGTTGCTGCAGTTCGCCCGGGCTGATGCGCCCGACCATGCCGATGGCGTGGCAGGCCAGCGATCCCAGCGGGTAGGAGCGGAACAGCCGGGCATGCACTTCCACGCCGGGAAAGCGAAAGCGCTGGGCGACGAAGCGCGCCACCTCGGCGTCGCTCAGCCGGCTGCGGATGGGGATGGATTCGAAGCTGCGGCTTTGCCCCAGCAGCGCGTGGAAGCGGCGCTCGTCGTGGGGCGAAATCGCCACCACCGCGCGCAGCGCGGCGATGGTGGCGGCCAGCCCCGCCGTCTTGCTGGGCGTGATCTCCAGCGTGTAGGCGGCGAAGTTGTCGGCCAGCACGATGCCGTTGCGATCGACGATCAGTCCCCGCGACGGCTGTACCGGCACGATGGCCACGCGGTTGTCGCGCGCCTGCAGCGAATATTGCCGGTGGCGCAGCACCTGCAGCCACAGCCAGCGCCCGACGAGCAGCCCGAAGGCCAGCACGACGCCGGCCACGGCAAGCAGCAGCCGGCGCCGGAAGCGCAGCAACTCGCGCCCGACGTTTTTCAATTCCGGGCTGTTCACAGGGGTCGATTCTCGTCGTGCAACGGTGCGCGCCGCTGCGGCGCCAGCAGCAGCCAGCTCAGCAGCGGCCACAGCGCCGCCTGCAGCAGCGGTGCCAGCGCGTAGCTCAGGCCCGGCGGCGAGCCGCCGGCCATCATCGCCACGAGGAACTCCAGCAGGCGCGCGGCCGCGAACAGGGGCAGGATCTGCAGTGCCTGCTGGGGCAGCGAGAACCACAGCAGGCGCCGGTGCAGCATGACGGCGAAGAAGGCCAGCAGGCTGTAGGCCAGCGCGTGCTCGCCCAGCAGCGCCGCATGCTGGGCGTCGACCAGCAGGCCGAACACGAAGGCGACGCCGATCCCAACGCGACGAGGCTGGTGCACCACCCAGAACACCAGGGTCATGGCCAGCAGGTCGGGCAGCCAGGGGCGGCGACCCACCGGCACGAACTCGAGCACCAGCGCGGCGACCAGCGTGACCCAGACGAACCAGGGGCGTGCCGCCAGCAGCAGCACCTCGCCGCGCGAGGGGCCTTCGGCCGACGAAGACCGGGATCCGCGCAGGGAATTCATGCCCCGGCCCTTGCAGTGGCGCTCATCGCCGGTGCGCCGGCGTCGGCGCCTTCGGCGCCGGCGCCAGCGG
This sequence comes from Pseudomonadota bacterium, assembly GCA_021830925.1. Classification (GTDB taxonomy): domain Bacteria; phylum Pseudomonadota; class Gammaproteobacteria; order Burkholderiales; family Burkholderiaceae_C; genus Thiomonas_A. Next base: position 41,583 of record JAKBNS010000183.1, on the reverse strand, counting down.
GCGCTGCGGGGTGAGCACGAGCACGTAGCGCCCGGCGTCGACCCGCGCCAGCGGCGTGCACAGCACGCGCGCGAAGGCCGAATCGGGTTCGCGCGTGACCTTGGTGATGCGCGCCACCGCCAGGCCGGCCGGGTACACCCCGTCGAGTCCGCTGGTGACCAGCACGTCGCCCGCACGCAGGTCGCCATCGTTGGCCTGCCAAAGCAGCTGCAGCCCGCCGACGGTGGAGCCGGCATCGCCGACCAGCACGCCGCGAGCCTGGTTGCGCGCGACTTCCACCGGCACCGCCGAATCGCGGTCGGTGATCAGCGTGACCTGCGCGCCCAGCGGCGAAAGCATGGTCACCTGGCCGAGCAGGCCGTGGGCGTCGATGACCGGCGAGCCCGGCTCGACGCCGGCGGCGCCGCCGCGATCCAGCAGCAGCTTGCGCGAGAAGGGGTCGCGCGCCTGCGCGACGATCTGCGCGGCGGTGGCGTGCACCGGCACGGTCGCGCGCAGATCCAGCAATTGGCGCAGCTGCTCGTTCTGGCGCCGCAGGTCGGCGTCGCGTTGCGCCGCCAGCGCCAGTTCCAGGTTGCGCTGGCGCGCCAGCGCCAGTTCGCTGCGCGCCCGTTCGAGGGACTCGGTGTGGCCGGCCAGCGCGTTCCAGGCCAGCATGGGGCTGCGCGCCAGTTGCACCGCCGGCGCGACGGCCACGTCGATGCCCAGGCGCAGCGGCTGCAACAGGTGCCAGCGCGCGTCCAGCGCCATGGCCAGCAAGGACAGCGCGGCGTAGAACACCAGGCGCGCGGCCGCCGATGGCCCCTGGCGGAAAAACGGCGGCGGGGAGCGCTCCAGGGTTGCGAAGGCCATCGCTTGATGCGCGCGCGGGGAGGACCCCGCTTGCGCCTTACTCCGAAGTGAAAATCGTGCCCAGTCGGTCCATGCGTTCCAGCGCCATGCCGCAGCCGCGCGCCACGCAGGTCAGCGGGTCCTCGGCGACCAGGACGGGCAACCCGGTCTCCTCGGCCAGCAGTCGGTCCAGATCGCGCAGCAGCGCGCCGCCGCCGGTGAGCATCATGCCGCGCTCGGCGATATCGGCGCCGAGTTCGGGCGGCGTCTGCTCCAGCGCGTTCTTCACCGCCGAGACGATCTGGTTGATCGGGTCGGTCAGGGCCTCCAGGATTTCATTGCTCGAAATCGTGAAACTGCGCGGCACGCCTTCCGACAGGTTGCGGCCCTTGACCTCCATCTCCCGCACCTCGGAGCCGGGGAAGGCCGAGCCGATCTCCTTCTTGATCGACTCCGCGGTGGGCTCGCCCACCAGCATGCCGTAGTTGCGGCGGATGTAGTTCAGGATGGCTTCGTCGAACTTGTCCCCGCCCACCCGCACGCTGCCCTTGTAGACCATGCCGCCCAGCGAGATCACGCCGACCTCGGTGGTGCCGCCGCCGATGTCCACCACCATCGAGCCGCTGGCCTCGCTGACCGGCAGCCCGGAGCCGATGGCCGCGGCCATCGGTTCCTCGATCAGGTACACCTCGCTGGCGCCGGCGCCGAGCGCGGATTCGCGGATGGCGCGGCGCTCCACCTGGGTGGAGCCGCAGGGCACGCAGATGATGATCCGGGGCGACGGCTTGAACAGCGTGGTCTCGTGGACCATCTTGATGAACTGTTTGAGCATCTGCTCGGTGACCGTGAAATCGGCGATCACGCCGTCCTTCATCGGGCGGATGGCCTCGATGTTGCCGGGAACGCGGCCCAGCATGGCCTTGGCCTCGCGGCCCACGGCCTGGATGGTCTTCTTGCCGTTGGGGCCGCCTTCATGGCGGATGGCGACCACCGAGGGCTCGTCGAGCACGATGCCCTTGCCTCGTACGTAGATCAGGGTGTTGGCGGTCCCGAGATCGATGGCCAGATCGGTCGAGAAGTACCGGCGAAAAAGTCCGAACATGGCGAATGGAGAGTCGATACGTCGTGGAAATGCAACGGATCCGGCTGCTCGAGGCGGCAAATCGGGCTCCGGGAATCCGGACATGTTAGCGGATGGCGCGCCGTACAATGGCCTCTTTTGCCTGCGCCGCGCCAAACGCCGCGGACGCGCCCGAACCGGCCATGCCCCTGCAACCCAGCGACATCCAGCGCATCGCCAGCCTTGCCCGACTGCGCCTGGACGCGGCCGAGCAGGCCGCGATGCTCGAACAGATCAACGCCTTCTTCACCGAGGTGGTGGAGCCGATGCGCGCGGTGGATACCTCCGGCGTGCAGCCGCTGGCCCATCCGCTGGCCGTGCTCGACGAGCTTCCGCTGCGCCTGCGCGACGATGCGGCGCACGCGCCGGAGCCCGGGCTGCGCGAGACCGCGCTGTCCAACGCGGCCGCCGCGCAGGACGGCATGTTCATCGTGCCGAGGGTTGTGGAATGAGCGCCGCGCACGGCCGCTCCGAAGCGGCGCTCCACTCCCTCGGGGAGTCGAGCGTAGCGAGGAGGGCAGTCCGGAGCGCCGCGCACGGCCGCTCCGAAGCGGCGCTCCACTCCCTCGGGGAGTCGAGCGTAGCGAGGAGGGCAGTCCGGAGCGCCGCGCACGGCCGCTCCGAAGCGGCGCTCCACTCCCTCGGGGAGTCGAGCGTAGCGAGGAGGGCAGTCCGGAGCGCCGCGCACGGCCGCTTCGAAGCGGCGCTCCACTCCCTCGGGGAGTCGAGCGTAGCGAGGAGGGCAGTCCGGAGCGCCGCGCACGGCCGCTCCGAAGCGGCGCTCCACTCCCTCGGGGAGTCGAGCGTAGCGAGGAGGGCAGTTCCATGAACATGGCGGACGAGGACCTGCGCGTCCAGGCCCAGGCGCTGCGCGACGGAACCGCGTCCAGCGAGGAACTGGTGCGCGAGCACCTGGCGCGCATCGAGCGCCACGCGGATCTGGGCAGCTTCGTGCACGTCGACGCCGACGGCGCGCTGGCGGCCGCGCGCGCGGCCGACGCGGCGCGCGCCGCGGGCTCGCTGGCGCCGCTGCTGGGCCTGCCGCTGGCGCACAAGGACGTGTTCGTGACCCGCGACATGCCCACCACCGCCGGCTCGCGCATGCTGGCCGGCTACCGCAGCCCCTTCGACGCCACCGTGGTGGCGCGCCTGCGCGAGGCCGGCGCGGTGTGCCTTGGCAAGACCAACATGGACGAGTTCGCGATGGGCTCGGCCAACGAGAACTCGGCCCACGGCGCGGTGCGCAACCCCTGGGATCCCCGCGCGGTGCCCGGCGGTTCCTCGGGCGGCTCGGCCGCCGCGGTGGCCGCGCGCCTGGTGCCGGCCGCGACCGGCACCGACACCGGCGGCTCGATTCGCCAGCCGGCCGCCATGTGCGGCATCACCGGCATCAAGCCCACCTATGGTGTGTGCTCGCGTTACGGCATGATCGCCTATGCCTCCAGCCTCGACCAGGCGGGGGCGATGGCGCGCAGCGCCTGGGACTGCGCGATGCTGCTGGGCGCGATGGCCGGTTTCGATGAGCGCGATTCCACCAGCGTGCGCCACGCGGTGCCCGACTACACGGCCGCGCTGGACGCGCCGCGCGAGGGCGCCGACGCCGCGCGGCCGCTGGCCGGGTTGCGCATCGGGCTGCCGCGCGAGTGGTTCGCGCAGGGCCTGGCCGACGAGGTCGAGCAGGCGGTGCGCGAGGCGCTGGCGCAGCTGCGCGGCCTGGGCGCGCAGCTGGTGGACATCGAACTTCCGCGCAGCGAGCTGTCCGTCGCGGCCTACTACATCCTGGCGCCGGCCGAAGCCTCGAGCAACCTGTCCCGTTTCGACGGCGTGCGCTACGGCCACCGCGCCGAGCAGTACGCGGACCTGGCGGAGATGTACGCCAACAGCCGCGCCGAGGGCTTCGGGGCGGAGGTGAAGCGGCGCATCCTGATCGGCACCTACGTGCTGTCGCATGGCTACTACGACGCCTATTACCTGCAGGCGCAGAAGATCCGGCGCCTGATCGCGCAGGATTTCCTGCGCGCCTTCGAATCCTGCGACCTGATCGCCGGCCCGGTGGCTCCCACGGTGGCCTGGGACCTGGGCGAGAAGGCCGATCCGCTGGCCAATTACCTGGCCGACGTGCACACGCTGCCGGCCAGCCTGGCCGGACTTCCGGCGATGAGCGTGCCGGCGGGTTTCGGCCGGGGCGAGCACGCGCGGCGCCCCGTGGGCCTGCAACTGGTGGCGCCGCATTTCGGCGAGGCGCGGCTGCTGCATGCCGCCCACCAGCTGCAGCGCGCAACCGACTGGCACCGGCGCGCGCCGGCGGCCCTCTGAGGGCCCGGCGCCTTCCCTTCCCGCGAGTTTCGAGCGAGCACCATGTCCTCATTCGCCCTTCCCGGCTGGGAAGTCGTCATCGGGCTGGAGACCCACGTCCAGCTGTCCACCGCCTCCAAGATGTTCTCGGATGCGCCGAACCTGTTCGGGCGCGAGCCCAACAGGCTGGCCAGCGCGGTCGACCTGGCACTGCCGGGCACGCTGCCGGTGGCCAATCGCGGCGCGGTGGAGCGCGCGATCCGCTTCGGGCTCGCGGTGGGCGCGGTGGTGGCGCCCATGTCGGTGTTCGCACGCAAGAACTATTTCTATCCGGACCTGCCCAAGGGCTACCAGATCAGCCAGTTCGAGATCCCCGTGGTGCAGGGCGGCAAGGTGCCCTACGTGGTCGACGGCGAGGCGCGCGAGGCGCAACTCACGCGCGCCCATCTGGAGGAAGATGCCGGCAAATCCGTGCACGGCCTGGACTGGGGCGGCCAGGGTGCCACCGGGATCGACCTGAACCGTGCCGGCACGCCGCTGCTGGAGATCGTCAGCGAGCCGGTGCTGCGCAGCCCCGGGGAGGCGTCGGCCTACGCGCGCGCGCTGCACGCGCTGGTGATGTGGCTGGACATCTGCGACGGCAACCTGCAGGAAGGGTCGTTTCGCTGCGATGCCAACGTGTCGGTGCGCCGGCCCGGCGCGGCGCTGGGAACGCGCTGCGAGATCAAGAATCTCAACAGCTTCCGCTTTCTCGAGCGCGCCATCGAGTTCGAGGCCCGGCGCCAGGCCGAGTTGATCGAGGATGGCGGCACGGTGCGCCAGGAAACCCGACTGTTCGACCCCGATCGCGGCGAGACGCGCACGATGCGCACCAAGGAAGACTCGCACGACTATCGATACTTCCCCGATCCGGACCTGCCGCCACTGCTGATCGAGCCGGCCTGGGTCGAGCGGGTGCGCGCCGAGCTGCCCGAGCTGCCCGCGCAGATGGCCGGGCGCTTCGAGCGCGAGCACGGGCTGAGCGCGGCCGATGCCGCCTACCTGACCCAGAGCCGCGCCCACGCGGGCTACTTCGAGGCCTGCCTGGCCGCGGGCGCGCCGGCCAAGCCGGCGGCCAACTGGATCATGGGCGAGCTGGCCGCGGCGCTCAATCGCGAGGAACTCGAGCTGGCGCGCTGTCCCGTGCCGGCCGCCGAGCTGGCGGCGCTGATCGCCCGCCAGGCCGACGGCACGCTGTCGGGCAAGACCGCGCGCGAGGTGTTCGCCGCGCTGTGGCAGGGCGAGCGCGGCGTGGACGCCATCATCGACGCGCGCGGGCTGCGCCAGATCCACGACGCCTCGGCCATCGCCGACGCGGTGGCGGCGGTGCTGGCCGCCAACCCGAAGAACGTCGAGGAGTTCCGTGCCGGCAAGGCCAAGGCGCTGAACGCCCTGGTCGGCCAGGTGATGAAGGCCACCGGCGGGCGTGCCAACCCGCAGCAGGTCGGCGAGGCGCTGCGCGCCGCCATCGAGGGCTGACGCCCCGCGGAGGGCTTCAGCGCCGTTTCATCGCGCCGGGGCGCTGGCCGGGGCCTGGCGCGCCCACAGGGGCCGCAGGCGCGCACGCAGTTCGTCGTAGCGCTGGTTCACCCGCTGCAGCTCGCGTTGCTGGGCGTGGATCATCTGCTGTTCCTGCTCGCGCTGGACCTGGTTGATCTGCATGCGCGCGCGCAGGTCGCTGGGGTAGTTGCCGTTGGGGTAGAACTGCGCGTCCAGCGCGTTCTCGTGGCGCTCGCGATCCAGCACCTGGATGCGCTGGCGTGCGGCGTCGATCAGCGCCTGCACGCTGTGCAGGTCCGCGGCGTGGGCGCCTTGCAGCGTGGCCGCGTCCGGGTAGCGCGCGAGCAGCGCGCGCTGCTCGCGCTGCTCGCGCAGCTGCGAGTCCTGCTGTGCCTGTTCGCGCTGCCGGGCCTGTTCCTGCTGCTCCTGCTGCTGCTGGGTGAGGATCAGCCGGCGCACGCTGCCGTCGGGGTTGAGCTCCTTGCCGCCGTACTGAAGGCAGTCCGAGCTCGGGTGGTCGGTGGTGACCGTGCCGCCGTGGCCGTCGTGGCACAGGAACACCGCCGCGCGCGCCGTGGCGGGCAGGCAGGCGCACAGCGCCGCGCACAGGGCCCAGGTGGCGCGACTGCGGACTGCTCGGCTTGGCATCGATGACTCCCCCATGACTCGATCCGCCGGCGAACCCGATCGCGCCGGCGATTCCCGACACGATTGCGCGGCAGGGCGCACAATCGCAAAGCTGCATACGTCGTCCGCAGCCATGGCGACCACTTCGGCGCCATGCTGCAAGTCTATCCAACCGTTCCGTGTTCTCGCCATGTCTCGAGCCCATCCCTCGCGCGCGCTGCGCGTCACCACGCTGAACGCCAACGGCCTGCGCAGCGCTCTCACCAAGGGACTCGACCCCTGGCTGCTCGAACAGGCGCGCCCCGACTGGCTGTGCCTGCAGGAGATTCGGGTCGCGCCGACCGACCTGAACGATGCGATGCGCGGCCTGGGCGGGCTGCGCGGAGCCTTCCATCACGCCGAGCGCCCGGGCTACAGCGGCGTGGCGCTGTACTACCGCACCGAGCCGGAGGACCTGCGCGTGGGTTTCGGCAACCCGGAGTTCGACGCCGAGGGGCGTTACCTGGAGGCGCGCTACCGGCTGGCCGATGGTCGGCGCCTGGCGCTGGTGTCGGTGTATTTCCCGTCGGGTTCCAGCAGCGAGCTGCGCCAGCAGGCCAAGTTCCGCTTCCTGGAGGACTTCGAGCAGCACATGCGCGAGCTGCAATCCCAGGGCGAGGTGATCCTGTGCGGCGACGTGAACATCGCGCACAAGGAGATCGATCTCAAGAACTGGAAGGGCAACCTGAAAAACAGCGGCTTCCTGCCCGAGGAGCGCGCCTGGATGACCCACGTGCTGGACGACCTGGGCTGGGTGGACGTGTTCCGCGCGCTCGACCCGCGGCCCGAGCGCTACACCTGGTGGAGCAATCGCGGCCAGGCGCGCGCGCGCAACGTCGGCTGGCGCATCGACTACCACCTGGCCACGCCGGGGGTGGCGGCGCTGGCGCGACCGGGCAGCGAGAGCATCTACGTGGAACAGCGCTTTTCCGACCACGCGCCGCTGTCCATCGACTACGAGCTGGCCTTCTGAAAGCACGGCATGCGCGTTCGTGATCTGTCGCTGGCGTTGTTGACGGTCGCCATCTGGGGCAGCAATTTCGTGGTCATGAAGCTGGGGCTGCGCGGCCTGCCCCCGCTGCTGTTCTGTGCCATGCGCTTCGGCTTCGCGGCGTTTCCGGTGGTGCTGCTGGTGCGCCATCCCAAGCTGCCCTGGCAGCGCGTGGCCGCCTGGGGCATGGCCCAGTTCGCGGTGCAGTTCGGCTTCCTGCTGACCGGGCTGAAACTGGGCATGGCCGCCGGGCTGTCGTCCATCGTCATGCAGTTGCAGGCTTTTTTCACCATCGGGCTGGCCTGGGCCGTGCTGCGCGAGAAGGCGCGCCCGGTGCAGTTGCTGGGCGCGGCCGTCGCGCTCGCCGGCATGGGGGTGGTGGCCTTGAACCTGCAGCAGCGCACCACGCTGATCGGCCTGCTGCTGCTGATCGCGGGCGCCGTGTCGTGGGCCGTGGCCAACGTGCTGGCGCGGCGCATCGGGCCGGTGAACGCGGTCGCGCTGGCCTCCTGGGCCAGCCTGTACGCCTGCGTGCCTCTGCTGCTGATGTCCCTGGTGTTCGAGGGCGCGGGGACCGACCTGCAGGCCCTGCGCGGCATGGACGCGAACTCCTGGCTGGTGGTGGCGTTCCAGGCCTATCCGGCGACCCTGTTCGGCTTCGGCGTGTGGTCGGTGCTGATGCGCCGCTACCCGGCGGCGCAGATCGCCCCGTTCACGTTGCTGGTGCCGATCAGCGGAATGATCTGCGCCACGCTGGTGCTGCACGAACCGCTGCAGGGCTGGAAGCTGCTGGCCGGCGCGATGGTGGTGAGCGGGCTGGCGCTGAACCAGATTCCCTCGCTGCATCATCGGCTGCTGGCGCGGCGCGCATGACCAGGACCGGGGCCCTCGCCGGGTTTGGCGGCAAAATCGCGGCAACGACACCGGAGCAAGGCACATGGATCTGCAACTTTCGGGCAAACGCGCGCTGGTGACCGGCGGCAGCCGGGGCATCGGCAAGGCCGTGGCGCGGGCGCTGGCGCAGGAAGGCGCGCTGGTGGCGCTGCTGGCGCGCGGCGAAGCGGCGCTGCGCGAGGCGGCGGACGAACTGGCCATGCAATGCGCCGCCACGGTGGTCGCGGTGCGCGCCGACACGACCGACGACGCGCAGGTGCGCGCGGCGGTGCGCGAGGCCGAACGCCTGCTCGGCGGGGGCATCGACATCCTGGTCAACGCCGCCGCCGAGCCCTCGGGCTACGCGGCGCCGCCCGGCATCGAGAGCATCCGTGCCGACTACCTGCTCGGCGAGGTCGACACCAAGGTCATGGGCTACCTGCGCTGCGCCCAGGCGGTGGTGCCGGGCATGCGCGAGCGCGGCTGGGGGCGCATCGTCAACGTCAGCGGCCTGGGCGCGCGCCAGACCGGGCACGCGGTGGGCAGCATGCGCAACATCGCGGTGGCCGCGCTGACCAAGAACATGGCCGACGAGCTCGGCCGTTTCGGCATCCAGGCCACGGTGGTGCACCCCGGCACCACGCGCACCGAGCGCACGCCGGAACTGGTGGCCGCCACGGCGACGGCGCGCGGCGTCGAGCCCGCCGTGATCGAGCAGGAGATGGCCGCGCGCAATTCCATCCACCACCTGGTGGACGCCTCCGAGGTGGCCGACGTGGTGGCCTTCCTGTGCTCGCCGCGTTCGCGCGCCATCAACGGCGACGCGATCGCCGTGGGCGGCGGCGCGCCGCGCAGCATTCATTACTGATTCCCGTCGCGCTTCATGTGCGGCGTGGCCGGTCTGCTCGATTTTCGCCAGGCGCCCTCGGCCGAGGTGGTCGGCGCCATGGTGCGGGCCCTGCACCACCGGGGGCCGGACGGCCACGGCGTGCGCGCCTGCGGGCCGGCCGTGCTCGGCCACGCCCGGCTGGCGGTGATCGACCCGAACGCCGGCGCCCAGCCGATGGCCAACGAGGACGCCAGCGTCTGGGTGAGTTTCAACGGCGAGATCTACAACCACGCGGAGTTGCGCCGCCAGCTGCTCGCGCTCGGCCACGGTTTTCGCAGCCATTGCGACACCGAGGTGCTGGTGCACGGCTACGAGACCTGGGGCGACGCGCTGGTCGAGCGCCTCGACGGACAGTTCGCCTTCGCGCTGTGGGACGCGCGCCGCCGGCGCCTGCTGCTGGCCCGGGACCGGACCGGAATCCGGCCGCTGTTCCTGCGTCGCGACGGCTCGCGCCTGGGATTCGCCTCCGAGGTCAAGGCGCTGCTGGCCATGCCGGGGTGGAGCCCGCGCCTGGACCCGCAGGTGCTCGCCGAGGTGTTCACGACCTGGGGTCCGCTGGCCGGGCACAGTCCCTTCGAGGGGGTGCGCAGCCTGGAGCCGGGCAGCTGCCTGGCGATCGACGACGACGGCGAGCGCGCATGGCGCTACTGGGACTGGAGCTTCCCGCGGCGCGAGGACTTCGCGCAGGACGTCGACGCCGACACCCTGGCGGATGAACTCCGGCAGCGCCTGCAGGCCAGCGTGGAGCAGCGCCTGCGCGCCGACGTGCCCGTGGGGGCCTATCTCAGCGGCGGGCTCGATTCCGCGGCGGTGGCGGCGCTGGCCAGGCAGGCCGGCGCGCGGCGTCTGCGCACCTTCTCGATCCGCTTCGACGATCCGGAATTCGACGAGGGCGAGCAGCAGCTGTCGCTGGTGCGCGAGCTCGGCTGCGAACACACGCAGTGGCGCTGCCGCGACGAGGACATCGCGCAGGCCTTCGCGCAGGCGGTCTGGCATGCCGAGACGCCGATGCTGCGTACCGCCCCCGTGCCGCTGATGCTGCTGGCGCGACAGGTGCATGGCGCCGGCTACAAGGTCGTGCTCACCGGGGAAGGGGCCGACGAAGTGTTCGGCGGCTACGACCTGTTCAAGGAGGCCAGGGTGCGCCGCTTCATGGCGCGCGCGCCGGACTCGGCATGGCGCGCCGGCCTGCTCAGCCGCCTGTACCCGTACCTGACGCGCTCGCCCACCGCCAGCGCCGCGCTGGCGCGGGGTTTTTTCCGCGCCGATCCCGACAAGCTGGCCTTGCCCGGCTACGGACACATGACCCGCTGGAGCACCACCCAGCGTTGCTGGCAGATGTTCTCCGGCGATGTGCGCGAGGCCCTGCGCGAGCGCGACGTCGCCGGCGACCTGGCGCGCGGCCTGCCCGCGGCGTTCGCCGGCTGGGGGCCGCTGCAGCAGGACCAGTACATCGAAGCGACCACGCTGCTGTCGCAATATCTGTTGTGCACGCAGGGCGATCGCATGGCCATGGCGCACGCGGTCGAGGGGCGCTTCCCCTTCCTGGATCATCACCTGATCGAGTTCGCGTCGCGCCTGCCGGCACGCTACAAGCTGATGGGACTGAACGAGAAGTGGCTGCTCAAGCGGGCCATGCGCGGACTGCTGCCGCGCGAGGTGCTGGAGCGATCCAAGCAGCCGTACCGCGCGCCCGACAGCCGCTGCTTTTTCGAGGGCGGCGTGGAGCGGGACTGGGTGGCCGAACTGCTGGCGCCGGCGTCGTTGGGCGAGGCCGGGTACTTCGACCCGTCCGCGGTCGCGCGACTGCTCGCCAAGTGCCGGGCCGGAAGGGCCATCGGCTTCGCCGACAACATGGCCTTCGTCGGCGTGTTGTCCACCATGTTGCTGCATCGGCAGTTCGTGCGCGGCGAGCCCCCGCGAAGCCGGGAGCCTGGGGTGTCCTGAAATTCCGTAAACTCGCCGGTCGCACTCCCGAGCCCGCCACCCCCATGACCCATCTGCTGCACCAGACCTTCGAGACGCAGGTGCGGCGCGTTCCGGGAAAGACCGCGCTGGTGCGCGAGGGCCGCCGCAGCAGCTACGCCGACATCGACGCGCTGAGCGCGGCGCTGGCCTCCAGCCTGCGCGCGCATGGCGTCGGGCGCGGCGACCGGGTGGCGCTGTTCCTGGACAACTCGGAGCACATGGTCGCGGCCATCTACGCGGTGCTGCGCATCGGCGCCGTGTTCATGCCGGTGAATACCCTGACCAAGGCCGACAAGCTGGCCTACGTGCTGGCGGACTCCGAGGCCGTCGCGCTGGTCACCCAGCACGCGCTGGCCGAGGTGGCGCGGCAGGCGCTGGGGCTGGCGCCCGGCGTGCGTCATTGCTGGCTGGCCGACGACGGCTACGCCGCGCCCGCCCAGGAACTCGCCGGGCAGGTGTCCTACCCGGCGGCCCCGCAGGCGCACGCGGGGCCGCCGGAGCCCGCGCCGGTGATCGATCTGGACCTCGCCGCCATCATCTACACCTCGGGCTCCACAGGTCGTCCCAAGGGGGTGATGCTGAGCCACCGCAACATGCTCAGCGCGCTCGATTCGGTCAGCACCTACCTGGGTCTGCACGAACACGACGTCATCACCTGCGCGCTTCCGCTGGCCTTCGACTACGGCCTGTACCAGGTGCTGATGGCCTTCGCGCTGGGCGCCACGGTGCTGCTGGAGCGCTCCTTCACCTATCCGGCGCGGGTGCTGCAGGACATGGCCCGCGAGGGCGCCACGGTGTTCGCCGGCGTGCCCACCATGTTCGCGATGCTGCTGGGCATGGATCTTTCCAGTTTCGACCTGCGCAGCCTGCGCATGGTCACCAACACCGCGGCGGCGCTGCCGGTGGCCCATATCCAGCGCATCCGCGCGGCCTTTCCCCAGGCCCGGCTGTACTCCATGTACGGGCTCACCGAATGCAAGCGCGTGAGCTACCTGCCGCCCGAGCAACTCGACATTCGCCCGGGCAGCGTGGGGCGGGGCATGCCCAACGAGGAACTGTGGCTGGTCGACGAGCAGGGCCGGCGCCTGCCGCACGGCAGCACCGGCGAGCTGGTGGTGCGCGGCAGCCACGTCATGCGCGGGTACTGGAGGCAGCCGCAGGCCACCGCCGAGCGCCTGCGTCCCGGGCCGCTGCCCGGCGAGATGGTGCTGTACAGCGGCGACCTGTTCCGCAGCGACGAGCAGGGCTGGCTGTATTTCGTAGCGCGCAAGGACGACATCATCAAGAGCCGCGGCGAGAAGGTCAGCCCGCGCGAGGTCGAGAACGTGCTGCACGAGATTTCCGGCGTGCAACAGGCGGTGGTGGTGGGCGTGCCCGACGAACTGCTGGGCGAGGCGATCAAGGCCTTCGTGGTGCCGGAGCCGGGGCGCACGCTGGACCAGCGCGCGGTGCTGCGCCACTGCCAGGCCCGCCTGGAGAGCTTCATGGTGCCGCGGCAGGTGGAATTCGTGTCCGAGCTGCCGCAGACGGACAATGGCAAGGTGCGACGCGCTTCGCTGCTCTGAGCGCGGCGACGGGGCACGCAATCACGGGAGCATGTCGATGGCCACGACCATCCAGCAGCAGGTGCGGGCTTATATCCGCGAGAACTTCCTCATGGGCGCGCAGGATCTGGAATTCGGCGACGCCGACTCGTTGCTCGACCGGCACATCGTGGATTCCACCGGCATCCTGGAGCTGATCCTGTACCTGGAGGAGTCCTTCGGCGTACGCGTGCTCGACGCCGAGATGGTGCCGGAGAACCTGGACTCGCTGGACGCGATCGCCGCCTTCGTGCAGCGCAAGCGCGGGTCCGAGGCGCAGGCCTGACGCGCGCCATGCAGCAGTTGTCCCCGCGGGTGCTGGAGATGGATTGCGAGGCGCAGGCGCTGCGCATCGCGGATTTCATGCGCGCCTCGCTGGCGCGCATGCACCGCCGCGGCGTGGTGCTGGGTCTGTCCGGCGGGGTCGACAGCTCGGTGTGCGCGGCGCTGGCCGCGCGCGCGCTGGGCCCGCAGCGGGTGGTCGCGCTGCTCATGCCCGAGCGCGAGTCGGGCGAGGCCTCGACGCGCCTGGGCGAGCAGGTCGCGCGCGAACTCGGGCTGCGCTGCCTGCACGAGGACATCACGCCGGCGCTCGAAGGCCTGCAGTGCTACGCGCGGCGCGACCAGGCCATCCGCGAGTTGTTCCCCGACTACGGCGCGGGCTGGAAGAGCAAGCTGGCCATCGCCGAGGGCGCCGCCGGGCGGGTGCATTTCTTCGACCTGGTGGTGCAGGACCCGCGCGGCGAGCTGCAGCGCCGGCGCCTGCCGCTGCAGGCCTACCTGCGCATCGTGGCGGCCACCAATTTCAAGCAGCGGGTGCGCAAGAACCTCGAGTACCACCACGCCGACGCGCTGAACTACGCGGTGCTGGGCACGCCCAACCGGCTGGAGTTCGACCAGGGCTTCTTTGTCAAGAACGGCGACGGCGCGGCCGACCTCAAGCCCATCGCGCATCTGTACAAGACCCAGGTCTACGCGCTGGCGCGGCATCTGGGCCTGCCGCGCGAGGTCTGCGAGGCCCAGCCCACCACCGACACCTACAGCCTGGCGCAGGGGCAGGACGAGTTCTACTTCGCGCTGGATTGGTCCCGCATGGACCTGGCGCTGTGGGCGCGCGACCACGGGGTGGCGGCGGAGCAACTGGCCGAGGCGCTGGCCATCGAGCCGGCGCAGGCACACCACGTGTACGCCGACATCGACGCCAAGCGTCGCGGCACGGCCTACCTGCACTGGCCGGCGCTGCGCATCGAAGCCGACGAGCACGGACCGACCCCATGACCACCGACTTCGGCGGCCCCCGCTGCCTCGACGGCCTGGAGCGCTTGCGCGCGTCGCTCCAGACCCTTCCCGACAAGCCGGAGGAAACGCCGGAGTCCGCGCTGCGCGCGCTGTGGTGCCGGGCCGCGGGGCTGTACGTGTCGGTGCAGGCGGCGCAACTGCGGGAGCCTCCGCCGCTGGACGCCGCCGGGCTGGAGCGCCTGGACACGCTGATCGCGCGCCGGCTCGCCGGCGAACCCCTGGCCTACCTGCTGGAGCGCCAGCGCTTCATGGAGCTGGAACTGCTGGCGCGCCCGAGCGCGCTGATTCCCCGGCGCGAGACCGAGATGCTGGGCGAGGCGGCGTTGGAACTGCTGCGCCAGGCGGCCGCCGCGGGCGGCTCGCCCTGCTGCATCGACGTGTGCTGCGGCAGCGGAAACCTGGCGCTGGCGATGGCCCGCGCGGTGCCCGCGGCGCGGGTGCACGGCGCGGACCTTTCGGCGCAGGCGCTGGATCTGGCGCGCGAGAACGCCGTGCAACTCGGCCTGGAGCAGCGCGTGCACTGGCACGAGGGCGACCTGCTGGCCCCCTTCGACGGGACCTCCTGGGCCGGCACGGTGGATGTGCTGATCTCGGCGCCTCCCTACATCTCGAGCGCACGGCTGGACACCATGCCGCGCGAGATCATCGGGTTCGAGCCGGCGATGGCCTTCGACGGCGGAGCCTTCGGCGTGGGCATCCTGATGCGCCTGCTGCGCCAGGCGCCGGAGCTGTTGCGCGCGGGCGGCTGGCTGTGCGTGGAAGTGGGCCTGGGCCAGGGCAGCGCGATGACGCAGCTGGCGCGCCGCGATGCGCGCTACGACGAGGTGCGCGCGGTACGCGACGACCAGGGCCACGAGCGGGTGCTGCTGGCACGCCGCGCCGCGGGGCGCCAGGGTGGCTGACGCCGGGCCCCCGGACTACCGTGTGGAGCCGGCGCGCCTGCCCGAGCAGGCGCAGAGCATCGTCGCCTTGTGGAGCGAGGCGCTGGGTTTCGCCGAGCGCAGGCCCCTCAAGCTGGACTGGTTCTACCTGCGCAACCCGGCCGGCGAGCCGCGCCTGCTGCTGCTGATGCACGAAGCCCGCGTGGTCGGCGTCACGGGCCTGGGCGGACGCCGGTTGTGCTGGCGGGGCCGGGAACTGGACGGCGCCTTGATGGGCGATTTCGCGGTCGACAGCCATCACCGCACCCTCTACCCGGCACTGGTGCTGCAGCGCGCCGCGCTGGAGCAGGGCCTGGAGCGCCACGAGTTGCTGTACGGTTTCCCGAACGCCAAGTCGCTGCCCGTGGTGCGCCGTGCCGGCTACCAGGTGCTGCCCGGCATGGGCCGGTACGCGCGGGCGCTGCGCAGCGAGGCGTACCTTCCTGGCGCCTGGCCCGGGCCGCTGCGCCGTGGAGTGGGCGCCGCGCTGGATGCGGCCTTGTCGCTGCGCCACGCGGCCGCGCTGTGGCAGCACGGCCGCGGGCTGCGGGAACAGTGGCTGGACGGCCCGGACGAGCGATTCGACGATCTCTGGGCACGCGCCAGCCGGGCCCTGGGGGATTGCGTGCTCGGGCGCCGCGATGGGCCCTTCCTGCGATGGCGCTTCGAGGCGCGCGCCTGGCATCGCACGCGTTTCCTGGTGCTGGTCGACCCGGCCACGCGGCGCCTGGCCGGCTACGCCGCCTGCGAGACCGAGGGCGGCGCGATGCACGTGCGCGACCTGCTCGTGCAGCAGGCCTCGGCCCCGCTGGTCGCGCATGTGCTGCGCCTGGCGGCGCGCCAGGCGCGGGCGCAGGGCCTGCGCAGCCTTTCGATGCAGTGCGGGGGGCCGCCGTGGCTGCGCGCCGGCCTGCGCGCGGCGGGGCTGCGCCTGCGCGAGGCCGGCGCGCAGCCGATGATCCTGGCGCAGCCGCCCGACACGCCGACGCCGTTGGCGCAGGCCTGCTGGTACCTGACCGGGGCCGACTCCGACGAGTAACGGCCTGGTAAGCGCCGGCGCCGCTCAGCGTTGCACGCTGATGGCGATGCCTCGCAGTTGTCCGGCCCGCGGGCTGCGCGCCGGCGCCGGGTAGCGCCGCGGGTCCAGGCGGTGCAGCAGCTCGTCGCGGCGCAGGCGCGCGGCCTCGACGGCGGCGAGCTTGACGTGGCCGAAGCCGCGGACCTGCTGCGGCAGCGAGGCCAGCGCGATGCCCAGTTCGAGTTTCGAGGCGTCGAGCTGGGGCAGCAGTTCGTCGAGCAGGGTCTCGAATTCCTGGATCAGCGCGCGCTCCATGCGCCGCTCGGCGCCGTGGCCGAAGGGGTCGAGCCAGGTGCCGCGCAGGCGCCGCGCGCGCGCCAGCAGCTTGAGCGGGCCCAGCACCCAGGCGCCCACGCGCAGCTTGCGCGGGGCCGCGCCGGCGCGCGGGCGCGCCAGCCAGGGCGGCGCCAGATGCAGGTGCAGGCGCGCGGGACCCTCGAACTGCTCGGCCAGGCTGCGCGCGAAGCGGCCGTCGGTGTACAGGCGCGCCACCTCGTATTCGTCCTTGTAGCTCATCAGGCGCAGCAGGCTGCGCGCCGCGGCATCGGCCAGGCGGCCGTCGCCGCCGAGTTCGGTCTCGCGCCGGCGCACCGCTTCCACGCGGCGCGCGAAGCGTTGCGCCCAGGCGTCGTCCTGCCAGGCCCGCAGGTGGTCCATGGCCGTGCGCAGGAAGTCGGGGGCTTCGGCGGGCTCCGATGCCTGCTGGTGCAGCAGCTCGCGGCAGGCCTGCGGGTCGGCCGCCGACAGGCGGCCCAGCGCGAAGGCGATGCGGTTGGCCTGCACCGCCACGGCGTTGAGTTCGATGGCGCGCTCCAGCGCCTGCGCGCTCACCGGCACCAGGCCCAGCTGCCAGGCATGGCCCAGTGCCAGCACGTTGGCCGCGGTGGTGTCGCCGAGGAATTCCTCGGACCAGGCCTGGGCGTCCAGGGTACGCACCTGCTCGGCTCCGGCGGCGCCGCGCAGCTTGGCCAGCAGTTGTTCGGCCGGCCACGGCGCGTCGCGGTCGAGCACCGCGTGGGCGGTCGGCGCGGCATGTTCGTTGACCAGCATGCGCGTGCGCCCGTGGCGCACCGTCTGCAGCGCCTCGGTGCTGGCCGCGGTGACCATGTCGCAGGCCAGCACGGCGTCGGCCTGCTGGGCGTCGATGCGCACCTGGTGCAGCCGGTCGGCGCGGTCGGCCAGGCGCACGAAGGACAGCACCGCGCCACCCTTTTGCGCGAAACCCATGAAGTCCAGCACGCTGGCGTGGTAGTCCTGCAGGTGCGCGGCCATCGCCACCAGCGCACCCACGGTGACCACGCCCGTGCCGCCCACCCCGGTGACCAGCAGGTCGTAGGGGGCGTCCCACAGGTGCGGGGCCGGCTGGGGCAGGGCGGCGGCGCGCGCCAGCAGTTGCTCGGCGGCATGCGCCTGCAGGCCCAGGCGGCGCTTGAGCACCGCGCCCTCGATACTGACGAAACTCGGGCAGAAACCCTTGGCGCAGGAATAGTCCTTGTTGCAGGCCGTCTGGTCGATGCGCCGCTTGCGTCCCAGCTCGGTCTCCAGGGGCTGCACGGCCACGCAATTGCTCTGCACCGAGCAGTCGCCGCAGCCCTCGCACACCAGGTCGTTGATGAACAGGCGTCGGGTGCGCTCGGGCGCCAGCCCCTTCTTGCGCCGGCGCCGCAGCTCGGCCGCGCAGGTCTGCTCGAAGATCAGCACCGTGACGCCGTCCATCTCGCGCAGTTCGCGCTGCACGGCGTCGAGCTCGTCGCGGTGATGGAAGCGCGTGCCCGGCGGGAAGCGGTCCTGCATGGCGCGGAACGCGGCCACGTTCTCCGACACCACGGCCACGCAGCGCACGCCCTCGCTTTCCACCTGGCGCGCGATGGCGTCGACGCTGATCTTGCCGTCCACCGGCTGGCCGCCGGTCATCGCCACCGCGTCGTTGAACAGGATCTTGTAGGTCATGCGGGCGCCGGCCGCCACCGCCTGGCGGATCGCCAGGTAACCCGAGTGGTAGTAGGTGCCGTCGCCGAGGTTCTGGAACACGTGGGGCGCGCGCGTGAACATGGAGTGCGACACCCAGTCCACGCCCTCGCCGCCCATCTGGATCAGGCCCTCGGTGTCGCGGTTCATCCAGCTGGCCATGAAGTGGCAGCCGATGCCGGCGCGCGCGCTGGAGCCCTCGGGCACGCGCGTGGAGGTGTTGTGCGGGCAGCCGGCGCAGAAATAGGGAATGCGCCGCAGCGCGTCCACCGGGCTGGCCGGAAGTTGCGCGGGCAGGAAATCGCGCACGTGGCGCCGGTGGTCGTTGAAGGTGGCCTGGTCGGGAAAGTGGCGCACCAGCCAGTCGGCCAGAAGCTCGATCAGGCGCGACGGGCGCAGTTCGCCGGTGGCTGCCACCAGCGGACGACCGTCGCGGTCGTGCTTGCCGACGATCGCCGGGCGCAGCTCGGCCGGCTGGTTGTACAGCAGCTCGCGCAACTGGTTCTCCACCACCGGCGCCTTCTCCTCCACCACCAGCAGCTCGTCCAGGCCGCGCGCGAATTCCAGCGCTCGCGTCGACTCCAGCGGGAAGGACAGCCCGACCTTGTACAGGCGCACCCCGGCGGCGGCCAGCATGTCCGGGGTGATCTCCAGGCGCCGCAACGCCTCCATCAGGTCCTGGTGGGCCTTGCCGCAGGTGACGATGCCCACGCGCGCGTGCTCGCTGCGGATGAGTTCGCGGTCGATGCTGTTGACCCGCGCGAAGGCGCGCGCCGCCTCCAGCTTGTCGGCCAGGCGGGTCTCGATGCGCAGCGAGGGCAGGTCGGGCCAGCGGTAATGCAGCCCGTCGGCCGGCGCCTGGTGCCCGGTGGCGGCGGCCACGCCGGCCGCGTCCAGCCAGGCCACGCGGCGGGCCCGCAGCAGGTCCAGGTCGACGCTGGCGCGGCTTTCCACCACCTCGGACAGGGCGGTCATGCCCACCCAGGCGCCGCAGTAGCGCGACAGCGCCCAGCCGTACAGGCCGAATTCCAGGTACTCGGCCACGCTGGCGGGGGACACCACCGGCATGCCCATGCCCTGCAGCACCAGATCGCTCTGGTGGGGGAAGGAGGAGGACACGCATCCATGGTCGTCGCCCGCCACCACCAGCACCCCGCCGTGCGGCGAGGAGCCGTAGGCGTTGCCGTGGCGCAGCGCATCGCCGGCGCGGTCCACCCCCGGACCCTTGCCGTACCACATGGAGAACACCCCGGCGGCGGTGCGCTCGGGGTCGGTCTCCACGCGCTGCGTGCCCAGCACCTGGGTGGCCGCGAGCTCCTCGTTGACCCCGGGCACGAAGCGCACGCCGGCGGCATCCAGCTCGGTCTTGGCGCGCCAAAGTTCCTGGTCCACCATGCCCAGCGGGGAGCCGCGGTAGCCGCTGACGAAGCCGCGCGTGTCCAGGCCCTGCTCGGCGTCGCTTGCGCGCTGCATCAGCAGCAGGCGCACCAGCGCCTGGGTGCCGGTGAGCAGCACGCGCCCGCGCGGGGCCAGCAGCGCGTCGCGCAACTGGTAGTCGCGGCGCAGCGGCGTGGTGTCGGACGGGACAGGGCCGGAGTCGGCGTGAGCGTGGGCGGAGTCGGCGGCGGATGCGGATGCAGGGAGGACGTTGGACATGGCGGTCTCGGCGATGGCACAGGAACCATAGCCCCCAGACGGAGAAAAAACCTTTCCGAATTCCACGAATCCGGCGCAAAATCGGGAAGAAATTTCCGAAGGATGGGTATGGGCGAGCAAATGGTTCTCGATGCCTACAGTCTGCGCATTCTCGAGGAGCTGCAACGGGATTCGCGCCAGACCGTGCAGCAGCTGGCGGACAAGGTCGGCCTGTCGAGCACGCCTTGCTGGCGCCGCGTGAAGGAGCTGGAGGCCAGCGGCGTGGTGCGCGGCTACACGGCGTTGGTGGACCGCGCCAAGGTCGGCCTGCACCTGCTGGTGGTGGCCGAGATCAACCTGAGCCGGCACAGCGAGAGCATCGTGGAGGACTTCGAGCGCGAGGTGCTGGCGCAGCCGCAGATCGTTCGCTGCCTGTCGACCACGGGCCAGGCCGATTACCTGCTGACCATCGCGCTGCCCGACATCGAGAGCTACGAGCGGTTCCAGCACCAGGTGCTGTTCCGGCTGCCCGGAGTCACGCACGTGCGCTCGAGCATCGTGCTCAAGGAGGTCAAGGCCGAGGTGCGCCTGCCGCTGGCGCGCTGAGGCGGGATCGGCCCGTCAGTCGGCCTGCAGCGCCGACGAGCGCATGAACTCCTCGATCGGCACCGGGCGCCCGAGCAGGTACCCCTGGTACAGGTCGCAGCCGTGGCCGCGCAGGAATCCCAGCTGCGCGGCGGTCTCGACGCCCTCGGCCACGATCTCCAGGCCCAGGCCCTTGGCCATCGCGATGATGGTCTGCGCCACCAGCGCGTCGCTGCGACTGTCGGGAAGGTTCTGCACGAAGGCCTTGTCGATCTTCAGCTGGTCCAGCGGCAGGCGGGTGAGGTACGACAGCGAGGAGCTGCCCGTGCCGAAGTCGTCCAGCGCGATGCGCAGGCCGTGGCTTCTCAGCAGGCCGAGCTTGTGCACGGCGTCGTCCAGATCGTCCATCAGGGTGCTCTCCGTCAGTTCCAGCTTGAGGCGCCGCGCATCGATGCCGGCCGCGGCCACCGCGTCGAGCACCTCGGCGACGAAGTCCTCGCGCCGGAACTGCAGCGGACTGACGTTCACCGACAGCGAGATCTCGCGGGTGGCGGCGTCGCGGGACCACGCCGAGATCTGCGCGCAGGCCATGCGCAGCACCTCGCGGCCCAGCGCGTCGATCAGGCCCGTCTGCTCCGCCACGCCGATGAAGCTGCCGGGCTGCAGCAGGCCGCGCGTGGGGTGCTGCCAGCGCACCAGGGCCTCCGCCGCGCGCACCTCCCCGTCACCGTCGAGCTGGGGTTGCAGGTGCAGCAGCAGCTGCCCCTGCGGGATGGCGGCCCGCAGGTCCTCCACCAGCCGGCTGCGCGCGTCGAGTTCGGCCTGCATCGAGGGCTCGAACACGCGGGTGATGTTGCGCCCGGCCTCCTGCGCCAGGTACATCGCCGCCTCGGCCTGGGCGAGCAGCGAGTCGCTGTCGAGCCGGGCGCCGGTGTCGGGGCCGAACAAGGTCAGGCCGATGCTCAGCCCCACCCCCGGAATGCGCTTGTCCGGCCACTCGAAGGGGGCCGCGGCGGATTCGCGCAATTGCGCCGCGGCGGCGCCGGCGCGGTGGGTGGCGTGCATCCACTCGCCGCCGACGCCTTCCATCAGAACGACGAACTTGTCCCCGGTGAAGCGGCCCAGCGCATCGCCGGGACGCAGGGCCAGGCGCAGGCGCCGGGCCAGTTCCACCAGCACCAGGTCGCCCTGGTGGTGCCCGTGGGCGGCGTTGAGCAGCCCGAAGTGATCCACGTCGAGCATCATCAGCGCGCCCAGCTCGCCGCTCTTGCGCGCCTGGGCCAGCGCCGCCTGCACCAGCTCGCGCAGGTACTGGCGGTTGGGCAGGTCGGTCAGCGCGTCGTGGCGCGCCAGGCGTTCGGCCCTGCGCTTGGCCTCGCGTTCCTCGGTGATGTCGGTCAGCGTGCCCACGTAGTGCAGCACGGTGCCGGCGTCGTCGCGCACGGCGGAGATCGCAACCCGCGCCAGGAATGCCTCGTCGTCCTTGCGCCGGCTCCACATCTCGCCGCTCCAGTAGCCGTTGCGCACCAGACCGCGCAACACGCCAGTGCCCGGGCCGGCCCGGCGATGCTCGGAACGCAGCATCGCCGGGTGGCGGCCGATGGCTTCGGAGGCGCTCCAGCCCGTGATGCGCGAGAAGGCCGAGTTGACGCGCTGGATGCTGCCCTGCGCGTCGGTGACCACGATACCCTCCTGGGACTCGAAGGCGGCCGCGGCGATGCGCAGCTCGCGCTCGGCCTGGCGGCGGCTGCTGATGTCCTGCGAGTACACGACGCGGTAGCGCACGCGCCCCTCGTCGTCGTGCACCAGCGTCATGTCCAGGCTCACCGGGAAGCGCTGGCCGGCGCGCGTGAGGTGCTCGGACTCGAACACGCAATGGCCCTGCCGCGCCGCCAGTTCCAGCATCTCGTGCGCCTGCGCGAGCCGATCGGCAGGGTACAGCTGCTCCAGCTTCATGCCGATGAGTTCGTCCACGGAATAGCCGCGCTGACGGGCGTAGGCACGGTTGGCCGCCACGATCAGGTTGCTGTGGACGTCGGACACCGCGACGCCGAAGCCGGCGTGCTCGAAGGTGTGCGCCCACAGTCGGCGTTCGTTCTCGGTGCGCAGGCGCTCGCTGATGTCCAGCGAGTACACGATGCGCCGCTCCGCGCGGCCGTCGTCGTCGAACACCACGGTGACGTCGAGCAGCACCGGCAGGCGCGAACCGTCCTTGCGCAGCGCCACCGATTCGTACACCGTGTGCGCCTGCTCGTCGCCGCGGGCGCGGTTGGCCAGGTAGCGCGGCAGGATGTCCGCCGGAATGACGCTGGTGACCGGCTGGCCGATCAGCTCCTCGCGGGTGTAGCCGCGCTGCTGCGCGAAGGTGGGGTTGACGTCCAGGTAGCGGTTGCTGCGGGCGTCCGAGATGGACAGCCCGAAACCGGCGTTGCGGAAGGCCTCCGCCCACAGCCGGATGGTGCTCTCCATGCGCCGGCGCCCGGAGATGTCGCGGGCCACGCCGAGCACCCCCAGGTAGCCGCCGCCGGGCGCCGCCACGGGAAGCTTGATCACCTCCAGCGCGTAGTCCCCGCCGTCCGGGTTGGGAAGCAGGGTCTCGCTGCGGACTTCACCTCCCGAGCGCAGCGCCTCGCGGTCGCCGGTCACGCTGCGCGCGGCAGTCTCGGCGGGGCGGAAGTCGGCGTCGCGCCGGCCCAGCACCTCCTCCCGCGTCTTGCCGATGTAGCGCAGCGCCTGTTCGTTGCAGTGCAGATACACGCCGTCCAGGTCCTTCATCCACATGCCGTCCGGGGTGGCCTCGAGCAGGTTGTGCAGGCGCGCGCGTTCCAGGTCGAGCAGTTGCAACTGGCGACGGATCTCGGCGGTCTTCGCGCGCACCGCCGCGCGCAGCCCGCGCACCCACAGCGCGATCAGCGCGCCCAGCGCCAGCAGCGCGGCGAGTCCGGCGTAGGCCCAGGGCGCGTAGCTGGTGAAATCCAGCGGCTTGCGCAGCCATCGTCCTGCCAGCGCCGCGCGTTGCTCCGGAGTGATCCTTGCCATGCCGTCGGCGACCGTGCGCAGCATCGCCGCATTGCCCTTGCGCACGGCCCAGCGGAACTGGTCGGTGTAGAGCGTGAAGGCCCGGCTGAAGCCCAGCTGGCTGCGGTAGAGGTACAGGTAGTAGTCCGCCGGATCGTCGTCCATGCAGAACATCTTCACTTCCCCGGCGCGGGCCGCGCCCAGCAGCGATGCGTAGTCCGGGAACAGACGCAGCGAGTCCACGCCCAGGCCCCGCAGATGCGACACGCAGGCGTCACCCCGCTCGACGCCGACCTCGAAGCCGCGCAGCGCCCGCGGCGAATCGATGCCGTGGATGCCACGCTCCACGTAGATGCTGACCGGCAGGGTGGCGTAGGGCGCGGAGAAGTCGTAGTAGGGCTCGCGCTGCGGCGTGCGGAAGATCATGTCGATCACGTCGGCACGCCCTGTGAGCAGGTCGCGCTGCGCGTCGGCCCAATGCTCGGCGGTGAACCGCACGGCGATGCCCGTCTTGCGCTGCCAGAGCTTCCAGACGTCGACCTCGTAGCCGCGCAGCCTGCCGTCGGTGCCGCGGAACACGAAGGGCGGGTAGTTGTCGTCGGTGACCACGCGGATTTGCCGCGGCGCCGGCTGCGCATGAGCCGCTACGCCACCGGCCAGGGTCGGTGCGAGGGCCAACTGCAGCAGGAACCTGGGGATTCGGCGCATGGGCGTACTCGGCGAAGCTCGCGCTGCAGGTGGCGACGGGACCGCCCCGTGCCGACGCCGGGCCCGGGGCCCCGCAAGGGCTCCCGTGGCCTGGTGCGTTCCAGCGCCGACCGGTTGGTTCCAGCGTACCCGCAGGCGCGGTTTCACGCAAAACTTATGACCAAGTCGCCGGGCGATGACGGCATTTCCGCCACGCCGAGGGGCCGGCGACCCGCGTCGAGGCCGTTTCCCGACGCGGGCGGCACGGCGGGGGTATGCGTATCGTCAACGCGCGCGCGCGCGAGCTCGCGTAAGCTTGCGCAGGCCCTGCCGTCGCGATGCCGTCTCCCGCCCGCCCTATCCCCGATTCCTCCGAGCCGTCCGCCATGCCGCCGTCGCGCGACCCGCGCGCGCTGGCCTGGCTGAACGGCTTCGTGCCGCGCATTCGCGGCGCCTTGCGCCAGGCGGTTGCGCTGGGCACGGTGTCGGGCGCGCTGGTGGTGGCGCAGGCGTGGATGCTCGCGCAGCTCGTCGCACCGGCGGTGCTGCACCATGCCGGGCTGCGCCGGGCCTGGCCGTGGCTGCCGGCGCTGGTCGCGGTGTACCTGCTGCGCTTCGCGCTGGTGCGCGGCTCCGAGCGGGCGGCCTTTCGCGCCGGCGCTGCGCTGCGCCAGCAATTGCGTGGCGAACTGCTCGCGCAGGTCCAGCGCCTGGGCCCGCTGTGGCTGCGGGGCCGGCAGCGCGGCGACCTGGTCAACAGCCTGGTCAACGGCATCGAGGCGCTGGAGGCCTATTTCGCGCGCTACCTGCCCACCGCGCGGGTGACGGCGCTGGTGCCGGTGGCGATCCTGCTGGCGGTGTTCCCGGTGGACTGGATCAGCGGGCTGATCCTGCTGTTCACGGCGCCGCTGATTCCCCTGTTCATGTGGCTGATCGGGCGTGGCGCGGAGGACATGAACCAGCAGCAATGGCTGCGCCTGGCGCGGCTTTCGGCACGTTTCCTCGATACCCTGCAGGGCCTGACCACGCTGCGCCTGCTCGGTGCCAGCCGGCGCGAGGCCGCGGTGGTGGAGCAGGTGTCCGAGGAGTACCGCGCGGCCACCATGCGGGTGCTGCGCGTGGCCTTCCTGTCCTCGGTAGTGCTGGAATTCCTGTCCACGGTGAGCATCGCCATGGTGGCGGTGCTCATCGGCTTTCGGCTCATGTGGGGCCAGATGCATTTCCTGCAGGGCTTTTTCGTGCTGCTGCTGGCCCCCGAGTACTACGCGCCCTTGCGCGCGCTGGGCGGCGTGTATCACCTGCGCATGGACGCCATCGGCGCCGCGCAGCGCATGCAGCCGGTGTTCGAACTGCAGCCGTCGGTGACGGGCGACGGCGCGGCACGGCCGCCCGCCGCCGCCCCCGCGCTGCGTTTCGACGACCTGCACTTCGCCTACGAGCCCGGGCGCGAGGCGCTGCGAGGCTGCAGTTTCGAGGCGCCGGCCGGGCGCGTGACCGCGGTGGTGGGCGAGAGCGGCGCCGGCAAATCCACCTTGCTGGCGCTGCTGCTCGGTCTGGCGCAGGCGCAGCGCGGGCGCATCGAGGTCGACGGCGCGCCGCTGGATTCCTTCGAGCGCGACGCCTGGCTCCACGGGCTCGCGCTGGTGCCGCAGCGCGCCCATGTGTTCGCCGCCAGCATCGCCGACAACCTGCGCCTGGCGCGGCCGGACGCCGACATGGAGATGCTGCGCGCGGCGGCGCGCGCGGCCGGCGCCGAGGATTTCATCGACGCCTTGCCGCAGGGCTTCGAGACCCTGCTGGGCGAGCGTGGCGCGGGCCTGTCCGGCGGCCAGGTGCAACGCCTGGCGCTGGCCCGGGCGTTGCTCCGCGACGCGCCGCTGCTGCTGCTGGACGAGCCCACCGCCAGCCTGGACGCCGATTCCCAGCAGCAGGTGCTCGACGCGCTGCGCGGCGCGGTGCGCGGGCGCACGGTGCTGATGGTGACCCACAGATTGCGCACCCTGGAACTGGCCGACCGCGTGGTGGTGCTGGCGTCCGGGCGCGTGGTCGAGCAGGGTACGCCGCAGCAGCTTGCGGCGGCCGGCGGGGCCTTCGCGCGCCTGTTGCGCAGCCAGGAAGGAGGGTAGGCCCATGCACCGGACCGACGCCACGCCGCGAGCGAGCGCGCCCCCGCCGGGCAGCGCGCGCCGCGATCTCGTCCGCCTGCTGCGCCTGATGGCGCCGCAGCGCGGCTGGATGCTCGCCGGCGCCGCCGTGGCCCTGCTGGCGCTGCTGGCCAACGTGGGCCTGCTGACGGTGTCCGGCTGGTTCATAGCGGCCATGGCGCTGGCGGGCGTGTCCGGCGCGGCGTTCGACTATTTCACGCCGGCGGCGCTGATCCGCGGCCTGGCCATCGCGCGCACCGGCGGGCGCTATGTCGAGCGCCTGGTCACGCACGAGGCCACGTTCCGCATCCTGGCGCGGCTGCGGGTGTGGCTGTACCTGGCCATCGAGCCGCTGGCGCCGGCGCGCCTGGACCTGATGCGCAGCGCCGACCTGCTGTCGCGCATGCAGGCCGACATCGACACCCTGAACCAGGTGTACCTGCGCCTGCTGCTGCCCGCGGGCGTGGCCGCGGTGTCCAGCCTGGGCATGCTGGCCGCGGTGGCGCTGTTCAGTCCCGCGCTGGCGCTGCTGGTCGGCGCCTGGCTGGCGCTGGCCGGGGTGGCCGTGCCCTGGTGGGCCTGGCACCGCGGCCGCGAGGCGGCGGCAGGCGCGCTGCTGCAGCGCAATCTGCTGCGCATCGAGGTGGCCGACGCGCTGGCCGGGGCCCTGGATTTGCGGGTCTACGGTGCCGAGGGCCAGGCGCTGGGGCGCGTGGACCAGGCCAGCGCCGAACTGCTGCAGCAGCAGCGCCGGCTCAGCGATCTGGCGGGCCTGTCCGCGGCCGCCGTCGGTCTGTGCGCCAACCTGGCCGTATGGTCGGCGCTGATCCTGCTGCTGCCGGCGGTCGCGGCCGGGCAACTGCCGCCGGCGCGGCTGCCGATGCTGGCGCTGTTCGCGCTGGGCGCCTTCGAGGCGGTGGCGCCGCTGCCGCTGGCCTTCCAGATGCTGGGCGAGATGCTGGCCGCGGCGCGCCGCGTGTTCGAACTGGCCGACACGCCGCCGGGCGTGGCCGATCCCCTGTGCGGGTCCGCGGCGGGTACCGCGGCTGACAACGGAGCCGATGCGGGAGCGGGTGCGAGCACGGAGGCCGCCGCGAGCGTCGTTGCGGGTGGCGATGCGCACGGCGGTAGCGGTGGCGGTGCGGCACTGGAGGTCCGTGGCCTGCGCATGCGATACGCACCACGGGCGCCGTGGGTGCTCGACGGGCTCGATCTCGACCTGCCCGCGGGCGCGCGCCTGGCGCTGGTCGGCGCCAGCGGCGCCGGCAAGAGCAGCCTGCTGCAGGTGTTGACCCGGCTGCGCGAGTACCAGCAGGGCAGCGTGCGCATCGGCGGGCGCGACCTGCGTGAACTGCCCGGTGACGACGCGCGGGCACGTTTCGCGGTGGTCGGGCAGGACGACTACCTGTTCCACGGCACGGTGCTGGACAACCTGTTGCTGGCGAATCCACTGGCCACGCCCGAACAGGTGCACGGTGCGTGCCGCGCGGCGCGCCTGCACGAGTTCATCGAATCCCTGCCCGAGGGCTACCTGAGCCCGCTGGGCGAGGGCGGCACGCGCCTGTCCGGCGGCCAGGCCCGGCGCCTGGGCATCGCGCGCGCCCTGCTCAAGGACGCCCCGGTGCTGCTGCTGGACGAGCCCGCCGATGCGCTGGACGCCCACACCGAGCGGGAGTTGTACGAAGCCTTGTCGGAAGCCATGCGCGGCCGTTCGGTGCTGCTGATCTCGCACCGCCTGGGCGCGCTGTCCGCGCTGGTCGACGAGGTGGCCGTGCTGGAGCACGGACGCATCGCGTGGCGGGGCCCGGTCGCGCGCTGGCACGAGGCCGCGCGCGACGCGGGGTGAGTGACTGCCCCCACGCTCGCTTTGCTCGCTGCCCCCCGAGGGGGTCGCAGCCGCCTTGGGAGCGGCCCGGCGCCGGCTGCGTGGACAGCCCCCACGCTCGCTGACGCTCGCTGCCCCCCGAGGGGGCGCAGCCGCCTTGGGAGCGGCCCGGCGCCGGCTGCGGGCGCAGTTCCGACGCTCGCGTTGCTCGCTGCGTCTCGGGGCGCAGGTTAGCGCGGCAGGGCTTCGTCTTCGTCCTGCGTGTCCAGCCAGGCGCCGCCGGCGGCGGACACCAGCACGATCATCACGGTGCCGACGATCCACGCGAAATACCACGACGCGTAGTCGCCGAGGATCACGCCGAGCACGATGGTGACCAGTGCGATGAGCAGGTACAGCACGAACAGGAAAAAGGTCTTCATGGCGGTCTCCGTCGAACTGTTCAATACGCGTGGTCGTCCGACTCGAGCGCCTGCGCGTCCACCTCACCGCGCATGACCCAGAAGGCCCAGCTCGTGTACCAGAGGATCAGGGGCACGAACACCAGCGTGAAGCCGGTCATCCAAAGCAGCGTGGTCAGGCTGGACACCGAGTTCCACACCGTCAGGCTCTGCGAGGGGTCGAGGCTGGAGGGCATCATGAAGGGGAACAGCGCCACGCCGGCGGTGCCGATCACGCCGATCCAGGCCAGCGCGCCGCTCCACCAGGCCAGCGTGGGCCTGCGCGCGCGCACCGAGGCCAGCGCCAGCAGCATGCCCGCGTAGCCCAGCAGGGGCACCAGCCACAACTGCGCATGCGCGCGGAAATTGCCCAGCCAGGCGCCGGCGTGCAGGCTCACCGTCTGCTGCAGCGGGTTCTGGGCGGCGGCCGGCGCGGGGCCGGCATCGAGCACGTAGCCGTGCATCATCGAGACCCACACGCCCCCGGCCGTGAACAGCAGCAGCGCCAGCACCAGCGCGCCCGAGGAGGCGGCGCGCGCGCGCCGCGCCACCGCGCCGCCGGCACGACCCATCAGCATCGCGGCGCCCATGTGCACCGACAGCGTCAGCGACAGCAGGCCGCACAGCACGGCGAAGGGGTTCAGCAGCGCCAGGAAGCTGCCCGTGTAGTACGAGCGCATGTCCCAGCTGAAGTGAAAGGGCACGCCCAGCAGCATGTTGCCCATGCCGGCGCCGTAGACGATCATGGGCACCGCGCCGCTGACCAGCAGCGCCCAGTCCCAGGCGTTGCGCCATGCAGGCGAGGCGATCTTGCTGCGGTACTCGAACCCGAGCGGACGCACGATCATGGTCCACAGCAGCAGCAGCATCACGATGTACAGCCCGGAGAAGGCCGTGGCGTAGATCAGGGGGAAGGCGGCGAAGATGGCGCCGCCGCCCAGGATGAACCACACCTGGTTGCCGTCCCAGTGGGGTCCGATGGCGTTGAGACAGACGCGGCGTTCGGTATCGCTGCGCCCGACGAAGCGCAGCAGGGTACCCACGCCCATGTCCATGCCCACCATGATGGCCAGGCCCATGAGCAGCACGCCCAGCAGCAGCCACCACAACACCTTGAGTGCGAGATACAGGTCCATGGCTCAATCTCCCTTGCGCATCATGGCGCCGGCGGTGGCGTAACCGCCGCCCCAGGCGGGTCGTTGCGAGTCGGCCGGCCCGGCGTCATGCTCGTGCGGGCCCTGGCGGATGAATCGCACCATCAGGTACATCTCGATGGCGATGAACACCGAATACAGCGTGACGAAGCCGATCAGCGAGAAGACCATGTAGCCCACGCTGTGGGTGGAGGCGCTCATCCAGGTGGGCAGCAGCCCGTACACCGTCCACGGCTGGCGTCCGAGCTCGGCGGTGAGCCAGCCGAACTCGCAGGCCAGGAAGGGCACCGGGATCATCCACGGCGCCAGGCGCAGGAACCAGCGATGGCGCTGCAGGTCGCGGCGCAGCGTGAACAGCGTGGAGAGCACGAAGAAGGCCAGCATCAGCAGGCCCATGCCCACCATCAGGCGGAAGCTCCAGAACTCGGCGAACACGTTGGGAATGCTGTCCCATGCGGCCTTGTCGAGGTCGGACGGGCTCAGCCGGGCCAGGTCGTCGTCCGGCGCGTAGCGTTCGGCGAGGAAGCCGTAGCCCAGGTCGGACTCGTGGGCCTTGAACTGCGCCATCGCCGGCGCGTCGTCCGGCTTCGCGCTGAGCTGCTTGAGCGCCTGCACCGCCTGCACACCGCTGACGATGCGCTCGCGGTTGTCCCGCACGATGTCGTCGATGCCCGGAACCGTCTGGTTCAGCGTGTGGGTCAGCAGCGGCGTGAGCACGTAGGGGACCTGCAGCGCGAAGTCGTTGTCGCGGCGCTTCTGGTCGGGCCAGGCCACCACGTTGAACGGAGCCGGCGCCGGCTCGGTCTTCCACATGGCTTCCATGGCCGCCAGCTTGGAGGGCTGCGCGTGCGCGCCCACGAAGCCCAGCGCGTCGCCGAGGGTGATCACGCCGGCGGTGGCCAGCACCCCGAACAGCGCGGCCATGCGGAAGGAGCGGCGCGCCAGTTCGACGTGGCGCCCGCGGTACAGGTACCAGGCGCTGATGCCGCAGACGAAGATCGACGCGGTGACGTAGCCGGCGATGCTGGTGTGCACGAACTTGGCCTGCGCGTCGGGGCTGAAGATCAGCGCCGGCAGGCTGGTGAGCTCCATGCGCATGGTCACCGGGTTGAAATGCGCGCCCTGCGGGTCCTGCATGAAGCCGTTGGCCACCAGGATCCACAGCGCCGACAGGTTCGAGCCCAGCGCCACCAGGTAGGTGACCAGCAGATGCTGCATCTTGCTCAGGCGTTTCCAGCCGAACACCATGAGTCCGATGAACGTGGACTCCATGAAAAAGGCCATCAGCCCCTCGATGGCCAGCGGGGCGCCGAAGATGTCGCCGACGAAACCCGAGTAGAAGGACCAGTTGGTGCCGAACTCGAACTCCATGGTCAGCCCGGTGGCCACGCCCAGCGCGAAGTTGATCAGGAACAGCTTGCCCCAGAACTCCACCATGCGCCGGTAGATCTCGCGCCCGGTGGTCACGTAGACGGTTTCCATCGCCGCCAGCATGAAGGTCATGCCCAGCGTGAGGGGGACGAACAGGAAGTGGTACAGCGCTGTGGCGGCGAACTGCCAGCGCGAGAGTTCCACGACGGTGGGGTTGATCATTGCATGCTCCCTGAGGCGCACCGAGGAAAGAGGCGATCCGCGCGGGCGCCGGCCGGGGCCGACTGCGCATCGCTGCCACCCGCGCGATTCTCTGGCTGAACCATAGGCCGGATTCCGATGCCGGGTCTTGACGGGCAGCAAAAATCAAAAATGGCGCGTGGGGTTATTACGAATGGTTGTGAACCCGGATTCCGAGCGGATTTCGCGCTGGAACCTGCAGTATCCAGCAGAATCTCAAGGGGTCATGCCCGCGGATCGCCGCGAGCCTCGGCCTGGCTCCGGGTCGAAGGCGGAATCCGTGCGTCTTGGGAATGGGTCTCGGACGTCCACAGATGCAGCGCCGCGTAGGCGCGCCAGGGGCGCCACGCGGCGGCGCGCTCCAGCAGCGCGCGCGCGGCGGGGCGCGGGCCGCCCCGGGCGACGGCTCGCGCCAGGCCGACGTCCCCGGCCGGAAAGGCGTCGGGCTGACGCAGCGCGCGCATCGCGATGTATTGGGCCGTCCAGTCGCCGACGCCAGGCAGCGCGCGCAGCCCGGCCAGTGCGCCATCCAGCCCGTCCGGGGCTGAGTCGAGACTCCCATCGGCGTCGTCGCCGAGCAGCCCGGGGTCGGCCGCCGCCGCGCGCGCGATGCCGCACAGCGTGGCGGCGCGCGCCCTCGGCATGCGCAGCGCCAGGCCCAGGTCCCGCGCCTCGGCCACCGGCGCGGCGCGCGGGAACAGGCGATCGATGCCCGCGAAGGCTTGCTCGCAGGTGGCGGGCAGGGCCTCGCCGTGCAGCGCCACCAGGCGCGCGGCCAGGTTGCGCGCCGCGCCCAGCGTGACCTGCTGGCCGAGCACGGCGCGCATGCCGAGTTCGAATCCCTCCCAGGCGCCGGGAACCCGCAGTCCGGGGCGCGCCGCCAGCAGCGGTGCCAGCAGGGCATCGCGCTCCAGGTGGGCGCGAATCGGCAGCGGATCGGTGTCGAGGTCGAACAGGTGGCGCAGACGGGCGAGCAGCCGCGGCGTGGGCGCGCCCTCGAGCAGATGCAGCTCGGCGCGCAGCGCCTGTTTGCGCGGCGCCGGGCGCACCAGCATCCAGCCGCGGCAGTCGTCCAGCCGGATGCTGCGCGCGTAGGCATCGCCGTGCACGGTCTCGACGCCGGGGATCGCGCGCAGCGCCAGGAAGCCGAGCATGCCCGGCCAGTCGTAGGGCGGCCGCCAGGGCAGCTCCAGCCGGAAGCGGCGCGGGGCGGGCTCGCCGGTCGGGTGGCTGCACATGGCTTGGGGGACGCTGGCGCCTGCGGCGGACGGCGCAGTCAGCCGTCCACCGGACTCGCCGGCGTGTCCAGCAGCAACTGGTAGAAGGCCAGGTCCAGCCAGCGGCCGAACTTGAAGCCCACCTGCGGCAGGGTGCCCACGTGGCGGAAGCCCAGGCCGGCGTGCAGGGCGATGCTGCCGGCGTTGGCGGCGTCGATGCCGCCGATCATCGCGTGCAGTCCCTGTTCGCGCGCGGCTTCGATCAGGCGCTGCATCACCAGGCGGCCGAGTCCGCGGCCGCGGTGGTCCTTGTGCACGTATACCGAGTGCTCCACCGTGTACTTGTAGGCCGGCCAGGCGCGGAAGGTTCCGTAGCTGCCGAAGGCCAGCAGCGTGCCGGCCGCGTCCTCCACGCCGATCACCGGGAAGCCGCCTCGCTGCTTGGCCTCGAACCAGCCGACCATGCTCTGGGGTTCGCGCGGCTTGTAGTCGTACAGCGCGGTCGAATGCGCGATCGCCTCGTTGAAAATGTCCAGGATCGCTCCCGCGTGCCGCTCATGGCTGCACCGCACGATCTCGAATGGGTCCATCGTCCGTTTCTCCTGCATCGAAGGCCTCGATCGTAGTGTCCCGGGGGCGCGAGGATCCGGCGGCGTGGCGCCTTCAGGCGCCGCGCGCCACCTGGTGCCCGGCCTGGGGATGCAGCGAGAAGCTGTCGCGCACGCCCAGCAGCGACACCGCCGCCACCAGCAGGAATGCCCCGCGGAATGCGAGGACCGGCGACGCCTGGGGGGCCAGCAGCGTGCCCGCGTGCCAGGCCACCGCGCCCAGGGCCACGCCCAGGCCCATGGCCAGTTGGAACACGGTGGAGAACAGGGTGTTGGCCGCGGCCATCGCACGCTGTTCGATGTCGGCGAAGGCCAGGGTGTTGAAGGCGGTGAACTGCATCGAGCGCGTCATGCCGCCGACGAACAGGACCATGGCGATCAGCGCCGGGGGCATGGACGGCGTGAGCAGCGCGCAGGCGGCGATGGCGCAGGCATTGAGCAGGCCGTTGACCACGAGCACGCGGCGGAACCCGAAGCGCCGCAATACCTGGGTGGTACCCAGTTTCATCAGCAGGTTGCCGGCGAACACGGCCATCAGCATGGAGCCTGCGCGCAGCGGGCCGTAGCCGAAGCCCAGCTCGAACATCAGCGGCAGCAGGAAGGGCACCGCGCTGACCCCCATGCGGAACAGCGAGCCGCCCCGGACGGTCACCGCGAAACTCGGAACCTTCAAGGCCGACAGCGACAGCACCGGGTGCGGGCTGCGCCCGAGGTGGCGCACGGCCAGGGCCAGCAGCACCAGCCCGCAGGCCGCGGCGCCGGCCACGCCGGCCCAGGGCGCGCGCGGGCCGGACACCATGTCGGCCACGCTCAGCAGCGCGAGCAGCGCGCCCGCGCACAACCCGAAGCCGGGCCAGTCGAAGGGATCCACGCGAGGCTCGCGCGCATGGGGCACCAGCAGCAGCGCCAGCGGCAGCGCGAGCAGGCCCAGCGGAAGGTTGAGGTAGAAGATCCAGCGCCAGTTCGCCTGCTGCGCGAGCAGCCCGCCGAGCGGCGGCCCCAGCACCGGTGCCACCAGCGCCGGCCAGGTGAGGGTGGCGATGGCCTGCACCAGGCGCTGCTTGGGGGTCACGCGCAGCACCACCAGGCGGCCCACCGGCACCATCAAGGCCCCGCCGATGCCCTGCAGCACGCGCATGGCGACGAATTCCGCCAGCCCGTCGGCATGGCCGCACAGCCACGAGGCGATGGTGAACAGCGCGATGGCCGACGCGAACACCTTGCGCGCGCCGAAGCGATCGGCGATCCAGCCGCTGGCCGGAATGAACACCCCCAGGGTCAGCATGTACGCGCTCACCCCGGTGTTGAGCGCCACCGGCGGCACCGCGAAACTGGCCGCCATCTGCGGGATCGCCGGAGTGATGACCGTGGCGTCCAGGTTCTCCATGAAAAAGGTGCCGGCCACCAGCAACGCCACCGCGCCGAGGCCGCGCTCGCGCGTGTCGTCCGCGGATGTCATGCGAGCGGCGCTTGCGGATGGTCCATGGACAAATCCTAGCCCGGGCGTGTCCGGGCTGCAGGGCCGGCTCAAAGCAGCGGCAGCATGGCGCGGATGTGGGCCGAGAAGGCCTCGGCCAGCGCTCCGGCGCGCGTGTCGTCGGCCTGGATGGCCAGGCACACCTCGGGCAGCGCGGGCAGTCCGGAATCCTGGCGCAGCACCTGCAGGTCGTCCGGCACTGCGCTGCGCGTGAGCACGGCGAAGGCCTGGCCCGAGCGCACCAGCGCGGTCAATCCCGACAGAGAGCTGCTGGCGCAGGCGATGCGCCAGGCGCGCCCGGCGCGCCGCAGCGCCTCGAGGGCCGCGACGTGATCCAGCGTGTCCGGGTCGGACAGCGCCAGCGGCAGCGGGTCATGCGCGCGGGCGTCCATGCCGGGGCCGCCGACCCACACCAGGGGCTCGCGACGGATCACCGCACGCGGCGCAGCCGTGTCCGGCAGCGAGGTCAGGGCCAGGTCCAGCGCATGGCGCCGCAACTGCTCGCACAGGCGTGGCGTGGGGGCGCAGTGCAGTTCCACCCGCACCTGCGGGTGCCGCGCCGCGAAGCCGCGCAGCAGCGCTGGCAGGAAGGCCTGCGCGTAGTCGTCGGGGCAACCGAAGCGGATGCTGCCCGACAGCCCCCTGCCGGAGACCTCGGCCAGGGCCTCGTCGTGCAGGCGCAGCATGCGGTGGGCGTGGTGCAGCAGGCGCTCGCCCGCCTCGGTGAGCACCACGCCGCGGCCCGTGCGCTGGAACAGTGCCTGGCCCGCGGTCTGCTCCAGGCGCTTGATCTGCTGGCTCAGCGCCGACTGGGTACGCCCGACGCGCTCGGCCGCGTGGCTGAGGGTGCGCGTCTCGGCGATGACCACGAAGGAGCGCAGCAGGTCGATGTCCAGGGTGCGCGCCACGATATCAGCATCCTTTCTGGCTCGGATAAGAACTATTCGATTCTAGAAACTCTCGCCCCCGCCTAGACTGGGCGCATCGCCCACGCACCCGGAGATGGCCCGTGTCCCGCAACGACGATTCCCGCTTCTGGCGCGACGCGCGCGAGCACCTGGTGCGCTACGGCGGGCAGTTCGCGCCGCTGATCATCGAGCGCGCCGAGGGCAGTTTCGTGTTCGACGCCGACGGGCGCGCGATCCTGGATTTCACCTCCGGCCAGATGAGCGCGGTGCTGGGCCACTGCCACCCGGAGATCGTCGAGGTGGTGCGCGAGTCCATCGGCCGCCTGGACCACCTGTTCAGCGGCATGCTGTCGCGCCCGGTGGTGGACCTGGCCAGGCGGCTGGCCGAGATCGCCCCCGGGGATCTGCAGCGGGCGCTGCTGCTGAGCACCGGGGCGGAGTCGAACGAGGCGGCGATCCGCATGGCCAAGCTGGTCACCGGCGGCTGGGAGGTGGTGGGTTTCGCGCAGTCCTGGCACGGCATGACCGGCGCCGCCGCCTCCGCCACCTACAGCGCCGGGCGCCGCGGCGTCGGCCCCGCCGCGGTGGGTTCCTTCGCCATTCCCGCGCCCTTCGCCTACCGCCCGCGCTTCGAGCGCAACGGCGTGTACGACTGGGCGGCCGAGCTGGACGATGCCTTCGACCTGGTGGACCGCCAGTCCAGCGGCCATCTGGCCGCCTTCATCGCCGAGCCCATTCTCAGCTCCGGGGGCATCATCGACCTGCCGCCGGGCTACCTGGCCGCGCTCAAGCGCAAGTGCGAGCAGCGCGGCATGCTGCTGATCCTGGACGAGGCGCAGACCGGCGTCGGGCGCACCGGCGACTGGTTCGCCTGCGAGCGCGACGGCGTGGTGCCGGACATCCTGACCCTGTCCAAGACCCTGGGTGCCGGGCTGCCGCTGGCGGCCATGGTGACCACCGCGGCGATCGAGGAGCGCGCCCACGAGCGCGGCTACCTGTTCTACACCACCCACGTCTCCGACCCGTTGCCGGCGGCGGTGGGGCTGCGGGTGCTGGAGGTGGTGCGACGCGATGCGCTGGCCGACCGCGCGCGGGTGCTGGGCGAGCGTCTGCGCACCGGGCTGATGGAGCTGATGGGGCGCTTCGAGTGCATCGGCGACGTGCGCGGCCGCGGCCTGCTGCTGGGCATGGAGATCGTCAAGGATCGCCACACCAAGGAGCCCGACGAGGGGCTGGGCGCGCGCATCACCGGGCAATGCATGCAACTGGGCCTGAGCATGAACATCGTGCAGCTGCCCGGCATGGGCGCGGTGTTCCGCATCGCCCCGCCGCTGACGGTGAGCGAGCAGGAGGTCGATCTCGGCCTGTCGCTGCTGGAGCAGGCGATTCAGCGTTCGCTATAGGCCGGCGCGGCCGCCGGCGCCAGCGGCGGCTTCGCGCGCACCAGCAGGATGGCCAGCGCGGCGCCCAGGCAGGCGACGCCGGCGATGAACAGCGACGGCGAGTAGGTGTCGAGCAGCGAACGCATGAGCCCGGCGCCGTAGGCGGCGGTGGCCGCGCCCAGCTGGTGCGCGGCGAACACCCAGCCGAAGATCAGTCCCGCGCGCTCGGCGCCGAAGCGGGCGCCGGCGAGTTTCACGGTCGGCGGCACGGTGGCGATCCAGTCCAGGCCGTAGAACACCGCGAACAGGCCCAGGCCGGAAAGCGTGAACTGCAGGTAGGGCAGCCAAAGCAGCGACAGGCCGCGCAGACCGTAGTAGCAGAACAGCAGCTTGCGGTTGTCGAAACGATCCGACAGGTAGCCCGACAGGGTCGTGCCCACCAGGTCGCAGGCGCCCATCATCGACAGCACCGAGGCGGCCGGCACCGGCCCCAGCCCGTGGTCGCCGCACAGGGAGATGAAATGGGTCTGCACCAGTCCGTTGGTGCTCAGGCCGCAGACGAAGAAGGTGGCGGCCAGCACCCAGAAGGTGGGCACGCGCGCGGCCTCGGCCAGAGTGCGGAAGGGCAGGCCCCAGTCGGCGCGGGCCGCGCTCGCCGGCGGCGCCCAGTCCGGCGCGGCGCCGTAGGGGCGCTGGCCCACGGCATCGGGGCTGGAGGCCACGAACAGCCATGCCAGCAGGGCCACCACGACCGCGGCGGCCGTCACCGGCAGCAGCGCGACGCGCCAGCCGTGGTGCTCGATCAGCCAGGCCGCCAGCGGCAGGAACATCAGTTGCCCGGTGGCGCTGCTGGCCGCCAGCAGGCCCATGACCAGGCCGCGGCGCTGCACGAACCAGCGGTTGACCACGGTGGCGCCCAGCACCATCGCGGTGAGCCCCGAGCCCACGCCCAGCCCCAGGCCCCACAGCGCGAAGGCCTGCCCGATGTCGTGCATGCGCGTGCCCAGCAGCAGCGCCGCGGCGATCAGCAGGCTGGCGAAGGCCACCACGCGGGCCACCCCGTAGCGCAGCAGCACCACGGCGGCGAAGGGGCCCAGCAGCCCGTACAGCACAAAGCGGGTGGCGAACACCGCGGACAGATCCGCGGTGCTCCAGCCGAATTCGCGCGACATCGGTTGCAGCAGCGCGCCGGGCAGGCCCAGCGCGGCCGAGGTCACCAGCATGGCCACGAAGGTGATCGCCGCCACGGCCCAGGCGTAATGGATCCCCCGGCGTTCCAGGCGGGAGGCGAGACGGGCGGCGAGCATGGACGTGGCTTCCTTGTGACAAAGCCCGGGGCGCGGCGTGGCCGCGCTGCCCGGGCGATGGAAGCCGAATGCTAGTCGGCCCGCGCCGAAATTGCTGGAGCCGCTTCGCCCTGCGCGAGGTGCCCGCGCAGGCGCAGGGTGCAGGCCAGCAGCGCGGTGATCACCGCGCACAGCGCCAGCGGCGCGATGCCGCTGAGCGAGGAGCGGGTCCAGTCCCACAACTGGCCGCTGAATATCGACACCGCCATGGCCCAGCCGTAGCTGATGGTGAACATGCCGGCCGAGGTGCGCGGCACGTCCGCCGGCGCGCACAGCAGCGAGGGCAGCGCGAAGGCCAGGATCAGGGTGATGGAGTTGGAAAAGCCCAGCACCGCGCACCACACCACCATGCCCTCGCCGCGCGAGACGATGATGCCCAGCACGCTGAGCAGGGACACCGAGGCCGTGACCACGTAGGCCCAGCGGCTGGTGGCCAGGCGCCCGGCCAGCGCCAGCATCAGGAAGGAGGCCGGCAACTGCGCCAGGTTCAGCGCCGTCAGCGCGCTCTCGATGAGTTCCGGGTGGCCGGCGGCGGTGGCGAAGTCGGGCAGGAAGGCGTTGGCGACGAAGTACATGGCGTTGACGCCGCCGAGCAGGAAGCCCAGGCGCCAGATCAGCGGGTGCTTCCAGTCGGGGATCCACTGGCGCGCGTTCGCGGCCGGGCGCCCTCCGGGCACCAGGTGGCGCCCGAACACCAGCACCAGCGCGGCGGTCAGCAGCACCGGCAGCGCCCACACCGCGACCGCGCCGCGCCAATGTCCGCCCACCATCGGCAGCACCAGCGGCTGGGTCAGCGAGGCGGCGAGGATCTCGCCCACCAGCAGGCCGTTGGTGTACACGGCGGTGGCGAAACCGATGCGCCGGGGAAAGCGGTTGCGCACCAGCGGCGGCAGGGCGGGCTGGGTCACGGCCACGCCGGCGGCCATCAGCGCCGTGGTGACGTAGAGGAAGTCGACCTGGGGCACCATGCCGCGCGCCGCCGAGGCCACGGCGTTGAGCAGCAGTCCGATGAGCAGCGTGGCGCCGATACCCCAGCGCGCCACCAGGAAGGCGCCGGGAATCGCCGCCAGCGCGAACATCAGCGAGGGCAGCGAGGACAGCAGGCCCACCTGGCCCTCGTTCAGCCCCAGCGTGGCGTGCAGCAGGGGCATCAGCGGCGGCACCGCGAGGATGGTCAGGCGCAGGCAGGCGCCCACCAGCCACAGCACCACCAGGGCCGCGACGTCGTTGTCCGGCTCGGCACGACCAGGAAGGAACTTGCTCAAGGCGGTCTCCGCGAGAGGCGCGAAATGTCCGCGATCTTAGATGCGTTGGCCCGCGCACGTCGGGCCGCGTCTGCCCCTTCGAGCCAGTCAGCGACGAGCTGCGCGCCGCGTGGCGGGATGCCCGGCCGGATCGATCCGTGGCGATGTGTCGGCCTTGATCTGCGCATCCACATAGGCATCCAGCAGGCGGCGGATCATCCGCTGGTACTGCGTGTGGTGTCTGGCCGCCTCGGACTTGAAGTAGTCGATGCTCTTCCTGCTGAGCGCCAAGGTGATCTTGACCCCCTCTTCGCGAAAGGCCAGCTCGGCAGGGGACGGGAGGAAATCGGGAACGATCTCCACCGTGCCCAGAGGTTCATCGGTGTATCGAGTTCTGGTGCTCATAGATCTTCCTTCCCTTGCGCCAGTAGCCGGCGCCAATGATCCGAATGGCCGACGCCCTGTAGGTGAAGCGGACCGTCAGGATGCCGCCATCGACCCAGCCGAAACAATAGAAGCGTTCTTCCGTCCGACTATGCGAGATATCCCGAGCCAGAATCCGTTGCGGGTCGCCGAAGGCGTACTGCGCGCGCCCGAATGAAACGCCGTGCTTGCGCTGGTTTTCCGCGTCCTTGTCGGAGTCCCATTCGAAGTGCGCCAAGGCCATGATCCACTGGATCATGCAGCCATATAAGAAACCATATCATCATATGGGTCGCCTACCCGCGTTCGCGCAGAACGTGATCCGTGTGCCGACATAGACTGACAGTCCGATCCCCGAAGGAGTGCATGGTCATGTCCCCGAAATCCGCGATCGCGGCCCTTGCCCCCGCCGGCCGCCTGCGCGCGGCGATCAACCTGGGCAACCCGATCCTCGCCGGGCGCGATCCCGCCACCGGCGAGCCCCGCGGCGTGTCGGTGGACCTGGCGCGGCGCCTGGCCGGGCAGCTCGGGCTGGAACTGGATCTGGTGGTGGTGGATGCCGCGGGCAAATCGGTGGACGTGGT
This sequence comes from Pseudomonadota bacterium, assembly GCA_021830925.1. Classification (GTDB taxonomy): domain Bacteria; phylum Pseudomonadota; class Gammaproteobacteria; order Burkholderiales; family Burkholderiaceae_C; genus Thiomonas_A. Next base: position 1,275 of record JAKBNS010000183.1, on the reverse strand, counting down.
CGCGGGCGAGGAGGCCGACGTGGGCTTTTTCGCCATCGACCCGGTGCGCGGTCGCGACATCGCCTTCACCGCTGCCTATGTGTTGATCGAGGGCTGCTACCTTGTGCACGAGGATTCGCCGATCCGCGCCAACGAGCAGGTCGATCGCGAAGGGGTCACGGTGGTGGTCGGCAAGGGCAGCGCCTACGACCTGTTCCTCACGCGCGAGCTGCGCCACGCCGGCATTGTGCGCGCGCCGACTTCGCCGGCCGTGGTGGACGCCTTCGCGGCCGGCGCGGGCGACGTGGCCGCCGGGGTGAAGCAGCAACTCGAGGCAGACGCCCGGCGCGTTGGCGGAATGCGCCTGCTCGATGGGCGCTTCATGGTCATCCAGCAGGCGATGGGTCTGCCCAGGAGCGCCGGCGCCGAGGCGGCAGCGCTGCTGGCGGATTTCGTGGAACAGGCGAAGTCGGATGGTTTCGTCGCCGAGGCGCTGGCGCGCCACCGCATCCAGGGCGCCTCGGTGGCGCCCCCGGCGACCGCTTGACGCCGCGCTGCTTGCGCCACATCAGCATCCGGGTGGCAGCCACTGCCCCGGGCCTCGGCAAGGGGTCTACATTGGTTCTCGTGCGGCGGGCCGGCGCATAGGCATCGCGGCTCCGGTAGCGCGGGAGCCGGGCTGCAGCAAGGCGCAGACGGGATTTCCCCGTGCGTGTCGTCGGTCCTGCCGCACCCTGGATCCCGAAGCCATGGAGCCTGCACCGGAGCGCCACAACCCACCGTCGTCGCGCGAGCTGCGCATTCCCGCGGGCGATGTCGTGCTGCACGGTGCGCTGGACCTGCCGGTCGCTGCCGTGGGGCTGGTGGTGTTCGCCCATGGCAGCGGCAGCAGCCGCAACAGTCCGCGCAATCTCTACGTGGCGCGGCGCCTGTGGCAGGCGGGCCTGGGAACCCTGCTGTTCGATCTGCTGACTCCGGACGAGCAGGCGCTCGATCGCCGCGGCGCGGTCCTGCGCTTCGACATCGGGCGGCTTGCGCGCAGATTGGTGGACGTGGTGGACTGGCTGCAGCGGGAAGAGTGCGTGCCGGGGTCGCGCCTGGGCTTGTTCGGAGCGTCCACCGGCGCGGCGGCGGCGCTGCTTGCCGCGGCACGCAGACCACGACTGGTCACGGCCGTGGTCTCGCGCGGCGGCCGGCCCGACCTGGCCGGCGCGGAGCTCGCCCAGGTGCTCGCTCCGACCCTGCTGATCGTCGGCGGGCTCGATAGCGAGGTGATCGAGCTCAACCGCCTGGCGG
>JAKBNS010000228.1 GCA_021830925.1 Pseudomonadota bacterium | reverse complement strand
CGGGCGCCGCGCCCCCGGCGCGTGGCGCGCAGCCGGCACCGGCCGGCGGCGCCGCGCAGGATGCGCCCGACACGACCATCCGCGTGGATTCGGCGCGCCTCGACCAGGCCATGAACCAGGTCGGCGAGCTGGTGCTGCTGCGCAATCGGCTTTCCGCCGCGGTGTCGCGCCTGGGGCAGTCCGACGAGACCCTCGCACGACTGGCCCGCGAGACCGACCTGGCGGTCAACGACTTGCAGAACACCGTGATGCGCCTGCGCATGCAGCCCTGCAAGCGCCTGTTCCAGAGCCTGCCCCGCGTGGTGCGCGACGCCAGCCGCAGTCTGGGCAAGAAGGTGCGCCTGGAGCTGGCCGGCGAGGACGTGGAAATCGACAAGACCGTGATCGACGCGCTGTCGGGCCCCTTGATCCACCTCGTACGCAATGCGCTGGACCACGGCCTGGAGCCGCCCGAGCAGCGCGTGCAGTTCGGCAAGCCCGAGGAAGGCGTGCTGCGCGTGCAGGCGGTGCACCTGGGCGACAAGGTACAGATCCACGTCAGCGACGACGGCCGCGGCATGGACGGGCATCGCATCGTGCAGTCGGCGCTGTCCAAGGGACTGATCACCGAGTCGGACGCTGCGCGCCTGTCCGAGCGCGAGATGCTGGACCTGATCTTCATGCCCGGCTTTTCCACCAAGGAACAGGTCAGCGAACTCTCCGGGCGCGGCGTGGGCATGGACGTCGTGCGCTCGGCCGTGCAGGGTCTGCGCGGCCGCGTGGACATCACCACCCGCGCCAACCAGGGCACGCAGTTGTCCCTCGAACTGCCGCTGACCCTGGCGGTGCTTCCGGTGCTGTACTTCAAGCTGCGCCGCGAGACCTACGCGCTGCCGGTGTCGGTGGTCGACAACCTGATGGAAATCGACCCGCAGCAGGTGCACAGCATCTCCGGTCGCCTGATGGCGCAGGTCGGCCAGGACCGCATCGTGCCCTACATCGACCTCGGGCTGCAACTGCAGGGCGTGGAACTGCGCCTGGGCCACGATCCCTGCGAAGGCATTCTCACCGAGCACGGCCTGCTGGTCGTGTCCGAGGCGCTGGGCACGGAGGACTCGGTGGTCAAGCCCCTGGACATTTCCTCCCAGACCTCGTGGTACCAGGGCGCCACCATTTCCGGCGGCGGCGACGTGGTGCTGATCCTGGACATCGCCGCGCTGACGCGTGCCATGCGCACGCCGCAGGCGGCCTGAATCGAGCATGCGATGAGCACGAACCCCGACCCTTCCCTCGAGCACATGCCGCTGGAAGTCATGGCGCTGGAGCACATGCCGGTCGAGCGCATGCGCGACAGCTTCCTCGGCGTGGCCGACGCCACCTTCGCCTTCCAGGGGCAGTTGCAGCGCCGCCTGCGGGAAATCGACCGCAAGGCGCTGAACGCGCAGGTGCTGGTCAAGCGCCACGGCAAGGAGCTCGCCGGCTACGGCGTGGTGGCGCAGTCCTTCCGCGAGGGCGCGCAGCAGTTGCAGGACGCGGCCGCCCACGTCCAGCTGGCGATCCATCCGCTGATGCTGGGTTTCATGGAAACCCTGCGCGACACCGCCCACGTCGACAAGCTGCAGACCCTGCCCGAGCAGCTGCGGCGCCATGCGCCGACCCTGGAGCAGACCATCCGGCGCCACCGTGCGGATTTCGAGCTGCGCGCCGAGCGCAGCCGGCACGCGGGGATCCGCTTGCGCCAGGCATTGGCCCGCTTCGAGAACGTGGTGTCCGAACTGGAGTACGTGGTGGTCAACGGGCGCATCGAAGCGGCGCTCAAGGGCGACGCGCGCGCGCAGCTGGCGCAGGTATCGTCCGACATGGACAACGCGGTGGCGCAGGTACGCGATCTGCTGCGCCAGTATGTCGAACACATCGAGAAGGTTCTGCCGTGAAAGCGCAAAAGTTCTATTCCGAGGGATCGCACCACTGGTACGTCATCTACGACCAGGACGAGACGCGGGTCATCGACTCCAACGTCTATGCCTGCCAGGTGGACGGACACTCCCTGCTGTGTGATCCGGGCGGGTTCGAGGTATTCCCCCAGGTATTCGCGTCGCTGGTGGACGTGCTTCCGCCATCGAGCGTGGAGCAAGCCTTCGTGAGCCACCAGGATCCGGACATCGCCTCCAGCCTGCCTCTGTGGAACGCCTGCAACAAGGGCATCACCTGGCATACCTCGCGCCTCTGGGTGGGCTTCATCCGCCATTACGGCGCGCTGGACGCCACCATCCAGGGCATCCCCGACGATGGCGCCGAACTCACGCTGGGCTCGGCGCGACTGCAGGCGATCCCGGCACATTACCTGCACTCCTCGGGCAATTTCCATCTGTACGACCCGCAGGCCAAGGTGCTGTTCAGCGGCGACGTGGGCGCCGCGCTGCTGCCGGCGGGACACGACGCCTTCGTCGATCGCCGCGAAGTCGACTCGCCCAAGGCCTTCGACGAACACATCCGCCACGCCGAGTACTTCCACAAGCGCTGGATGCCCAGCAACGAGGCCAAGCGCGACTGGTGCGAACGCGTCTCCCGCCTCGACATCGACTTTCTCTGCCCCCAGCACGGTGCCATCTACAGCGGCGCGAACGTACGGCGTTTCATCGACTGGTTCGCCGCGCTCGACGTCGGCTCGGCCGTGCACTCCCGCTGATCTGCCATGAACGCACCCCATCCGGGCGACATGCCCCCGCAGGATCCGGCCTCCGAAGCGGACGAGACCCCCGTCGGCGAGTTGGCGGCGGCCGCCTCGCCCGAGGCGCCCGAGGCGCCCGAGGCCGGCATGCTGCTCGACGAGCAACCCACGGCCCCCGCCGAGCCCGCGGCGCAGTCCCCCGTCGAGGGCGCTACCGCGCCGCCCGCCGACGCCCTCGCACCTTCCTCCGCCGAGCCCGCCGCACCGGCCTTCGCGGGCGGCGCGCAGGCGGGCTTGCTGGCCCGGCTCAAGTCCGACCGCGAAAGCGTGCTCGCGGCCGTGCTCGGCCTGCTGCGCGACGGGCAGGACCACGCCTTGCGCAATCTCAGCCTGATTGACGGAGCCAGCTGGGTGCAACGCTTCGAGGCCGTGCGCGCGGCGGCTGCCGCGACCGCCGCCGACAAGCTGCGCGAAGCCCATGCAGGCATGGAGCGGGCCGAGGCCGACGTGCAGGCCTTCGCGCGGGAATTCGACGCCGCGGCGCAGCGCCTGCGCGACACCCCGGCCCCCGGCGACGATGCCGCGCAGGCCGCCGAACGTGCCCGCCAGGGTTGCGATGTACTGCAGGCGCGCGCCGGCGAGGGCGCGCAGGCGGTGGATCGCAGTGATGACGCACTGCGCAGCGTGGAACGCGAAGTGCGCGAGGTCAGCGGCTTCATCGGCAGCACCCAGGGCAAGCTGGCCTCCTTCGTCGAATCGGTGAACACCGTCGAGCAGCTCACCGCGGGCATCCAGGAGGTGGCCAGCCAGACCAACCTGCTGGCGCTGAACGCGGCCATCGAGGCCGCACGCGCCGGAGAGGCCGGGCGTGGCTTCGCGGTGGTGGCCGACGAAGTGCGCAACCTGGCGCGCAAGACGGCCTCGATCACCGGACGCATCGAGGATCTGACCCTGTCCATCCGCGAAAGCTCCGGCGGTCTCGGCCGCGACATGCAGGCCGCCGTGCAGCAGGTCGAGCGCCTGTCCTCGCTGCTGGCCCACGCGCAAGGCGCCGTGGGCGACGCCCGCCGCGCCCTGCAATCCACCGTGGAAACCGCCGCGGCGCAGGCCAGCGGCCTGGCGGAACTGGACCGCGCGGCGCATGGGCGCGACGACACCGGGCGAGTCGCGCAGAACCTGCTGGCCGAGCTTTCCGAACCCCTGCAGCGCCTCGCGCGCGAGCTGGAGCAGGCGCGCAGCGACCTGCCCACGCCCTGATTTCCACGGAGATTCCATCATGACCAGTGTGCTGCAGGAAGTCGACGAGCGTTCCCGCCTGGCCGGTACCAACAAGTTCGAGTTGCTGCTGTTCCGCCTCGGCCAGGATCCCGGCGGGCGCCGCGAGATCTTCGGCATCAACGTGTTCAAGGTACGCGAGGCGCTGGTGATGCCCACGGTGACCGCGATGCCCGGAGCGCCCCAGCATGTGCTGGGCGTGGCCAACATCCGCGGCCAGATCGTGCCGGTCATCGACCTGCCCGCGGTAGTGGGTTGCACACCCAAGGGCCTGAGCATTCTCATCGTCACGGAATACGAACGCTCGGTGCAAGGCTTCGCCGTGGAGGAGGTGGAGGAAATCACCCGCCTGGAATGGAGCCGCGTGCTGTCGGCCGAGGCCAACGCCGTGGGCGGCATGGTCACCAGCATCGCCCGCCTGGACACCGATGGCGACAAGAGCCGCCTGGCGCTGGTGCTCGACGTCGAGAAGGTGCTGCGCGACGTGCTGCCCTCGCGCGTGGCCGAGGTCGATGCCGGGCGCGTCGGCGCGCGCCTGAATCTGCCCCCCGGCTCGGTGGTGCTGGCGGCGGATGACTCCTTCGTCGCGCGCAGCCAGATCGAGAAGGTTCTGCAGGCGCTCAACGCCCCCTACATCATGACCAAGACCGGCAAGGAGGCCTGGGACCGGCTGCGCGCGCTGGCGCACGAGGCTCAGCTCGAGGGCAAGCCCGTCACCGACAAGGTCGCGGTGGTGCTCAGCGACCTGGAAATGCCCGAGATGGATGGATTCACACTGACCCGCCAGATCAAGCAGGACGAGCGCCTGCGCCACGTTCCGGTGGTCATCCACTCCTCGCTGACCGGCCAGGCCAACGAGGATCATGCGCGCAACGTCGGCGCCGAGGGCTACGTGCCCAAGTTCGCCGCCGAGGAGCTCGGCTCGGCGATCCGCAAGGCCGTGGCCGCCGCGGCCCAGCGCACGTGAACCGAATCGGCCCACCGCAAGGCAACGCGATGAACTCCCCTGCCCCGCCTTCCGAACTTGCCGCCTGGCTGAGTCAGCGCCCCCTCGACCTGCGCGAGCCTGCGCTCGAGGGGCTGGCGCCCGCCGAGCGCGGGCTCGTCGAACTGCAGCGCCAACTCGTCGACGTGGTGACCGACGGGGCCACCGAAGTGGCCTACGCGATCGCGCGCGTGCGCTTCGATTCCCGCGGCGCCCTCAGCGAGAACGAGCAACGGGCGCAGCAACACACCTCGCAGCTCACCGAGGTCGGTGAGGGCCTCGGGCAGATCGTGCGCGGCACCGAGGACCTGCTGAACAAGCTGCACGAGGTGGACGCCGAATCCGGTCGCATCGACGCACTGGCTGCCGACGGTTCGCGCAAGACCCAGGCCATGCGCGACCTGTTCGGCGAACTCGTGGCGCAGAACGCGCACAACCGCGACGAGGTCGAGAACCTGCGCAAGCAGTTCGGCGACATCGTGCAGCACATGGCGGTGATCCGCGACATCGCCCAGCGCACCAACCTGCTGGCGCTGAACGCGGCCATCGAGGCCGCGCGCGTGGGCGATGCCGGACGCGGCTTCGCCGTCGTCGCCGAAGAGATCCGCAAACTGGCACAGACCTCCGAGAAATCGGTGGCGCGCATCGGCGAGTCGGTGTCCAACATCGACAAGGCCCTGCACACCGTCGGACGCGCCACCGAGGAATTCTCCTCGCGCATGGATGCCAGCCAGGCGCGGGTACACGAGATCGCCGTGCATTTCCACGGCATCGCCGGCGGCGTCAGCCAGGTGGCGCGCCAGAGCGCGGAGGCCACCGGCCAGTTGTCGGCGCAATCCGAGCAGTTGCACGCGGTGGATGCGCACTTCCAGTCGATGGCCGAGCGCGTGCGCGGCGACGCCCGATCCGCCGTGGAACGCGGCGCGCGCATCGCCGAGGCGCTCGACCTGGCGCTGGACAAGAGCCAGCGCCTGTTCTCCTCGGCCACCATGTTCCGCACCGACTCGGCCACCAGCCGCGTGCTCGGAGCCCTCGAACAGGCCACCTCGGAACTCGAACGGCGACTGGCGCAGGCGCTGCAGCGCGGCGAGATCTCCGACTCCGACCTGTTCGACGAAAACTACCAACCCGTCGCCGGCACCGATCCGCAGAAATACAACACCCGATTCACCGACTGGTTCAAGCGCGAGATCCAGCCCATCGAGGATCGCTACGTCGCGCAGTCGGACCAGTACGTGTTCGTGCTGCTGGTCGACCGCAACGGCTATGCGGCGGCGCACAACTCCAAGTTCGACCTTCCGCTGACGGGGGATCCGCAGCGCGATCTGGCCGGCAACCGCTCGCGCCGGCTGTTCAACGACCCGGTCGGACTGGCGTCTGCCCGCAACACCACGGACTTCCTGCTGCAGGTCTACGCCCGCGACACGGGCGAGATCATGCGCGAGCTCTCCCGCCCGGTGCGCATCGGATCGCGCCACTGGGGCGCGGTACGCCTGGGTTTTCGCTAGTGTTCTGTCCCGCTAAGCCCGCGTCAGGCACGTTCGCAAAGCGTGCAGGATTGCGTATGCTTGGGCCATGAGCCGATCCGCGCCTTCCGCACCGCACCGCCCGTCCCTGCTCGGCGGCCTGCTGGCCCGCTTGCGCGGGCTGCTGCGCCCCGCCACCGTGGACCGCAGCAGCTTCGCCGATGCCGGCGGCATCGACCGGCGCACGATCATGCTGCCCATGATCGGCGACCAGCAAGGCAAGAGCTATTACGAGGTCGCCGAGATGTGGGCGCGCGAACGCCTGCGCGCCAAGCGGCACCTGCAGGAAATCATCGACGGAGTCACCGACTATGGCGATCCCGGCCAGGCGGCCGGCTCCTTCGCCTGCGACGTGGGGGTGTGGCTGCGATTCGTCGATCTGCCCGGCATGGCCGACACCCTGGACGACCTGCGCATGTGGCACGACCACTGGCACCAGGAACTGGCGCGGCTCATCGACCTGGCCAATCAGGGCCAGCGCGGCCCCGTGCTGGACGCGCTCAAACCCGGGCGCGGCTCGTGGAGCTACGCGGCGCGCCGGGTCAACCAGTTGCTCGAGGCCCTGTGGCTGCAACGCGAGCCCATGGGCCTGCAACTGCGCCTCGAGGGCTCCGGGGAATGGATCGACGCCGCCTTGCTGCGCGAGGGCGAAGGCGCGCACGAACTGACCGTATCCCTCGAGCGCATGCTGACTGCGGACACCGTCGTCCAGGTGCGGCACACGGATCGCCCGGACCAGGCCGCGCGGACCTACAAGGTCCGGATGTGCCGTCCGGGGCAACGCGGGGCCCAGGATCAGGGCGTGTACATCGCCTACCTGATCTGAAGCTCCCGCCGGGAGGTTCGCCGATGATTCGCAGCGACAAGGATCCGACGCTGGGCAACATGACCAACGTGGACTGGAACGACCCCGAGTTGCGCCGGCTTCTCGAAACCGCCGAGGCGCTGCGCGTGGACAAGCGGGGCCTCCACGGCGCGCGCGCGGTGCACTTGCGCATGGGCGCCACCCGCCCCACCGGCCCGGATGGACGGGCCCTGCTGGTGGGCGAAACCGATGGCGTGCTGCGCATCCTGTTCCACCAGACCCTGCCCATCGGCCGCGTCGTGTCGCTGAACCGCGACCCCGCCGCCGCGCTCGGCGGTGCCTGGCAGGTCTGCAGCGTGTTGAGCTGCCGCGCCGGCGCGCGCCAGGACGACGCGCGCCACGCCGTCTACGTGCTGGACCTGCAGGCGCAGCGCTCCCACGAGCGCTCGTCGCACACCGCGGGCGCCTGACGCGCGAGGGCTGCTCCGGGGCGCCTACGCCCGCGGCTGCGTCGGCCCGGCCACCACGATGCGGTTGCGCCCCTCGCGCTTGGCCTGCAGCAGCGCCGCGTCGGCCGCTCGCAACATGCCGGCAACGGCGTCGGGATCGCCGCTCGAGGCCTGCGCGACGCCAGCCGACAGGGTGACCGCGGGCAGCTGCTCCTGCATGCCCTGCACCGCGGCGCGCATGCGCTCGGCGAGTCCGGCGGCCACCTGCGGCGACACGCCGGGACAGGCCAGCACCAGTTCCTCGCCGCCCCAGCGGGCCAGCAGATCGTCGCTGCGGCTGTGCCGCTGCAGCGTGCGCGCGACGGCGCGCAGCACGACGTCGCCGATCTCGTGGCCGTGGGTGTCGTTGATCAGCTTGAAATGGTCGAGATCCAGCAGCACGCAGCTCAGCGTGGTGCCCTGCGACACCGCGTTCTCCCAGGCCCGTGCCAGGAATTCGTCCAGCGCCCGGCGATTGGGAAGGCCCGTGAGTTCGTCGCTGTAGGCGGCCTCGCGCAGGCGCGCGTTCAGCGCGGCCAGCTCGCGCTGGCGCCCGTGCGCCAGCGCCCGCTCGCGTTCGAGGGCTCCGATCATGCGCACCACGCGCACGCCGGGATGCAGCTTGGCGGCCACCATCGCCGCCGGCGCCCCGCTTGGCAGCACGTCGTTGGCCCCGGCGCGCAGCGCCTGCAGCAGGCCGTCCGCGTCCAGACTGTCGCCGAGCAGCAGCAGGTACAGGCGCGCGCTTTCGTGCTCGCGCAACTGGCGACACAATTCCACCGCCTCCATCGGCAGGTGGTCCGCGTCGAGCACCACGGCCTCGGGCAGGCAACTGCGCGCGCGCTCGAAGCCGGCGCCGAGGTCCGGCTCGCTCAGCACGTTGAATCCCTCCTCGCGCAGCGCGTCGCGCAGATCCGCGCGGCCGCATGGAAGGGCTCCGGCCAGCAGTACGCTGGCCGGCTGCGCCGCATCATCGGGCACGGCGGCGCCCAGACACGTGCGCAGGCGCTGGAATTCCTCCTGTGCGTGCTGCTGCGACACGCGCATGTCCAGCACCCCGGAGAGATCCGCGAAATCCCCGCGCACCTGATCGACCAGGCCCAGCAATAGCGCCTCGTCCAGGCCGAGCCGCAGCGCGGCCATCCACAGTTCGGGCAGATCCTCCACGCGACGATGCTCGTCGAGCGCGCAGGCCAGGCCGCGCGCGACCTCCACCATGGCGGTCAATTCGGCCTGCCCGTCGCGCACCTGCGCCAGCGGTAGCAGGGCCAGCCACAGGCGTTGTGGAAAATTCCAGGTATGCAGCAGGGCGGCGCTCGCCTCGCTCTGGTCGAAGCCCCAGCGGCTGCGCTGCCAACCCAGCACGTCCTCGCCCGCCTCGGCCTGGCCCAGCGCCTGCGCGCCCAGCGCGGCCAGCATGCCGAGCTGGCCGATCTCGGCCAGCAAGCCCAGACTGAAGGCTTCCGACACCGGCAACACGTGGCGCCTGCGCGCCAGCTGCTGCAGCACCAGCGCGCGCGCCAGGGATCGCCGCCAGTAAGGTTCGAGCTCGAAGTCGCCCATCCGCGCGCCATGCGTGTGCACCAGGCTCAGCCCGACCGCCAGCCGGGCCAGCGCGGCCACGCCGATGCGCATCACCGCGTCCTCCAGCGCCGCCGTCGGGCGCAGGCCCGCGTACAGCGCCGAATTGGCAAGGCGCACCGCCTTGCCCACCAGCACCGGGTCGCCCTTGGCCACGCGGCAGACCTCGAACACGCCCACGTCACGCCGCTCCACCAGGCGCATCAGCTCCAGCGCGACCGCGTTCGGAGAGGGAAGCGGCTCCCGGCTGTCCCGCAAGGTGGCGAGAATCCTGGCATTGCGCGCGGGGATGTCCTGAAGCTCGGGCATAGGTTGCTGGCATGGTAAGTCCCGCCGACCCCAGCGGCAATACGAGCCCTACGAAACTCCGGCGCGGGCGCCCCGAGCCGCTTCAGGGCTCGTGCCGGGGCGCCGCCTGGACCACCTGCTGGCGCCCGCCCTGCTTGGCCTGGCGCAGCGCCAGGTCGGCACGCTCGTAGAGCTCGCCGAAGGCCTCGCTGCCGTGGAACTGCGCCACCCCGGCGCTGAAAGTCATCTCCACGCGCTGGCCGGTGCTGCGGTGCAGGACCCGCCGGTTGCGGAAACCCTGCAGCAAGCGCTCGGTCGCGCGTTGCGCCGCGTCGGCGTCGGTGTCGGGAAACAGCATCATGAATTCCTCGCCCCCCATGCGGGCGATGCTGTCGCCGGGGCGCACCAGCTTGCGCGCCACCTGCACGAGCCCGCGCAGCACCTCGTCGCCGAAATCGTGGCCGTAGCTGTCGTTGATCTGCTTGAAATGATCCAGGTCCAGCAGAGCCACCGACAGGGGGCGCTGCTGCTCGGCGGCGCGCGTGCTGTCGCGCACGAAGGCCACGTCCAGGCCGCGCCGGTTCAACGCGCCGGTCAGCGGGTCCTGCTGCAATTGCTGGCTGGCCTGTTCGAGCTCGCTTTCCAGCCGGCGGATGCGGTGCAGCGCGACCTCCGCCTGTTGCTGCGCCTTGTGCAGGCTCTGCCCGAGCTGGCTGCCGTGCTCGTGCAGTTCCACTCCGCGCTGCCGCAGCTCCTGCGCCAGCCCCCGCAGCGCCTCCTGGTCCAGATCGCTCTCGAGGCGCCCCAGGTCCTGCTGCAGCGACTGGTTGAAGCGCCCGTTGTGCTCCAGGAAGGTTCCCAGACCGCGCACCACGGAGCCCACCACCTCGCGCGAGGTCGCGCGCGCCTCCAGCGCACTGCGCTGCAACGCCGCCTGGCGGCGCAGCCACGGCTCCATCACCGAGCGCGCGAGATCGATGCGCGAACGCTCCAACGGACGCCGACAGACCTGTTGCAGGGTTCCGAATTCCAGCGCCGCCGCCGAATCGCCGGCGAACACCTCGCCCACATGCGCGACCAGCATCGCGAACAGGTCGAGCACTCCGTCGACCGTGCCGCGCTCATGCGCAAGCGTGCGCTCGAATTGCTGCCACAGCTCGCGGTTATCGCCCAGCAGGGCCTGCGCCTGCGCCGAACCCTGTGCCAGTTGCAGGAGTTGCGCTGCCCGCTGCTGCAGGCGCGGGTCGACACTGGTGGGGATCAGACCCAGGTGCAGCCCCTGTTCCCACATCTGGCGCCATACGCCCGCGGCCAGCGCTGCCGACGTCGCGGGCCCGGGCGGCGCGGGCCGGGCGGTGCCCGTCGCCGCCGCCACCGGCGGCGCACCGGCCGGCGCAC
>JAKBNS010000071.1 GCA_021830925.1 Pseudomonadota bacterium | reverse complement strand
CGCCTGGTCGAGCAGGTCCAGCGTGGGCAGGGCCGAGTTGGGCATTTCCTGGAACAGCGCCTTCTGGCGCTCGCGCTGCACACGCGGCGACTGCGCGACCTGCACGACCGCCGGCTCGATGAACACTGGGGCGAACACTTCCTCGGTTTCACGGGCGGCCTGATCCTGCACGTCGGCCTCGCGCTCGCGCAACGCCAGCTGACCGGCCTCGCGGTCCTGGCGCTGCGCGCGGCGCGCGCGCAGGCGATTCCAGGCCCACTCGATGCCGGCGCCGCAACGCTCGGCGGCGTCGACCCAGCTGAAGCGCGCGAACCAGGACAGCGACATCAGGAACACCGCCAGCAGCACGATGGCGCTGCCGGTGAACCCCAGCAGGTGCTGCAGCCCTCCGCCCAGCCAGGAACCGATGACCCCGCCGGCCTGGCCCGGCAACAGCGCACCCAGGTGCCACAGGCGCGTGGCCTCCAGCGCCGCGCTGGACAGCGGCAGCAGCGCCAGGCCCGCCGCGAAACCCAGGCGGCGCCACCAGGAGCCGGGCTCGTCCTGCGCGGCGGTTTCCAGCGCGGCCGGATGGGCCTGGCGCCAGGCCCGCAGCAGCCCGTACAGGCCCATGGGCAGGATCCACAACGCGGAAAAGCCCAGCAGGAAATACAGGATGTCGGCGGCCCAGGCGCCGACGGTACCCACCAGATTGGCGGTGGCGTGGGAGGCGGAGCCGGAGGTCGACCAGGAGGGATCGTCGCGGTGGTAGCTGAGCAGCGCCAGCAGCAGCAACAGCCACGCGATGGCGCCGCTGGCCAGGCGCAGCTCGGCCAGCAGGCGGCTCTTGCGCGCGGCGGGGCGGCGCGCTTCGTTGCGCGTACCGATCCAGGGCAGGGAAAAACGACTCAAGGTTGCAACGGGAAAGTACGCGGCTGGTGCGCGTCGGGACGGCTCAGGTCATGTTGGCGATGCGATCGCGCACCACCAGCGAGCCGTCGTCGCGCTCGAGCACCAGCGACTGTTGTTCGAAATCCTTCATCACGCGGCTGACCATCTCGCGCGACGCGCCGACCATCTTGGCCAGGTCCTGACGCGAGGGCTTGTTGCGCACGATGCGTTCGGCGCCTTCGGTCTCGCTCATTTCCAGCAGCGCGCGCGCAACGCGCCCGTAGACGTCCAGCAGGGCCAGCGACTCGATCTTGCGATCGGCGCCGCGCAGGCGGTGCACCAGCCCGCGCATGATCGAGAAACTCATGCTGGTGTTCTCGGGCAGGCTTTGCAGGAAAGCCACGCGCCCGAGCATCAGCACGTCGGTCTGCACCTCGGCGATGACCGAGGCCGAATGCGGCTGGCCGTCGATCAGGCTCATCTCGCCGACGTGGTCGCCGGGATGCAGCACCGCCAGGATCACCTCGCGCCCGCGCGAATCCACGCTGATCACCCGCGCGCGCCCGGCCAGGATGATGAACAGGGCATTGGAGCGCCCGCCCTGTTCGACCAGGCATTCGCCGCGCTTGTAGCGCTTTTTCACGATCGACTGCGAAAGCGTCCAGGCCTGCGCCTCGGTGAGCACCGAGAACATCGGCACGCGCCGCACCAGATCGATATTCGAGATCGCAACCATGTCGTGTCCGCCGCTGTTGCCCAGGTGCATGCTAACCCACCACGGCCGCCGGTGAACGCCCCGGCGCGCGCGCCGGGGCGGCGCCCTAGAATCGCGGTTGGGCCGGCGGGCCCGCGCGCCAGCGCGACGCACCCTCTCCCGCCCGGCGCTCCATTCACCATCTCACGGGATCTTCATGAGCACGCGACACGCCCAAGTCCTCATCCTCGGCTCCGGCCCGGCCGGCTACTCGGCCGCCGTCTATGCCGCGCGCGCCAACCTCAAGCCGCTGCTGGTCACCGGCATGGCGCAGGGCGGGCAACTGATGACGACCACCGAGGTCGACAACTGGCCGGCCGACGTCGAGGGTGTGCAGGGGCCCGACCTGATGGCCCGCTTCGAGGCCCATGCCCGGCGCTTCGACACCGAGATCGTGTTCGACCACATCCACACGGTGGATCTGAAGTCGCGCCCCTTCGTGCTTCAGGGCGACAGCGCCACCTACACCTGCGACGCGCTGATCATCGCCACCGGAGCCTCGGCCAAGTACCTGGGGCTGCCCAGCGAACAGGCCTTCATGGGCCGCGGCGTGTCCGGCTGCGCCACCTGCGACGGCTTTTTCTACCGCGAGCAGGACGTGTGCGTGGTGGGCGGCGGCAACACCGCGGTCGAGGAGGCGCTGTACCTGACCGGCATCGCGCGCAAGGTCACGGTGATCCACCGTCGCGACCGCTTCCGCGCCGAGCCGATCCTCATCGACCGCCTGATGCAGCGGGTGGCCGAGGGCAAGGCCGAGCTGCGCCTGTGGAGCGAACTCGACGAGGTGCTGGGCGACGCCAGCGGCGTCACCGGCGTGCGCGTGCGTGACAACCGCAGCGGACAGACCAGCGACATCGCGCTGTCGGGTTGCTTCATCGCCATCGGACACCAGCCCAACACCGCCATCTTCGAGGGGCAGCTGGACATGAAGGATGGCTACATCATCACGCGCAGCGGACTGCAGGGCATGGCCACCGCCACCAGCGTGCCCGGCGTGTTCGCCGCCGGCGACGTGCAGGACCATGTGTACCGCCAGGCCATCACCAGCGCCGGCACCGGC
>JAKBNS010000220.1 GCA_021830925.1 Pseudomonadota bacterium | reverse complement strand
GGCGAGTCGGTCAAGCCGGACGATCCGCGCCTGGCCGGCGCCGAGCTGCGCATCGTGGCCGCGCCACGCATGGCCCTGCAGGCGGCCGCCGAGGTGGCGCGCGAAGCCGGCTACGCGGTGCACCTGCTGGGCGACGCGCTGGAAGGCGAAGCCCGCGAGGTGGGCAAGCTCATGGCCGGCATGACCCGCTACGTGGCGCGCCACGGCGAACCCTTCGCGCCGCCTTGCGTGCTGCTGTCGGGAGGCGAGACCACCGTGACTGTGCGCGGCCAGGGCCGCGGCGGGCGCAACGTGGAATTCCTGCTGGCGCTGGGCCTTGCGCTGCACGGGGAGCCGGGGGTGTGGGCGCTGGCCGGCGACACCGACGGCGTGGACGGCGCCGAGGACATCGCCGGCGCGCTTCTCGCTCCCGACACCCTGGAGCGTGCCCGCCAGGCCGGAATCCGCGCGGCCGACAGCCTGGACGAGAACGACGGTCACGGCTTCTTCTCCGCCCTGGGCGACTCGGTGATCACCGGCCCCACGATGACCAACGTGAACGACTTCCGCGCCATCCTGGTGCAAGGGCGCGAGGCCTGAGGCCAGACCGCGCGGTGCTGGCCCCCGCGCCTTGCACCGCGTGGCCGACCCATCGGAGGCGGTGCGTCGCGCGGCGCCGCGTTCAGCGTGCCAGGCAGGCCGCGGCCGGCACGCCGCTGTCCCGACGCCTGGCCCTGCGCGCGCCCAGCAGCGCCAGACCGCTGTCCAGCACCAGCGCACCCATCACGAACGAGGCGCCGAGCACCTCCGGCGCTCCGAAACGGTGCCCCTGCAGCGCACCGATGGCGAAGGCCGTGACCGGAACCAGGTTGATGAACAGCACCCCGGCGGTGGGGCCGACGCGCGCGATGCCGGCATTCCAGCCCAGCACCGCGACGAAGGCCGCCAGCAGCACCAGGTAGGCCATGCCCCAGGCACTGGCGCGCAGGTCCTGCGCATCGGGAACGCGCAGGTGCCCGCTGGCCATGCCGAGCAGCGCGACGCTGGCGATGCTCAGCACGCCCAGGCTGCAGCTCAGGGCCGTGTAGCGCAGCGCCGACCACCCCGGGAAGGACCTCGCGCCCAGCGTGTAGGCCACCCAGCAAAGCGCGCCGGCCAGCACCATGGCATCCCCCACGGTTCCGCCGCCGTGCAGCAGGCGCTGCAGGTGCCCACCGCTGAGCACCAGCAGCACCCCGCCGAGCGCCAGCAGGATCGACGCCAGCGTGGCGCGCGCCGGACGCTGCCCGCGCCATGCCCACTGCACCAGTGCCGTCATCAGGGGCATCAGCGCCACCATCACGGCGGCCTGCTCGGGCTGGGTGCGCTGCAGGCCCTCGAAGCTCAGCAGGTTGAAACCGGCGAAGCCGAGGGTGCCGAACAGCCACAGCCGAAGGCCTCGGCCCTGCAGGCTCAGCGCTCCACGGCCTTCGCGCCACGTGAGCGCGGCCAGGAACAGCGGCGCCGCCAGGCCGTAGCGCAGCGCGGTCAGCACGATCGGGTCCAGGTGCGCGAACAGCGCCTTGCCCACGGGCATCATGCCGCCCCAGGTGGCACCGGCGACCGCCAGCATCAGCAAGCCCTGCTGGCGCGACGAACGAGAGGAATTCGAAGCCATGGCGTACTCCTTCAGCGAATACAGACGATGGAGCACATGCTAGAAATTGCCGATTCATTTGATAATCCACGATATCTGGACAATATTCTTTCCAATCGGGAAACATTGCCATGATCGACCTGGAAGCCTGCCGGGTATTCGCCCGCGTCGTGGAGCAACACTCCTTCTCGGCCGCCGCGCGCAGCCTGGGCATGTCCCTGCCCGCGGTGAGCAAGCACGTGGCGCGCCTCGAGCGCGAGCTCGACGCCCGCCTGCTGCACCGCACGACCCGGCGCCTGAGCCTGACCGAGGCCGGCGGAGTGTTCCACGGGCATTGCCTGCGCCTGCTGGAGGACGCGCGCGAAGCGCAGGACGGCGTGCGGCACCTGCACGATGCCCCGCGCGGCGAACTGCGCCTGAGCGCTCCAGTGAGTTTCGCCTCCACCGAACTGGCCCCGCACCTGCCCGGCTTCCTGGCGCGCTATCCGGAGATCAGCCTGGACGTCGATGCCAGCGACCGCCTGGTGGATCTGGCCGAGGAGGGCTTCGACCTGGCCATCCGGCTCACCGACCGCCCGCCGGATGGCCTGGTGGCGCGTGCGCTGCAAGGCCTGCGCCGCGTGGTCTGCGCCTCGCCCGACTACCTGGAACGCGCCGGCGTGCCCACCCATCCGTCGGAGCTGGCCGGCCACGAATGCCTGGCCTACCCGCCCTTCGAAGGGGTCGTGCGCTGGACCTTCGAACGCGCGGGCGAACGCGTTGACATGGCCGTGCGCGGCAGGGTGCGCTCGAACAACTCCGAACTGCTGCTGCACTCGGCGCGGCGGGGGCTGGGCCTGCTGCGGGTGCGCGACTACACGGTGCGCGAGGACCTGCGCCGCGGCAGCCTGCGGGAGGTACTGCGGGAATGGTCCCCCGACACCGGCGCCTGCATCTACCTGCTGTACCTGCCCAACCGACGCCTGCCGCCCAAGGCGCGGGTGTTCATCGACTACCTGCTGCAGGCCTACGGCGGAGACGACGCCGGGGCATAGGGCAGGCGCCCGCTCGCGCCCACGCGCAACTCGGGCAGCACCGCCTGT
>JAKBNS010000182.1 GCA_021830925.1 Pseudomonadota bacterium | reverse complement strand
GACGAACAGCAGGGCGAACGACAGCGTGACCACGGCGGCGCCGATGCGCGTCACCCCTTCCGGGCCCCCGGAATCGGCCGATCGCCCGGCCAGCGGAGCCGCGAGCGCGCCGGCGGCCCCCGCCAGGCCGTACGCACCGGCCGCCGCGCTGCCCAGGTGGAACGGCGCGCCCTGCAGAAAAACCGCCAGGGTCGACCAGAAGGCGCCGAACGCCAGCGCCAGCAAGCCCTGCGCCAGCGTGGCGCGGCGCAGCGCGGGGTGCTCCAGCCACAGTTCCCCGAGTGAGCGCAGCAACGCGCCATAGGGCAGATCGGTGGTGGCCTCGAAGCTCGGCAGCTGCCGCCAGGCGACCGCCACCAGCAGCGCGATGCTGACCCCGGCAGCGAGGAACATGACCCGCCACCCCCATTGCGCCGCCACCACACCGCTGATCACCCGCGAGAGCAGTATGCCCAGCAGCAGCCCGGTCATCACCTTGCCGACGACGCGGCCGCGATTCGCATCGGCGGCCATGGTCGCCGCCGCCGGAACGATATCCTGCGCCAGGGTCGCGAAAACCCCGACCGCGAGACTGGCCAGGGCCAGCACGGTGATGGACGGCGCCGTGCCCGCGGCCAGCAATGCAGCCACCAGGGCCAAGCCCTTCAGCGCGATCACGCCACGCCGATCGTGCCGGTCGCCGAGGGGGGCGAGCAGAAGGATGCCCAGGGCATAGCCCAATTGGGTCAAGGTCGGCACCCACGCGACCGACGGCGCCGAGGCACCCAGCCCGGCGCCGATGACGGCCAGCATCGGTTGGTTGTAGTACAGGGTGGCGACCGCCAGGCCGCAGCCGACCGCGAACAGCAGGATGAGTCGGCCGGGCACGTCGCCGGACATTGTCTTATTCTTCACACGCATGGCTCTCATCGAATGACTCCGTGGCTCTCGAACTGGAGCGCAATGATTCTCCCAATGACGGCGACGCGGTAGCCGGCCAGATCGAATAGTCCTTATACGTGAAACGTATGACCAACACCGAAAGGTCTGAAGGGGCGGATCGCATCGAGTTGCTGCGCACCTTCGTGCGCGTCGTGGAGGCGGGCAGCTTTTCCGCCGTT
Organism: Pseudomonadota bacterium; assembly: GCA_021830925.1. Taxonomy (GTDB): domain Bacteria; phylum Pseudomonadota; class Gammaproteobacteria; order Burkholderiales; family Burkholderiaceae_C; genus Thiomonas_A. The sequence continues at coordinate 1,600 of JAKBNS010000182.1, read as the reverse complement.
GCGGCGCAGACCGGGACGACCCAGCCGACCATCAGCCGGCGGCTCAAGGCGCTGGAGAAGGAATTCGGCCTGCCCCTGCTGCACCGTTCCACCCATGCCTTGCACCTGACGGCCGACGGCGAACGCTGCCTCGATCGGGCCCGCGAGCTGCTGGCCGCATGGGATGCGCTACGCGCGGACGTGCGCGGCGGCGGCGACGACGAGTTGGAAGGCGTGCTGCGCGTGGTCGTGCCGCACGCCTTTGGCCAGGACTATTTCGTGCGGGTGCTCGCGGACTTTCTCCAGGCGAACCCCAAGGTCCACGTCGAGTGGATGCTGCACGACGATCGCAGCATGCACGACTACATCTCGGCGGGAATCGATTGCGCGATTCAGATCGGCGAGGTTCGGGCTCTCGGCGTGGTCGCGATCAAGCTTTCGGAAGTTCCGCGCGTAGCCGCCGCCGCGCCGGAGCTTCTCGTCGGCCGATCCATTCCGCAGACGCCAGCCGACATGCAGACCCTGCCGTGGCTGGCGCTGCACACCTTCTATCGCGACGAGATCGAACTGCGGCACGAGTCGAGCGGCGATGTCGAGCGGGTACGGTTCCGCCCACGATTCTCGACCGACAGTCTCTACGCGCTTCGCAGCGCGGCCTTGCGCGGCCTGGGGGTTTGCGTGGGTTCGTCCTGGTTGCTCGAGCGCGATATCGCCGCGGGCCGCCTGCTGCGGGTCGCACCGCAGTGGCAGGCGGCACCACTGCCCCTCTACCTCATCCATCCATACGCCCGCTACTACCCGGCGCGGCTGCGCCGCTTCGTCGATGCGATCAGAGCCGCGATGCCCCGGGCGATCGAGCGCGTCGACGATTGCGACAACGGCGCCCGCATGGCGGCCACGGATTGACGTTGCCGCACGATCCATGCCGGTCCGCGCGCCCGTCCGTCCGATTTGCGGGGTCTTGTGTCCCCACGCCTGCAGGGGCATGCGGGCGGGCATAGTCTGGCGGCAGCGTACCGACCGCTGCCAGCAATGCCCAACCATCTCAACTTCAAGCTCACCACCGTGCGCGGCGGCGGGCCGCCGGTGAGGATCGTCTGCAGCTGCGACGACTTCTGGAGCGTCGCCCAGCAGCGCGCGATGCTCGAGCTGTACCCCCGCAAGGTGAAGTACGAGCCGAATCTCATCCATCTCTCGCGGGAAGACATCCGCATCATCCCGATGCCGCCGGAGCCCCCACCGCTGGCCGAGGGTCAACGCCTGCGGTTGCTGGAACGCCAGCACGCCCGCTTCATGGGCGCGAGACCGGGGGAGTCGCTCGGGCCGCCGCCCGATCCCCTGGCGCGAGCGGAGCGGGATCCGGCCGTGATCGAGCACTACCAGCGGGAGGGCCTGCGCTACGCGACGCGCGCCCGGCTCATTGCCCGCGCCTACGCGTGCTTGTACCTGGAAAACTTCGAGCACGGCAACCCCAAACTGCTGGGCCGCTTCTACTGGGCCGGACTGGCCGCCTTCGCGTCCAAGCAAGTCGCCTGCACGGTGCAAAAGCTGATCTTCCACTGGCTCGCCCGCGACACGGTACGTGCCCTGGGCAAGGGCAACCTGTGGCTGTACAACGATG
>JAKBNS010000246.1 GCA_021830925.1 Pseudomonadota bacterium | reverse complement strand
AGATGCAGCCGTGCTCGCAACCGCGGTAGGGGTTGACCGCGAGTTCGAAGGGAATGTCCGGCGAGTCGTTGCGGCTGAGCATCTGGCGCACCTGCTGCTCGCGTACCTCGGTACGCGGCGCCGCGGGCAGTTCGGACGGGGATTCAGCGGGCTCGTCCCAGCTGTCACTCTCGGCATCGCGCCCGCGCGCCTCGAAGCGGTGAGCGATCGCGACCAGGGTGCCTCGTCCCTTGGCGGCCCGTGCCGGCGCATCGGGCAGACCGCTGGAGGGCAGGATCGGAATGGAGCGCCGCATGGTCGATCACGAGCCAAAAGCTGTATATATGTACAGTTTACACCTTCTCAGCCCCCGCCCAGCAGCACATCCTCCGCCAGAGCCAGCTGGGCCTGCGAGCCCGACAGCACCACGGCGTCGCCCTCGCCCAGCACCAGCTGGCCGTCGGGCTGGAGCACGCGGCCGTCGGCGCGGCGTACCTGCAGGGCCAGTGCGCCGTGCAGCTCGAGCTGCTGCAGCACCTGCCCCACGGCGCGCGCGCCTGCCGGCAGCGTGACCGTGCGCAGGCGCGGCTGCTCGGCCTGCTCCAGGCTGCCGGCCGGATCGTCGAATCCGTGGAAAAAATCCCGCAGCAGGCCGTAGCGCTCGGCACGCGCGTCGCGCAGCCTCGCCACCACCCGAGGCAGAGGAATTCCCACCACCGCCAGGGTCTGCGAGGCCAGCATCAGCGAGCCTTCCAGCACCTCGGGCACCACCTCGGCGGCGCCGGCGGCGCGCAGCTCGTCCAGGCTGGCGTCGTCGTGGGTGCGCACCAGCACCGGCACGCGCGGGGCATGCCGGTGCACGAGGTCCAGCACGCGCAAGGCCGAGCGCTTGTCCACATAGCTGATCACCACGCAGCTGGCGCGGGCCAGCCCGGCCGCCTGCAGGCTGTGCAGGCGCGTGGCGTCGCCGTAGACCACGTTGCGTCCCCCGGCGGCGCTGCGCGCCACGCGCTCGGGGTCGAGGTCCAGCGCCACGTAGAGCACGCCTTCGTCCTGCAGCAGGCGTGCCAGGTTCTGCCCGCTGCGCCCGAAGCCGCAGATCAGCACGTGGTTCTGGGTGCGGATGGTCTTGCGCGCGATGTCGGTGAGCTGCAGCGAGGCGCGCATCCACTCGCTGGCCACCAGCTTGAGCACCAGGGCGTCGATATGCTGGGCCAGGAAGGGCGCGGCCAGCATGGACAGCACCAGCGCGGCCAGCAACGGGCTGAGCAGCTCCGGGGGCAGCAGCTTGTAGGCGGCCGCCAGATTGAGCAGCACGATGCCGAACTCGCCGGCCGGGCCCAGCCACAGCGCGGTGCGCAGCGCCACCCCCGGCGGCGTGCCGCGCAGCATCTCGATGCCGGCCACCAGCAGCACCTTGAGCACCAGCACGCCCAGCGCCAGCGCCAGCACCAGCCACCAGCTGTGCAGCACGTAGCGCCAGTCGAGCATCATGCCGATGGTGATGAAGAACAGGCCCAGCAGCACGTCGCGGAAGGGCCGGATGTCGGCCTCCACCTGGTGCCGGAACTCGGTCTCGGCGATCAGCATGCCGGCCAGGAAGGCGCCCAGGGTCAGCGACAGGCCGGCCAGCTCGGTCAGCCAGGCCAGGCCCAGGGTGATGAGCAGCATGTTGAGCATGAACAGCTCGTCCGAGCGTCGGCGCACCACCAGGCGCAGCCACGGGCGCAGCAGGCGCCCGCCGGCGAGCAGGATCACGGCCAGCGCCACCACCGCCTTCAGCGCGGCCAGGGCCAGCGTGCGCCCCAGCGAGGCGCCGGGCGTGGCCAGCGCGGGGATCAGCACCAGCAGCGGCACCACCGCCAGGTCCTGGAACAGCAGCACGCCGAGGATGTGCCGCCCGTGCTCGCTTTCCAGCTCCAGGCGGTCGGACAGCAGTTTCATGACGATGGCCGTGGAGGACATCGCCAGGATGCCGCCGGCGGCCACGCCGAAGGCCATCGGGCGCGCCCAGCGGCCCGGCAGCAGCCAGCCCGCGAGCAGGCTCGCCGCCAGCACGATCAGCATGACGGCGCCCACCTGCGCCGCCCCCAGCCCGAACACCAGCTTGCGCATGGCGCGGATCTTGGCCAGGCTGAACTCCAGGCCGATGGAGAACATCAGGAACACCACGCCGAACTCGGCCAGGTGTTGCGCGGTGGCGGGGTCCTGCGACAGCGCGATGCCCAGCGCGTTGGGGCCGATCAGCGCGCCCGCGGCGAGGTAGCCGAGCATGGCCGGCAGTTGCAGCAGGCGAAACACCACCACGCCGGCGACCGCGGCGACCAGCAGCAGGAGGGTGACTTGGAGACCGTGCATGCGCGGGGCGGGAAAACGCGCTCCGCCCGCGGGGGCAGCGGAGCCGCCCGACACAGCATAAGCGAAGGACCCGGCGCTCAGCGCCGCCCGGCTTCTATTCCACCGAAAAAGCCCCGGTATGCGAGCAGGTAGGCGCCCTGGAACACCCCGGCCACGAGGAAGGGCGCGACCAGCCAGCCGCGCGCCAGCATGAGTCCGGACAGCGCCGGGCCGATCGCCCGCGGCACCATCACCGACACGTTGTTCACGGTGGCGGCCAGCCCGCGCCGGCCTTCGTCGGTCAGGCCCACCACCAGCGCCTGGCGCACTCCGATGGTGCCGCGGTTGAAGGCCGAGCGCACGGCCCAGACCACCGCCGCCAGCCCGAACCACGGACTCAGCGGCGTGAGCAGCAGCAGCGCCAGACCCACCGCGCGCATGTACACGACGGTGTCCACCAGGCCGAGACGCCTGGACAGGTGGCGTGCCAGCTGCGCCCCGAGCGCCGCGCACACGAAGCCCGCGGCCAGCGCCGGTCCGATGCTGGCCGGACCATGACCGAAGCGCAAGGCGTACCAGTACGCCATCCAGGGCGCCACCATGCCGATGCCCAGGCCGTTGAAGCCGTTGGCCACCGCCAGGCGCAGCAGCATGCGGTTCTGCTCGCGGCGGATCGAATCCGTGGATTGCGTGGATGGCGCGATCTGCTTGGTTTGCGCGGCGGCCTCGGCGTCGGGCCCCGCGGCCTTCGGCGCCGCGGGCGCGGAACGGTCGCCATGGTCGGGCGCCTTCCACACCAGCCACATGCCGATCATCGAGCCCAGCAGGGGCAGCACGAACAGCGGCCGGAAGGCCAGCGCCCCGGGCAGCTCGCGCTGCCACAACGCGGGCAGCGCCGCCAGCAGCGCGCCCACGGCCATGCCCCAGAAGCCCAGCGCGGCGTTCAGGCTGAACACCCGCGGGCGATCCGCGGGGGCCAGGTCCTGCGCCAGCCAGGCCTGCTCCAGGGGTCCGAAGGGGCCCGCGGCGCCGTTGGCACCGCGCCCGAAACCGCCGAGCAGCGCGCCCAGACCCAGCACCCAGGTCTGGGAGCTGCACAGCGCGAGCAAGGCGCTGAGCAGCGCCACCGCCTCATAGGCCAGCAGGAAGTGGCGACGTCCGAAGCGGTCGCTGGCCGGGCCCACCAACAGGGTCAGCAGCACCGCGACGAACAGCGCCGCGGAAAGCACCGCGCCGATGCTGGTCGCTCCCCAGCCCAGCGCGTGCAGATACAGCGTGAAGCCCACCACCAGCGCGCCCTGGCCCACGGCGCGGGCGAAGCGCGCGCCCATCAGCAGCGGCACCGCGCGCGGCAGCCGGCCTTCGGGTCTGGCCATCGGGGGGCCCGGATCTCAACCGTGCCCGGCCACCCGCATCGCGCCCGCGACGGCGGGGGCGGGTGCGGGGGCGGGCTGCGCCATGTAGTGGCGCAGCTGGGCGATCACGCTGGGCTGGTCCCAGTCCTGCGGGCCGAGGGTGCGCGAGATCTCACGGCCCTGCTTGTCGATCAGGATGGTGGTCGGGGTGCCCAGGATGTTCAGCCCGTCGAGCACCTTGGTCGTCGGGTCGACGTACACGGGCAGGTGGTCGATGAAATTGTCCTGGTAGAAGCTCTGCACGGCGAACACCCCGCCCTTGTCCACCGACAGCGGCAGCACCGCGAAGTCCTTGCCGCCGAGCACTTCCTGCAGCTTGTTCAGCGTGGGCATTTCCTTCACGCAGGGCGGGCACCAGGTGGCCCACACGTTGAGCAGCACCACCTTGCCGCGGAAGGCCGCCAGGCTGGTGGGCTTGCCCTGCGCGTTCAGGAAGGACAGCGCCGGCAGCGCACGCGCCTGCGGATAGGGGGTGAAGCGAAAGCCGTTGGCGGCCTGCGCCGCCGACGCGCCGAGCACTGCGCTCAGCGACAGACCCAGCGCCGCGACCAGGCGTCGGCGCCGGCTGGAAAAACTGCTGGACATGCACGATCTCCCGCGAAAGGATCCCGGCGCGCGCGGCTCGTTGCGGCTCGCGGCGAACCGGTACCCGGGGAGTCTATTAGGCTTTGCGAATATTCGCCCGCCCCTGCACGGGGCGGGGCGGGTCAGTGCTGGGGCGCGCCGGTCGACGGCAGCACCACGTAGGGCGCGTTGCCGGCGACACCCGGATGGGGTGCCTGCGCCGGCGTGGGCGTCGCGGGCGCCGGCGCCGGATGCCCGAACAGGCCGCCGAGGAAGCCCCCCGACGACGGCGCGGACGCGCCGCCCGCCGGGTCCAGCGGCGGGTACTGTTGCAGGAAATAGCCCTGCACCGCGTTGGGCACCGCGAAACTGCCGACCGAGGCGAAGCCGGTGGCCGGGTTCACCGGCACCTGCACCACGTCCGGCGGAGCCGCCCAGGGCTGGTCCGGATCGACCGCCGCCGCCACGCGCATGTAGGACATCCAGATGGGCAGCGAGACCGAGGCGCCCTGCTCTCCGCGGCCCAGGCTGCGCGGGGTGTTGTAGCCCACCCAGGCGACCGCCACGCGGTCGTGGTCGAAGCCGTCGAACCAGGCGTCGCGGAAGTCCGAGGTCGTGCCGGTCTTGCCGGCCAGGTCCGAGCGACCCAGCGCGCGCGCGGCGCGACCGGTGCCCTTGTCGATCACCTGCTGCATCATGCGCGTGAGCAGGAAGGCGTTGCCGGGGCTGATGATGCGCGGCGAATCGGCATCCCCGAGCACCACCTTGGGTTCCTGGTAGATCACCGCGCCGTGGGCGTCGACGATCTTCTGCACCAGGCGCGGCTGCACCAGGTAGCCGCCGTTGGCGAACACCGAGTAGGCGCGCGTCATCTGCAACGGCGTGAAACTGCCGGCGCCCAGCACCATGGTCGGGTACGGCGGGATCTGGTCCAGCGGCAGACCGAACTGCGAGGCGTGGAAGCGCGCGTAGGGCACCCCCACGGCCAGCACCACGCGCACCGCGGCGATGTTGTCCGAACGCGCCAGCGCCTCGGCCGCCGGCATCGGACCGATCGAGTCCTTCTCGTAGTTATGCGGTTGCCACAGCGGCTGGTTGGGGCCGGGGTTGATGGAGATCGGCGAGTCGTCGATGATGGTCGTCGGCGCCAGGCCCTCGGCCACCGCGGCCGAGTAGATGAAGGGCTTGAAGCTCGATCCCGGCTGGCGGTAGGCCTGGTTGACGTGGTCGAACTTGTCGTGGGTGAAGTCGAAACCGCCCACCCAGGCCTGCACCGCCCCGGTCTGCGGCTGCATGGACACCAGCGCCGACTGCGCCAGCGGGATCTGCGCGACCTGCGGCCCCTGCGGGGTCTGCGTCAGGCGCAGCACCGAGCCGGCCTCGATGCGCTTGGCCTGCGGCGCGCGCGGCTCCAGCCCGGGGCGGCAGAAGGCCAGCGCGGCCCCGCTCAGGGTCTGCACCGAGCCGTCGCGCCGCAGCACCTCGACGCCGTGCGGCGAGACCTGCAGCACCACCGCCGGCGCCAGGCCGCCCACGTCGTGCATGCGGCGCAGCGCCTTGGCGGCGGCCTCGCGGGCGCCGTCGGCCGGCAGCGTCACGCGGCCTTCGGGCCCGCGCCAGCCCATGCGATGGTCATAGGCCAGCAGGCCGGCGCGCAAGGCGGCGTTGGCCGCCGTCTGGTCCTTGTCCACCAGGGTGGTGGTGACCTTGAAGCCGTCGGTGTAGGCGGCCTCGCCGAAACGCGCGACCATGATCTGGCGCACCAGTTCGGCCGCGTAGTCGGCGTCCACGCTGTAATGCAGCGCGCCCTGGCCCGACACCACCTCCAGCGGCGCGGCCAGTGCCTGCTCGTACTGTTCGCGCGTGATGTCGTGCAAGGCCAGCATGCGGCCCAGCACGTAATGCTGGCGCCATACGGCCAGTTTCAGGTTGCTCTGCGGGTTGTAGGCCGACGGCGCCTGGGGCAGCCCGGCCAGCACGGCCATCTGCGCCAGGCTGAGCTGTTGCAGCGGCTTGCCGTAATACACCTGCGCGGCGGCCGCGAAGCCGTAGGCGCGCTGGCCCAGGTACACCTGGTTGATGTAGCGGTCGAGAATCTGGTCCTTGCTCAGGCTGTTCTCGATCTTGTAGGCCAGCAGGGTTTCGACCAGCTTGCGCAGCGGGGTCTTCTCGGGCGACAGGTAGAAGTCCCGCGCCACCTGCATGGTGATGGTCGAAGCGCCCTGCACCGCGCCACCCGCACCGAAGTCGGCCAGCGCGGCGCGCACCACGCCGGCGAAGTCGATCGCGCCGTGCTCGAAGAAACGTGAATCCTCGGCCGCCAGCACCGCCTGCTTGAGCATGGGCGGCACCTGGTCGTAGGCGATCACCGCGCGGCGCTGCACGCCGAATTCGCCGATCAGCGTGCCGTTGGCGCTGTACACGCGCAGCGGCAGGTCGGGGCGGTAGTCGGTGACCTCGGTCAGGTCGGGCAGGCGCGGCCACAGCAGGATCACCGCCAGGCCCAGGTACAGCGTGCCGGCCACGCCGAGCAGCACCAGGCCGAGCAGCAGGAGTTGCCAGCGCGCTCCGCGCCGCGGCGGCGCGGAGCGGCCGCCGCCGGAGCCGGAGGATTTCTTGCGCGGCGGGGGCGCGCGGCGGGACGCGTCGCCCCGCGGCGCCCGATGCGCGTCGAAAGTGGGTTCCGTCATGACAGCGGCGCATGATAGCCGCCAGCGTCCGGGCGCTGGTGGACTACGCCCTTGCGCCGGCTCGCGGCGCCAACGCGCAGCCGGGGCGCGAAGCAACCCGGCTGCGCGACGCCCGTGCCCGGATCAGCGCGACTGGTAGTACCCGGGAGGAGGAGGCGGCGGATTGCCGGCCGGCGGAGGCGGCGCATACGACGGTGCCGGCTCGTAGCGCGGAGCCCGGTAGCCCGGCACCTGCGCGCCCTTGGTGTACATGCACTGCTCGTAGGCGTGGTTGTAGGCCTGCTGCGCGGTCATCTGCTGGCCGCTGTAGCTTCCCGCGCCGCCGGCCGAGCCGGCCAGCAGGCCGACGCCCGCGCCGACCGCGGCGCCGTTGTGGTTGCCGCCGATCAGCGCGCCGGCCGCGGCGCCCAGCAGCGCACCCGCCGCTCCCGAGACCACGCCCGACTGGGTCGCGCTGCTCTGGTAGGCGGCCGACTGCTGCTGCGCGAAGGAACGACAGGTGGCGTCGATGGACTGGAATTGCTCCAGGGGCATGCCGGGAGCCGGCATCACGTTCACGGTCGGGCCCATCGGGGCACTGGCGCAGCCGCCGAGCAGCCAAGCCGAGCCCAGCATCGCGGGCAGGAGAAGTTTGCGCAATTTCATGATGTCAATGGGATGTAGGCGCCGGGGCGACGCGCGCCGGAACCGGTGTCCAGCCCCCCGGGCAGTTCGGCACGCTCGGATAGTAGCCCGCCGGGTTCTGGCAGTAGTACCAGAAGGACTCCGGCGGCGGCCCCAGCGGGCGCGGTGCCTCGTAGACCACCGGCGGGGGCTGGTAGGCCGGCACCACGACGGTGGGCGGGGCGTAGTAGTACGACGAGGGCCCCGGCCACCAGCCGGGCCCCCAGTAACCGGGCCCCCAGTAGCCCGGGTAGCCCGGGCCGCCCCAGTAGCCGGGCGCGCCGATGCCGATGCCCACCGACCAGTGCACGTGCGCCGAAGCCGGCGCCGCCGCGCCCAGCGCGAGGGCCGCCCCCAGCGCCGCCAGCGCGGCCAGGCGCCGCGCACCGCGCCGCGGGGCTCGCTTGTCAGGATTCATGGTTCACTCCAGCAGGAGCGTTTATAACGCGCCGGCCGCCGGTTCTGCCGACAGCCGGCGTGAGTCTGGCGTCAATGGCCCCGGCCGGGGCCCTGGTCGTCGCCGCGGTCCGGTCCATGCCCTCGACCGTGGTCTCCCCGATCCGGGCCGCGGCCGTGGTCGGAGCCGGGTCCGCGCTCGGGGCCGCGCGCGGGGCCGCGCTCGGGTCCGCGCGGCGGCCCGGGATGGAATTCGCGCCAGTCACGGCGGTCGTGGTAGTCGTGCGCCATGCGCTGGTAGCGCCCCCAGTCCGGGTCGCGAAAGCGCCGCAGCGCCCCGGGAGGCGCGCCGCGGCGCCACGGGCCGCCGTAGCCGGGGCCGGTGTACCAGGCGTCGCGGTAGCGGTAGTAGTACACGCCGCCGACGTAGAAGATCGGCTGCTGCAGGCCCAGCGCGACGTAGGCGCCGATTTCCGGCAGCCACACCATCGCCTGCGGGGCCACCGTGACCGGCGGCGGCGCGTACACCGGAGCCGGCGCATACACCGGCGGCGGATTGCCCACGGTGATGGAAAAACTCACCGGCGGACCATCGGCCCGCGCCGGAGCCGCGGCGAAGCTGCCGAGCGCCAATGCGGCGGCGGCGGGAATCAGGAAGTTTCGTTTCATGGCGGCGGTTCCTTGCGACACATCGGGGTGTCCGGCGCAATCGGCAACGACTGTTGCAGTTTCACGGCTTGCGAACCCCCGGCTTGTGGCAGATTATCCACAGTACCATTGCTGCTTTATTGCCGCATCGCGCGGCGCACCAACCTGTGCTGTCAACGGCCCACCCGAGCGCCGCGTTGACGGACTAGCCCCCTCCGATCCGTGCCGCCCGCGCGCGGGCGTCCCATCCCGATTCCTCCATGCGTCGTCAATTCCTGCGTCAAGCCGCCTCGCTGGCGCTGACCCCTCTGTTCGGGCGCGCCGCGCTGGCCGCCGGCGACGATCCCAACCGGGTGGTGGTGCTCGACTCGGCCGATGCCAGCATCACCCTGGTGGACCAGAGCACGCGTCGCGTGCTGCAGACTTTCGCGGCCGGCAAGGAACCGCACCACCTGATGGTCACTCCCGACAACAAGTTGTTGATCGTGGCCGATGCCATCAGCGGCAACCTGTTGTTCCTCGACCCGGTCAGCGGCCAGCCCGAAGGCTGGCTCGCCGGCATCGAGGACCCCTACCAGATCGGCTTCTCGCCGAACCGCAGCTGGTTCGTCGCCAACTGCCTGCGCCTGAATCGCGTGGACCTGTACCGCTACGGCGGCGGGCGCGCGCTGCAACTGGTCAAGCGCATGCCGCTGGAGGCCATTCCCAGCCACATGGCCTTCACCGCCGACAGCCAGATCGTGTTCGTCAGCCTGCAGCAGACGGGCGAGGTGGCCGCCATCCACCTGCCCACGCAGAGCCTGCTGTGGACCATGAAGGTGGGCGACACCCCCGCCGGCGTATGGCTGACGCCGCAGGATCGGGTGCTGCTGGTGGGGCTGACCGGCTCCAACGCGGTCGTGGCGGTGGACTGGCGCAGGCGCCAGGTGGTGGCGCGCATCGTCACCGGCGAGGCGGCCCACAACTTCCGCTCCTGCGCCGACGGGCGCCACGTGTTCGTGAGCAACCGCATTTCCGACACCATCAGCATCCTCGACATGCAGGCGCTGCGCAAGGTGGGCGACATCACCGGGCTGCGCCCCGGGCCGGACGACATGGAACTCTCGGCCGACCGCCGCTGGCTGTGGACCACCTTCCGCTTCGACCGCACCGTCGGCGTCATCGACCTGCAAAGCCTCAAGCTGGCCGACGTGATCGGCGTGGGCAAGTCGCCGCACGGCATCTACTTCCGCGACCGCGCGCCCTTCTACGACAACCTGCCGCCGCTGTCGCCGCCGGTGACCGCGCCGCTGGCGACCTGAGCGGGCACGCGCATCCGCCATGCACTCCGTCGTCGTCCTGCTGGCCGCCGTGCCGCACCTGCTCGGGCAGGCCACCGGCCAGGCGCAGACCTGGCTGTTCGTGACCATCGTGCAGCCCCTGCTGTGGCATCTGCACAGGATGGACCTGGAGGACATGGCCTACGACAGCCTGCTGTGGGTGGTGTACGGCGCGCTGCAGGTGCTGCTGGTGTACGCGGTGCTGCGCCCGCTGGAATGGCTGGCGCCGCTGGAGCGCTGGGAGAGCCGACGCGGCATCGGCACCGACGTGATCTACACCCTGCTCAACCGCCTGGGCCTGCTGCCCCTGCTGTTCTTCCTCACCCTGCAGCCGCTGTTCGACCTGGCGCTGGCATGGTTGCACCTGCACGGGCTGGACAACCTGAACCTGGACGCGCTGTGGCCCGGCATGTCCCTGCATCCGCTGGCCGGATTCCTGATCTACCTCGTGGTGCTGGACTTCGCCGGCTACTGGTACCACCGCTGGCAACACCAGATCGGCTGGTGGTGGGATCTGCACGCGGTGCACCACAGCCAGCGCAAGCTGTCGCTGTGGGCCGACGATCGCAACCACTTCGTGGACGACGCGCTGCAGGCGGCATTCTTCGCCGCGCTGGCGCTGTGCATCGGCGTGGCTCCGTCCCAGTTCGTCGCGCTGACCCTGGTGGGCGGCGCGCTGCAAAGCGTGCAACACGCGAACACGCGCTTCGACTTCGGACGCATCGGCGAGCGCCTGCTGGTGGGCCCGCGCTTCCACCGCCTGCACCACGCGGTGGGCTACGGCCACGAACTCGGCCACGGCAACCGCGCGCGGCTGTACGGCTGCAATTTCGGCGTGCTGCTGCCGTGGTGGGACGTGCTGTTCGGTTCGGCCGACTTCGGCACCCCGCTGCAGCCCACCGGGGTGCGTGCCCAGCTGCCGCCCCCCGAGGGGGCCGGCGAGAACTACGGCGAAGGCCTGTGGGCGCAGCAGGCGCTGGCCTGCGTGCGCATCGGCAGGCGCGTCGCGCGCGAGCTGCGCGGTGCGACGGCCCCGGCGCAGGCCACGCC
>JAKBNS010000147.1 GCA_021830925.1 Pseudomonadota bacterium | reverse complement strand
AACAGCGCGACGCTCGTCGCCAGCGGTGCCGGCGCCTCGGCGCCGTCGGCCCGCGCCTGGCGCTTGTGGCGCAGCGCCAGGCGGGTCAGCCAGCCGGCCCAGGTCGCGAAGGCGCCCAGCAGCAGGACGCCGTCGGCGCGTGAAAGCCTGCCGTCGAGCCCGAGCAACAGGGTCGCCACGGGCACGGCCAGCGCCAGCAGCCAGTCGCGCCGGATTTCGCGCGCGTCCACCGCCAGAGGCCCGAACAGCAGGGCCGAGCCCAGCACCAGGCCGAGGTTCACCACGTTGCTGCCCAGCGCGTCGCCCAGGCCGATGCCGGGCCGGCCCGCCCAGGCCGCCAGGCTGGAGACCGTCAGCTCCGGGCTGGACGTGGCGAAGGCGGCCAGCGTGGTGGCCACCAGCAGGCGCGGAACGCCCAGGCTGGCGGACAGGCCCACGACCCCCTGCAGGAAGGCGCCGCCGCCCAGCGTCGCCAGGGGAATGGCGGCCAGCAGCAACAACACATCGGTGGTCTGGGCAAGCTGCATGGCCTTGCTTCGCCGTGGGAGCCGCGCAGCGTTCACTCTATCGAGCCGCGGCCGGGCCTGCCTTGACACGCATCACGTTCGCGGGCCCGGTACGCCCGCAAGGCCCTCGCCGGCGCGGGGATAGCACAATGCGGGGCCATGGGCGCCGCAGGGGCGCACCGCGACCCGCACGCCGCCATGAACGATGTGGACCTGAATCTTGTTCCCGCGCTCGATGCCCTGCTCGCCGAGGCCAGCGTGACCGGGGCGGCGCGCCGGCTCGGCCTGAGTCCCTCGGCGATGAGCCGCACCCTGGCCCGATTGCGCGCGGTGACGGGTGACGCGCTGCTGGTGCGCGCCGGCAACACGCTGGTGCTCACGCCGCGCGCTCTGGCCATGCGCGAGCCGGTGCACGCGCTGGCGCGCGAGGCGCGCGCGCTGCTCGGCCCGCGCGAGCAGGAGCTCGATCTCGCCACGCTGCGCCGCGACTTCGTGGTGCGCGCCAACGAGGGCTTCGTGGCCCTGTTCGCCGCGCGCCTGGTCGCCGCCGTCGCGCGGCAGGCGCCCGGCGTGCGGCTGCGCTTCGTGGCGCGCTCGCGCAAGGACGCGACGCCGCTGCGCGACGGCGAGGTCGACCTGGACATCGGCGTGCTCGGGACCTCCGCCCCCGAGTTGCGCATGCGCGCCTTGTTCCGCGACCGCTTCGTCGGCGTCGTGCGCACGGGGCACGCGCTGCTGACCGCGGACCTGACGCCGGCGCGCTACGCCGCCGGCCGGCATGTGGTGGCCTCGCGCAAGACGGGTTTCGAGGGGCCGGTGGATCGGGCGCTGGCCGAGCTCGGCCTGCGGCGGGATGTCGCGGCCATCGTTCCCGGCTTCCCCGACGCGCTGCGCATCGCCCGCGAAACCGAGCTGATCGCGCAGGTCCCCGCGAGCCTGGTGCGCGCCGATCTGCCCAGCGCCGCCGCCTTCGCGCAGGGCCTGGAGGTGTTCGAGCTCCCGGTGTCCCTGCCGCCCATCGTGGTCTCGGCGATGTGGCATCCCAGGCTCGACGCCGAGGCGGCCCACCGCTGGCTGCGCGAGACCTTCCTGCAGGTGTGCCGCGACGCGCTGGAAGCACCCTCGCGCTGAGCCGGCCGACGATCAGCCCCGCCGCGCGGCCTGCACGGCGGCGATGTCGATCCTGCGCATGCTCGTCATGGCATCGAAGGCGCGTTTCGCGGCGGCCGGATCCGGGTCGGAAATCGCATCCAGCAGAGCTGCAGGGGTGATCTGCCAGGAAATTCCCCATCTGTCGCGGCACCAGCCGCAGGCGCTTTCCTCGCCGCCGTTGCCGACGATCGCGTTCCAGTAGCGGTCGGTCTCGGCCTGATCCCTTGTGGAGACCTGGAAGGAAAAGGCCTCGCTGTGCCGGAATGCCGGCCCGCCGTTGAGGCCCAGGCAGGGGATGCCCAGCACGGTGAAGTTCACCGTCAGCACCTGACCGGCGCGGCCTCCTCCGCGGTGGTCTCGAACCAGAGGCAGACGGTGTTCCTGGCAGGCCTGGTGCAGGGGGCACCTGATGTTTTCCCTGAATTTGCTAAATTTCCGCTATTCGATAAACTAGCAAAAACAGCGCACCTCCGGGCCGAAGGTCCGGGGCGCTGGGATGGATCGATCGAGTGCCCCGGATCCGGTTCGACATTCACAGGCGGGGGCGGAGGTTTCACCGAATGAAGCGCAATTCTTGCCAGCCGGGCGGCAGTGCCAGCCCGCGGATCGGGAACTGAGACATGACCCAAGCCACAGGCGCCGAAGTTCTCTGGACAGCCCTTGCGGAGCAGGGCGTCGACACGTGTTTTGCCAATCCGGGGACGACCGAGCTCGACCTGGTTCGAGGCCTGGAGTCCCAGGGCGGCATCCGTTGCGTGATCGGCTTGCAGGAGAACGTATGCACCGGGGCGGCGGACGGCTATGGCCGCATGACCGGGCGACCCGCGGCGACCCTGCTGCATCTGGGGCCGGGTTTCGCCAACGGCATCGCCAACCTGCACAACGCGCGCCGCGCCCGCACCCCCATCGTCAACATCATCGGCGACCACACCAGCTGGCATCTGCCCTTCGACGCACCGCTGAGCTCGGACATCGAGGCCCTTGCCGGCGCGGTGTCCGGCTGGGTGCACAGGATCGGCGAGACCGGCGCGGTCGCCGGGGCGGCGA
>JAKBNS010000230.1 GCA_021830925.1 Pseudomonadota bacterium | reverse complement strand
GCGTGCCGAACTGGCCGCGCAGCGCAGCCCCATCGGCGTGTCGGTGCTGTGTCCGGCCTGGGTTCCCACCGCGATCCACGCCAGCAGCCGCGCCCGTCCCGAACGCTTCGGCGCCACCGCGCCGGCCACCGAGGCCTCGCAGCCCTACGAGCAGGGCATGGAACATGCGGTGCAGGCCGGGCGCCTGAGCGCCGACGACATCGCGCGCATCGCCTTCGAGGCCGTGGCGCGCGATCAGTTCTACATCCTCCCGCACAGCCGCATCGGCCAGGCCGTGCAGGAGCGCTTCGCAGAGATCGCGGCCGCCGCCGTGCCCACCGCGTCCGCCCGGGCGCCATCGCCATGAATGCCCTGATGTGCCACGCCTTCGGGCCGATTTCCCAGTTGCGCCTGGAACACACCCCCGATCCCGTGCCCGGCCCCGGCCAGGCGGTCGTGCGCGTGCGCGCCTGCTCGCTGAACTTTCCCGATGCGCTGATCGTGCAGGGCCTCTACCAGGTCAAGCCGGCGCTGCCCTTCTCGCCCGGCGCCGAGTTCGCCGGCGTGGTCGAAAGCGTGGGCGAAGGCGTGAAGCATCCCCACGTGGGCGACGCCGTCGTGGCCTTCGCCGGCCATGGCGGCCTGGCCGAGCGCTGCGTGGTCGACGCCGCGCGCCTTCTGCCCCTGCCGGCGGGCATGGACTTCGCGCAAGGCGCGGCCTTCCTGCTGACCTACGGCACCGCGCTGCACGCGCTGCGCGGCGTGGCCGAGCTGCGCGAGGGGCAGACCCTGCTCGTGCTGGGCGCCGCCGGCGGCGTCGGGCTGGCCGCGGTGGAGGTGGGCAAGGCGCTGGGCGCGCGCGTACTCGCGGCGGCTTCCAGCGCCGCGCGCCTGGAGCTCGCGCAGCGCCACGGCGCCGATGCCGGCATCGACTATTCCACGCAGGACCTGCGCCGACGCGTGCTCGAACTCAGCGACGGACGTGGCGCCGACGTGGTGCTCGACCCGGTGGGCGGCAGCTACGCCGAAAGCGCCTTGCGCGCCACGGCCTGGCGCGGCAGCTACCTCGTGGTCGGCTTCGCCGCCGGCGAGATCCCGCGCCTGCCGCTCAACCTGGTGCTGCTGCAGGAACGCAGGGTGCTCGGCGTGTACTGGGGCGAAGCGCTGCAGCGCGACCCGCAGGCCCACCTGCGCGACGTGGAGCAACTGGTGAGCTGGTTCTCCGAGGGACGGCTGAGCCCGCCCGTCACCGAGCGCGTGGGGCTGGACGGCGCGCTCGACGCGCTGCAGCGCATGGCGGCGCGACAGATCATGGGCAAGGTGGTGGTGGACGTCTAGATCCCGACCTCGACCCGGTGCCGGATCAAGCTCCGTGCGCGTTGGCGCGCGCACGCCGCCCGGGCCCGGTCTAGATTGGGCGGCGAAGGGCCCGCGCCTCGCGGACCCTGCTCGCAACCCCACCCCGCGGAGAATGCCATGCCCCCATCCACCAAGCCCCCTCGCGCCCCCGCCGTGTCGCCCAAGGCGCCGGCCGAGCGGCGCGCCCCCACCCGCGACGCCCAGGCCCCGCGCGAGCAGGCCGCGGCGGAGGAAATCGCCGGGCGCCACGCGAACACCGGCCAGAAGGACCACAAGGCCGCGCGCACGGCACGGCGCACCGTCGACCTGAAGGCGCGCTGAACGCGGCGACGCTATCCGCCCGGGCCGCACGGCCCTACCGAGGTATCGACTACTCAGGTCTTTCCCCGCGTGCGCACAATCGCCGCACGCGGGCCGTCCAGGCTTGCGCCGCCCGGCCCCTTCTCTCCCCAGTCCGCCCCCTGTCGCCGGCCCCAGCCGCAGTTCCGACGATGTCCGACGATGCCCCAAGCACCGGTGCTCCCCTCATGGTGGCGCTTCCCGCTGGCACTGATGCTGCTGGAGGTCGTCGTCTACCTGTCGCAGGACATGTACCTGCCCGCGCTGCCGGCGGTGCAGCATGCCTACGGCATCAGCCAGTCCTCGGCCCAGATGAGCGTCGCCGTGTGGTCCGCCGGCGCCGCCGTGGTGCAACTGGCCACCGGCCCCGTGTCGGACCGCCTGGGCCGGCGCGGCGTGCTGCTGGCCGGCGTCGTGGGCTTCGTGATCTTCAGCGCGGCCTGCGCGCTGATGGCGAGCTACGGCTGGTTCCTGGCCGCGCGCGTCGCGCAGGGCTGCGCCGGCATCTGGGCCATCAGCGTGGGCTACGCGGGCATCCATGAATTGTTCGAAGCGCGCACGGCCATTCGCATCCAGGCCTGGATGAACAGCGTCACGGTGCTCGCGCCGGCACTGGGCCCGGCACTCGGCGCCGGCCTCATGCTGATCGCGCCCTGGCAGGGCATGTTCGTGCTGCTCGCCGCCGGTGGCGCCGGCCTGGTCGCGCTGATGGCGCGCTGGATGCCCGAGACGGTCGACCGCGCGCGCAGCCGCGCCTTGTCCGCACGGGGGCTGGGGGCCAGCTACGCCGCGCTGCTGCGCAACCAGCCCATGATGTGCCTGCTGGGCGTGTGGTGCCTGGTGTTCACGGTCATGGCGTCCTGGGCGGTCAGCGGACCGTTCATGCTGCGCGGGGCGGACGGCGGCAGCCGCGGCTTCGTGTGGGCGCAGATCTACGCCTGCGCGGCCTACATCGTCGGCACCCGGCTGGTGGACCCGATGCTCGCCATGTATCCCCGCCCCCTGGTGCTGGCGCGCGCGCTCGACCTGTGCCTGTGGGGCATGGGCGCGACGTTGGTCGCGGCGCTGCTTCGCCTGCCGGCGGCGGTAGTCGTGGCGGTGTACGGCGTGTTCATGGTGGGCGCCGGGCTGCTGCTGGCCCCGCTGTTCCGGGCGGTGCTGGAACGCGCGCACCAGGACATGGGCATGCGCGTGGCCTGGGTGTCCAGCGCGATCAACGTCACCGGGGCGCTGGCCTGCGCGCTGGCCGCGTGGTTCGAGGTCGCGCAGTTGCGCGCCTTCGGCCTGTTCGGGCTGCTGGCCGTGCTGGCCGCGCGCGTGCTGGCGCACAGTCGTCGAGGCCTGGCACCGGCGTGAGCGGGCCGAGGCGCCCGCGCCGGAGCGCTCAGTCGCCGTCGAGGCGACGCACCCTGGCCTGTTCGACCAGCGCGGGCAGGCGCGCAGCCTCGAAGATCTCGGTGCCCGGCTGCGCCGCGGTCGCGCTGCCGCAGGCAAGCCCCAGGCGCAGCGCCCGCTCCGGCTCGTCGCCACGCGCCAGCGCCGCGATCAGGCCGGCCAGCATGGAGTCGCCCGCGCCCACCGTCGAACGCACCTTGACCGATGGCGCCAGGCCGCGCCAGACACCGTCGGCGGCTGCCAGCAGCGCGCCCTGCGCGCCCAGCGACACGCACACGTGCCTCACCCCCTGGCGCACCAGCGCGCAGGCCTCGCGCCGCACGTCCTCGACGCGCGGCAGCGCGCGCCCGAGCAATTGCTCCAGCTCCCAGCGGTTGGGCTTGATCAGCCAGGGCTGCTCGCGCACTGCCAGCGCCAGCGCCTCGCCCTGCATGTCCAGCACCACGCGGCCGCCCAGCGCCCGCAGTTCACGCGCCAGTTGCGCATACAAGCCCGGCTCGGTGCCCGGCGGCACCGAGCCGGTCAAGGCGACGATGCCGCCGGCCCCGTGCTGGCGCACCATACCCAGCAACTCGCGCAGCGCCGTTTCCGGCAGCGGCGGACCGCTGCCGATCACCTCGTACTGGGCCGGCGGCCGAGCCTGCTGCACGGTGGCGTTGATGCGAGTCTCGCCGTCGATGCGCACCGCGTGCACATGGCGCACCTGGCGCCGCAACAGGCGCTCGACGAGTTCCCCGGTCTCGCCCGCCACCGCCAGGCAGGCGTGCGCCGGCAAGCCCAGGCGCTCCAGCGCGCGCGCCACGTTGATGCCGTTGCCGCCGGGATCCACGCGGTAGTGCGAGGCATGCAGCTTGCGGTCGTCGAGCAGGCGATCGACCTCGTAGGAAACGTCCAGGCCGGGCTGCAGGGTCAGGGTGACCAGCGGCACCCCCGCGCCGGCCATCAGCGGCCGCGCCGCGCGGCGCGGCGTCGCATGGGTGGCGGGGCATGCATGGCACCGGGGGTCGGAGGCGGCGCGGGGGGCGGCGAGGAGTCCTTCGCGTCGTCGCGGCGCTGCCGCGAGCGCCGCGACGGCGCCGCGTAGGCCTGCCGGATGGCCGCCATTTCCACCAACTGCGCCCCGACCCGGAAATTCACCGTGTCCTCGGCCACCAGGCCCTGCTCGTCCGGCTCGCCGGCCGTCACCCCCGTCAGCAATTCGATGGCCTGGTCCACGTCGCGCACCGGCCAGACGTGAAACCGCCCCTGCTCGCAGGCCTGCACCACATCCTCGCGCAGCATCAGGTGCTTCACGTTGGACTGCGGAATCAGCACGCCCTGCTCGCCGCTCAGCCCGCGCGCCAGGCAGATGTCGAAGAAGCCCTCGATCTTCTCGTTCACGCCCCCGATGGGCTGCGCCTCGCCGAACTGGTTCACCGACCCCGTGATGGCCAGCGACTGGCGCACCGGCAGGTCGGCCAGGTCCGACAGCAAGGCGCACAACTCGGCCATCGACGCGCTGTCTCCTTCCACCGGCCCGTAGGACTGCTCGAACACCAGGCTGGCCGACAGCGCCAGCGGCACCGCGCGCGCGTAGCGCGCGCCGAGGAAGGCCGACAGGATCATCACCCCCTTGGAGTGGATCGCGCCGCCGAGCTCGGTCTCGCGCTCGATGTCGACCACGCCGGCCTCGCCGACGCGCGCCGTGGCGCTGATGCGCACCGGATGGGCGAAGGCGAAATCGTCCATCGAGATCACCACCAGTCCGTTGACCTGGCCGACGCGCTCGCCCTGCACCGCGATCAGCAGGTTGTCGCGCAGGATCTGCTCCTGCAAGCGCCCGCGCAGCCGATCCACGCGGTGCTCGCGCGCGCGCAGCGCCGCGTCCACGTCGCCGCGGCCCACCTGTTCGCGCGCCGCCGCGGCCGCCATGTGATCCGACTCCTGCAGCACCTCGGCCAGCAGGCGTCGGCTGGCGCTCAGTCGCTGGCCGTCGCCGGCCAGGCGCGACGCATGCTCGATCAGCCGCGCGACCGCGCCGCGGTCGAAGGCCCGCAAGCCCGCGCGGCGCGCCAGCGTGGCCACGAAGTCGGCGTAGCTGCGCACCCCCTCGACATCGCGCGGCATCTCGGTATCGAAGTCGGCCGCCACGCGGAACAGGTCGGCGAACTCCGGATCGGCCTCCTTGAGCAGGTAGTACAGCCGCGGCTCGCCGACCAGGATCACCTTGAGCGCCAGGGGCATCGGCTGCGGCTCCAGGGCGATCGCGCCGACCAGGCCCCAGGCCTGCCCCGGCGACTCGATGCGCAACTCGCCGCCGCGCAACGCCCGCTTGAGACTGTCCCAGACGAAGGGCTGGCTCAGCACCTTGAGCGCGTCGAGCACCAGGTAGCCGCCGTTGGCCCGGTGCAGCGCGCCGGCCTTGATCAGCGTGAAATGGGTCACCAGGGTGCCGAACTGCGCCACCTGGTCGATGCGACCGATCAGGTTGGGCAGCGTGGGGTTGTCCTCGAACACTACCGGAGCCGAACCGTCGGCGGCGTGCGACACCAGCGGGTTGACCTTCCAGCGCGCCGGAGAAGCCCGCGAGCCGAGCATCGCGCCCGCCAGGCCGGCCAGGCCGCCCTCGGGGCGCGCCTCGTCGCGCAGTTCCTCGCCCACGTCGAGCACGTCGCGCATGACCTCGTCCAGGAAACCCAGCACCTCCTGCAGGTCCGCGTAGCGCTCCTTCAACTCGTCGATCAGATGCCCGGCCGCCAGCCCCAGGGTCTCGCGTCCGGCTTCGCGCAGTTGCGCCTGCACTTCGCGCCGCCAGCGCGGCAACTGCTGCATCAACTGGCCCAGGCGCTGGCCGTAGCCTTCGATCAGGCCCGCGATGCGCTTTTGTTCCTGTTCGGGCAGTTTGGCGAACTCGGCCGGGCTGATCGCCGCGTCGCCCTTGAGCGGCGTGAACACGAAACCCTGCGGCGTGCGCATCAGCGCCACGCCGTGTTCGGAAGCCTCGCTGCCCAGTTGCCGCAGCGCCTCCTCCTCGCGTTCCTTGTAGGCGCCCTGGATGGCCTCCATCCGCGTCTGGTACTGCTCGCTCTCGAAGGCCGCGGGAATGGCCCGCGCCAGCTCCGCGACGAAATGGTCCATGTCCTGGCCCAGCTGCGCGCCGCGCCCGGCCGGCACGCGCAGCAGGCGCGGCTTGCCCGGGTCGGAGAATCGATTGACATAGCACCAATCGTCCGGCGCGCCTCGCCGTGCGGCGTGGCCCGCCAGCATGCGTTCCACGACGCAGTGGCGGCCGAAGCCGACGGGGCCCAGCACGAACAGGTTGTAGCCCGGCTTGTCCATGGCCAGCGCAAGCTCGATGGACTCGACCACCCGCTGCTGGCCCACGACCTCGGTGAGCGCCGGCAGGTCCGCCGTGGTCTGGAAATCCAGCGCCGATTCGTCGCAGCGCGCGGCGAGCAGCGAAGCGGGCAACGCACCGGAAGGTGCGGCGGAAGGTGCACCGGAAGGCGCGGCGGAAGGTGCGGCGGTGGAGGGCATCGAGGCGTCTCCGTATTGTTCGTTGCGCGGCGCCGGCAGCGTCGCGGGCGATGCTTCGCGGGGGCTCAGGCGCGATCGGCCTCGGGCGGCAACGACTCCTGGCGCTCGAGCACTTCGAACACCCTGGCCGCGGCGCCGTGCAGTTCGAATTCTCCGGGCACGGCACGCGAAGCCTGCGCGTCGCGCCATGCGCAAGCTTGCAGGACCTCGGCCTCCGAGGCCCCCAGCGCCAGGATCTCGAGCACCGCGCGGTCGTCGAGCGGACCCACGATAGCACGGATCGCCGATGCCGTGGCCGGGCTTTGCGAGCGGGAGGATGCTGTCATCGGCGATATCTCCAGGTGGTCGTTGCCGGCGCGTTCCCGGTGCCCCGACGTGGCGCTTGGCCATGAACCGATGATGCCGTGCGCGGCCCGCCGCGCCCTTGACCCGCATCAAGCGCGCGGGCTCGCGCCGCCAGGCCCGGGACCCAGCGGTTGGCGGCGTTACAGTGTCACCGTTTGTCTCGTTCGCCCCCCAGGAGCCCGCGATGGAACCTCGCCCACTGGCCTTGATCGTCGGCGCCGGAGACGGCCTGAGCGCCGCACTGGCGCGCGTGTTCACCCACGACGGCGGCATGCGGGTGGCGCTGGCCGCGCGCCGCCCGGAGCGTCTGCATGAGCTGGCGCGGGGCCTCGACGGACTGGCCCTGCAGTGCGATGCGACGCGCCCGGGCGACGTCGAGGCCTTGTTCTCGTTGCTGGACCAGGAGCATGCCGGCGGCCCCGAGGTGGTGGTGTACAACGCCGCCGCGCGGCTGCGCGGCGCGATCACCGAGCTCGACCCGGCCCAGGTGCTGCAGATCCTGCAAGTCAATGCGCACGGCGCCATGCTGGTGGCGCAGCAGGCGGCACGCCGCATGCTGGCGCGCGGCAACGGCACGCTGCTGTTCACCGGGGCCTCCGCCAGCGTCAAGGGCTTCGCCGGCTCCAGCGCCTTCGCGATGGGCAAGTTCGCCTTGCGCGGACTGGCGCAGGCGCTGGCACGCGAACTCTCGCCCCAGGGCGTGCACGTGGCGCACGTGGTCATCGACGGCGGCATCGCGCACCCCGAGCGCGCGCCGTCGGCACAACCCGATGGACAGCTCGACCCGGCGGCCATCGCGCGCAACTATTGGCATCTGGTATGTCAGGAGCGCAGCGCGTGGAGCTGGGAGATCGAACTTCGCCCCTGGGTGGAGCGTTTCTAAGCAACCGGATGCTCATGGATTGCGACACAATCCGGATTTTCCCGATGCCTCGGACCCGGAGGCACCGTTAGGGTTTGCACCACGCTTCGGCCCCGGGGTCGGAGTGCCCCCCTTTCCGCGACTGCCGGACGCCGCATGCCCCAGACCTTTCGCAAGACCGATAACGGACGCCAGGCCCTGAGCACCCGGCAGCCCCCGCTGAGCCGGCCGGTGCGCAACCTGCTTCTGCTCATCGACGGCCAGCGCAGCGACGAAGCGCTGCTGGCCATGCTCGGTTCTCCCGACCTCGGCCCGGATTCCTTCGGGCAACTGCTCGAGCTGGGTCTGATCGAAGCGCTCAGCGACGGCGCACCGGCCGGCGCGAGCCCCGGCGACGCCGCCTCCGCGCCGGCCGCCCCCGGCCCGGCCGCGACGCGCACCTCGCCGCCTCCCGACGAGGCCGGACGGGCACAGCCGGCCGAAGCCTCCGGCGCTGCGCAAGGCAAGCGCCCCTCAGCCTTCGCGCGCCTGGGCCAGGGCATGCGCTCCATGCTGCAGGCCCAGCAGGAATCGCCCCGCGAGGTCTCGGCCGGCCTGGCCGAGGTCATCAAGTGCGCGGCGGTGGGCGACGCCGAATTCTTCGCCTGGCTGGAAAGTCAGCTCGATGCCCTGCGCGCGCGCGAATCCACCGCGGTGGCGCACGCCGTGCAGCGCTTCCCCGAGCTGCGGGCACAGATCGAATCCCAGGACCGCAAGCTCCAGCGCGCGCCCTCGCCGCTGAGTTTCGGCACGCGTCTTGGCGGGGTGATCGAATCCCTCGTGGGCTACGGACAGTACCTGCACGGCGAGACGGTCGGACTGGGCATGTGGCTGAGCACCGCGCTGGGGGAAGACCTCGGGGTGCAAAGCCCCGCCAGCGCCGCGCGACTGCGCGACGTGCTGGTGCGCGCCGGCCTTCCCACGCGGCTGCCGCGGGTCGCCGCGGCGCGCTGGCTGGAATTGCTGCCGGTGGACCGCGACGGTCCGCAAGGCATGCTCGAACTCGTGCTGCTGGAGGAGGTCGGCCGTCCCCAGGTGCGCCGCGTGCCGCCCAGCGCGGTGCTCGAAGCGCTGGACAAGGCCGGAGCGCTCAGCAGCGGCTGAGCGCTCACGACAACCCCGCGGGAGCATGTGCGCGACCCGAGCGCGCCCGCGCCCGCCTGAATCCCGCGCCCGCCTGAACCCCCTTTCGAACCTCATGACCTCCTCCGCACCCCATTCCGCCCAGACCCCTGAACCGCGCCAGCACTTCGCCAGCGACAACCTCGCCGGCATCTGCCCGCAGGCGCTGCAATCCCTGCTCGACGCCAATGCCTGCGGCCATCAGCCCGGCTACGGCAACGATGTGTGGACCCAGCGTTCCACCGACATGCTGCGCGAGCTGTTCCAGACCGACTGCGACGTCTACTACGTGTTCAACGGCACGGCCGCCAACTCGCTGGCGCTGGCGTCGATGTGCCAGAGCTACCACAGCGTGGTGTGCTCCCCGGTGGCCCACATCGAGACCGACGAATGCGGCGGGCCCGAGTTCTTCTCCAACGGCTCCAAGCTGCTGGTGGGCGAGAACGAGAGTCCGTCGGCGCGCCTGGGCAAGCTGACCCCCGACGCCATCGAGTACCTGGTAACCCGGCGCAACGACATCCACTATCCCAAGCCCAAGGTCGTCTCGCTCACCCAGGCCACCGAACTCGGCACCGTCTACAGCGTGGAGGAAGTGCGCGCCATCGCCGCCATCGCCAAGCGCCGGCAGCTCAAGGTGCACATGGACGGCGCGCGCTTCGCCAACGCCGTGGCCACGCTGGACGTGCATCCCTCGGAAATCACCTGGCGCGCTGGCGTCGACGTGCTGTGCTTCGGCGGTACCAAGAACGGCCTGCCGGTGGGCGAGGCGGTGGTGTTCTTCGACCCCGAGCTGTCGCGGGATTTCGCATGGCGGGTCAAGCAGGCCGGGCAGCTGGCCTCGAAGATGCGCTTCATCTCCGCGCCCTGGGTGGGCATGCTCGAGAACGACACCTGGCTGCACAACGCGCGCCATGCCAACGCGATGGCCCAGCGCCTGTTCGAGGCCATCCGCACGCTGCCCGGCGTGCAGGTGATGCACCCGCCGCAGGCCAACGCGGTGTTCGCCCAACTGCCGCGCCGGGTGATCGACACCATGCACGCGCGCGGCTGGCAGTTCTACGAGTTCATCGCCGGCGGCGGCTGCCGCCTGATGTGCGCCTGGGACACCACGCCGCAGACCGTGGACGCCTTCGCGGCCGATCTCGCGACCGCCTGCGAGCTGCCCGCCTGAGCCGCGCCCCCGGCAGCGCCGGGACAATTCCACGATGCAAGCAGGCCCATGCCCGATGCCCGCGGCGGGCGGCCTAGGATGTAGGAACCGAAGGCCCCGACCACGGGCCCGGAGCACACCATGGCCGTCTCGGTATTCGACCTTT
Source organism: Pseudomonadota bacterium (assembly GCA_021830925.1). Lineage (GTDB taxonomy): Bacteria > Pseudomonadota > Gammaproteobacteria > Burkholderiales > Burkholderiaceae_C > Thiomonas_A. The sequence continues at coordinate 849 of JAKBNS010000230.1, read as the reverse complement.
TCCGCATCGGCATCGGCCCCTCCAGTTCGCACACGGTGGGGCCGATGCGCGCCGCGCGCAGCTTCGCCTGCGCGCTGGATGAGCAGGGCCTGCTCGATCGCACCGCCCGCGTGAGCTGCGGCCTGTACGGCTCCCTTTCGGCCACCGGACGGGGGCATGGCAGCGACCGCGCGGTGCTGCTGGGCTGGATGGGCGAAACGCCCGACGGCATCGACCCGGACCGCGTTCCCGGGCTGTTGCGAGCGCTGCGGGAGTCCGGTTCCCTGGCGTTGCTGGGGCGCCACGAGGTCGCCTTCGACCCCCGGCGCGACCTCGTGCTCGAGCGCGGCCGCGGCGTGTCCCTGCATCCAAACGGAATGCGCTTTGGCGCCTACGACGCGGCCGGCGCGCTGCTGTTGCAGCAGGACATGTACTCCGTCGGCGGCGGCTTCGTCGTGGATGCGCGGACCCTGGCCGCCGGCGTCGACGCCGGCGCGGTGCCGGGGCCGGCGCTGCCGCTGGCCTTTCACAGCGCGGCCGAACTGTTGCAGCATTGCGCCCGTCTGCGCTGCTCCATCGGCGACGTGATGCGCCTGAACGAACGCGCATGGCGCAACGACGAGGCCATCGATTCCGGCCTGCTGCGCATCTGGCAGGCCATGCGCGACTGCGCCGCGCGCGGCTGCCGCGCCGACGAGGGCGAGCTCCCCGGGGGCTTCCGCGTACGCCTGCGCGCTCCCGCGCTGTGGCGTTCGCTCAACCAGCAGGGAGGGCCGGGGCGCGACGATCCGCTGCGCGCGCTCGACTGGGTGAACCTGTGGGCGCTGGCGGTGAACGAGCAGAACGCCGGCGGCGGGCGCGTGGTCACCG
>JAKBNS010000030.1 GCA_021830925.1 Pseudomonadota bacterium | reverse complement strand
TCCAGCCCACATGGTCAATCGTGAAGCTACCCCGCAAAGGCTCACCTTCCCTCTGAGAGCCTACGGTCGGGCTACCCCGTAAAGGCTCACCTCTCGAGGCTGTGGCATGGTGGACATGATGTCCGCCATCATGGGCGTAACCCTTCGCCCAAGCCTTTGGGCAACCGTTTCGCAAACGGTTGCCCGCATGATGTACCCCATCATGCCCGTGGGCGGTGGCCGCATTCCCCAGCGGAGGTCAGGCAGTGGCTCATGGGCGATGCTTTCCTAGGCCCCGATGGCCACCCAAACTCCCCCACCTTTGGCCACCTAAATTCCCCCACCCTGGTCACGGCGCGATGAGGCGCTGACAGGCCGGCGAGCACGCCGGCGGCCAGAGGTCTGGCAGGACGTTACTTTCGCCCCCTCCACAGGAGAGGGGCCAGGAGTGAACGTCTTGAAGCCGCATTTGCAAACGACGATCTGGACGCTGCTGCGCAAGGGCAGCAGCCAGCGGGAGATCGCGCGCTTGACGGGGATCGACCGCAAGACGATCCGCGCCTACGCGCAGCGCTTTGCCGAGGGCGAAGCAAACTCCCCCGGGGTGGCCACCGGCTCGGCCGAGCAAACTCCTCCACCCCGGCCACCGGCTCCGGCGCCCACGACGCCGTCGCTGTGCGAACCGCACCGGGCGTTCATCGAGGCGCAGCTGCGTCTGAAGCGCAACGCCACCGCCGTTTACCAGGACCTGGTCGACCAGTTCGGCTTCGCCGGCCACTACAACTCGGTCAAGCGCTTCGTCGCCCGGCTCAAGGTGCGTGAGCCCGAGCAGTTCGACCGCCTGGAGTTCGCCCCCGGCGAGGAGATGCAGGTGGACTACGGCGAGGGGGCGCTCACGCGCGTGCCCGGCACCGACCGCTACCGCCGCCCGCGCCTGTTCGTGGCCACGCTGCGCTACTCCCGCCGCAGCTTCCGCCGCGTGGTCTGGAAGTCCAGCCAGCAGGTCTGGGCCGAGCTGCACGAGCAGGCCTGGCGCTACTTCGGCGGCTCGGCCCACTACGTCGTGCTCGACAACCTCAAGGAAGGCGTCGTCAAGCCCGACCTGTACGAGCCCGAGCTCAACAAGGTCTACGCCGCCACGCTCCAGCACTACGGCGTGGTCGCCGACCCGGCGCGGGTGCGCGACCCCAACCGCAAGGGCAGCGTCGAGAACGCCATCGGCCACACCCAGGCCACGGCCCTCAAGGGCCGGCGCTTCGAGAGCATCGAGGAACAGAACGCCTTTCTGGAGCACTGGGAGACCCGGTGGGCGGCGCCGCGCATCCACGGCAGCGCGCGCCGGCAGGTGCAGGCCATGTTCGAGGAGGAGAGAGCCCACCTGCAGCCGCTGCCGGTCCTGGGCATGCAGTACTTCACCGAGGCCGAGCGCACCGTCGCCGACGACAGCTGCGTGCGCGTCGACCACTGCAGCTACGCCGCCCGTCCGGCGCGCATCGGCACCCAGGTGCTGGTGCGCATCTATGCCCGGCGCATCGAGATTCGCGACCTCAGAACCCAGGAGCTGCTGCGCACCCACGATCGCGCCGAGCACCCCGGCACCGTGGTCCTGCCCGCCGAGGAGCGCGTGTTCAACCCCTCGCGCGAGACGCGCCGCATCCTGGCCCAGGCGCGCGCCATCGGGGCCGAGGCCCTGCGCCTGTGCGAGCTGCTGTTCGCCGTCGAGGGCCGCGTGGGTCAGCGCAAGCTCTGGGGCATCGTCTCGCTGGCCGAGCGCTACCCCCGCCGCCTGGTCGACGCCGCCTGCGCCCGCGCGCTGCAAGAGGGCGTCTACAGCTATCGCCACGTCAAGGCGCTGACCGAGAAGCTCGTCACTGAGGCCTTGCAGGCCCTGGACGCTGCCCCGAGCGCCGAGCCGCTGACCCAGCAGCACGAGCTGATCCGTCCGGCCGAGGAGTACGCCGACCTGTTCGCCCGTGCCGCCGCTGAATCCCTCACCCACGAACGGAGCCCCCAGCATGACCCTCAATGAGATCGAACGAGCCCTGCGCGAGCTGCGCCTCTCAGGCATCGCCGATACGCTGTCTACTCGCGTGCTGCAGGCGCAGAGCAGCCAAGAACCGTTCCTGAACACCCTGGGGGCCATGCTGCAGGACGAGCTCGACCGGCGCCACTCGCGCCTGACCGAGCGGCGCTTCAAGCAATCGCGTCTGGATGAACGCCCGACGCTTGCCGACTTCGACTGGCGCTTCAACCCCAAGCTGCCGCGCGCCGCCTGTTTCGAGCTGCACACCCTCAAGTTCCTCGGCGACGGCGCCAACGCGCTGATCATCGGCAAGCCCGGCACCGGCAAGAGCCACATCGCCAAGGCCGTGGCCTACCAGGCCACGCTGCAGGGCTATGACGTGCGCTACGTCGAGGCCGACACCGAGTTCGCCCGCTACGCGCTGGCCAGCACCCCGGAGCAGGCCGCGCTGCTGCGGGCCTGGATCGAGCCCGACCTGCTCGTGCTCGACGACCTGTTCCTGGCCCGGCGCATCGGCGACGCCGCGGCCGAACTGCTGCAGGCCATCGTCCACCAGCGCTACAAGCACCGCCGATCCATCATCGTCACCTCCAACCGCGTCGTGCAGGACTGGGGCAAGTACCTCGGCGACGCCACCATGGCCACCACCATCCTCGACCGCCTCATGCACCGCGCCGCCATGCTCGAGTTCGAGGGCCGCAGCTACCGCCTCAAGGAG
>JAKBNS010000021.1 GCA_021830925.1 Pseudomonadota bacterium | reverse complement strand
GCAGAAATTCCTGCACAATGCCTTCGCGGCCATGCACCACACCGACCCGCAGCATCGCGACCAGGTCACGCGGGCCGTGCAACGCCTGTTCCTGACGCCGCATCGCGGCTACGGCAACCATTCCTAGCGACACTAGCGTCCCGGGCGGCCGGCGCGCCGCATCGTGGCGACGCCCGGCGGGCGCGTGCATCGCGGCCCCGCACCGCCTGCCCCCTCAGGCTCAAGGATGAAAGCCTCCCTTCGCGACAAACTCGACGCAGCCGCCCGCCGGCTGGTGGAAATCGACGCCCTGCTCGGCGCCGAGGGCACCGATGCGCAGCGCCTGCGCGAACTCGGCAGTGAACGCGCGGAGCTGGCGCCGGTGGTGGCGCTGCATGCCGAGCTGGGCGCCGCCGAGGCGGCGCGCGAGCAGGCGCGCGCGCTGCTGAACGACCCCGAGATGCGCGCACTGGCCGAGGAAGAGCTGCACAGCTGCGGCGAACGCATCGATCACCTGGAAGATGCGCTGCAATGCGCGCTGCTGCCCCGCGACCCGGACGACCGCAAGGCCGCCTTCCTCGAGGTACGCGCCGGCACCGGCGGCGAGGAGTCGGCGCTGTTCGCGGCGGACCTGCTGCGCATGTACACGCGCTACGCCGAGCGTCGCGGCTGGCGCACCGAACTGCTCGGGCACAGCGAAAGCGACCTCGGCGGGGTCAAGGAGGCGGTGCTGCGCATCGCCGGCGACGGTGTGTACGGGCGCCTGAAGTTCGAATCCGGCGGGCATCGCGTGCAACGGGTGCCGGCCACCGAGTCGCAGGGCCGCATCCACACCAGCGCGGCCACCGTGGCGGTGATGCCGGAGCCCGACGCGCAGGCGGCGGTGGCCATCAACCCCGCCGAGCTGCGCATCGACACCTTCCGCTCCTCGGGTGCCGGCGGCCAGCACATCAACAAGACCGATTCGGCGGTACGCATCACCCACCTGCCGACGGGACTGGTCGTGGAGTGCCAGGACGACCGTTCGCAGCACCGCAACAAGGCGCGCGCGATGGAAGTGCTGGCGGCGCGTCTGGAGCAACGCCAGCGCCAGCAGGCGCAGGAGCGCGAGGCCGCGCAGCGCAAGAGCCTGGTGGGCAGCGGAGACCGCTCGGACCGCATCCGGACCTACAACGTGCCGCAGGGACGCGTCACCGACCACCGCATCAACCTGACCCTGCACAAGATCGACGCCATTCTCGGCGGCGATCTCGACGAACTGCTCGACGCGCTGCACGCCGAGCACCAGGCCGAACAGCTGGCGGCGCTGGCGTGACGCATCCGACCTCCCCCGCGCCAGGGGCGCTCGGCGCCGAGGCCTGGATGCGCTCCAGCGCGCTGGAGCGCGTCGATGCGCTGGCGCTGCTGCGCGAACTGGCCGGGCTGTCGCATGCGACGCTGCTGGCGCACCCCGAGACCCCGCTCGACGACGCCAGGCTGCGGGCGCTGGAGCAGGCCGCGGCCCGCCTGCGCGCCGGCGAACCGCTGGCCTACGTGCTGGGCTGGCGCGAGTTCTGGGGCCTGCGCCTGAGCGTAGGGCCCGAGGTGCTGATCCCGCGCCCGGAGACCGAGCTGCTGGTGGAGTTCGCGCTCGCACGGCTGGATGCCGACGCCGCCGCCGACGTGCTCGACCTCGGGACCGGCAGCGGCGCCATCGCCATCGCGGTGGCGCACGAGCGTGCCCACGCGCGCGTGCAGGCGGTGGACACCAGCGCCGAGGCCTTGCGCATCGCGCGCGGCAACGCGCGACGCCTGCTGGAGCCCGACCGTCCTGGCGGCGCGCTGCGCTGGCACCACGGCGACTGGATGGGCGCGCTGCCGGGCGCGGACGAGACCTTCGACCTGATCCTGAGCAACCCGCCCTACGTGGCCGAGGGCGACGAGCACCTGCAGTCCTTGCGCTTCGAGCCGCGCCTTGCGCTTGTGGGCTCGCGCGGGGCCGACGACGGACTGGGAGACATCCGTGAGCTCATCGCGCAGGCCGCGCCGCGCCTGCGCGCGGGCGGTTGGCTGGCGCTGGAACACGGCTACGACCAGGCCGAGGGCGTGCGCGCGCTGCTGCGCGCCGCGGGACTGCTCGAGGCGCACAGCCTGCGCGACCTGGCCGGGATCGAACGCGTGACGGCCGCGCGCGCGCCGGACTGACGGCGCCCGACGCGGGCGCCGCGCTCATTTCCGAGCAGGCGAGTCGGCGTCGCACGCGGCGCACGGCTCTTTTCTACAATCAGGGATATTCCCCACCAGATTCCCAACCCGCTTCGCGAGGCCTCCGATGTCCGACGCACTGCAACGCATCGACCAGCTGGTCAAGTCCAACGACGTGGTGCTGTTCATGAAAGGCACCCCGCAATTCCCGCAATGCGGCTTTTCCGGCCGCGCGGTACAGATCCTGAAGGCCTGCGGCGTGGCGCAGTTCGCCAGCGTGAACGTGCTGGAGGACAACGACGTGCGCCAGGCGGTGAAGGAATACGCCAACTGGCCCACCATCCCGCAGCTGTACGTGCGCGGCGAATTCGTCGGCGGCTCGGACATCATGACCGAGATGTACCAGAGCGGCGAGCTCAAGGACCTGCTGGGCGGCTCCTGAACCACCCGGGCACCCCCCGTCCTCGCTTGCCGCGCATGGCCGAACCCCCGTCGTCAGCGCAAGCCGCGCCGCAGCGCCTGATCGTGGGCATCACGGGCGCCACGGGCGCCGTCTATGGCGTGCGCCTGCTGCGGCACCTGCGCCGCCTGGGGGGCGTACGCACCCATCTGGTGGTCAGCCCCGCGGGCTGGCTGAGCATTCGCGCCGAGACCGACCTGGAACGCCGGGACGTGGAGGCGCTGGCCGACGAGCTGCACCCCATCGGCGACGTGGCCGCCAGCATCGCCAGCGGCTCCTTCGCCACGCTGGGCATGGTGGTGGCGCCCTGCTCCATGAAGACCCTGGCGGCCGTGGCCCACGGGCTTTCGGACAACCTGTTGTCGCGCGCCGCCGACGTCTGCCTGAAGGAGCGCCGACGCCTGGTGCTGCTGGCGCGCGAGACTCCGCTGAACCTGGCGCACCTGCGCAACATGACCCTGGTGACCGAGATGGGCGGGGTGGTCATGCCGCCGCTGCCGGCGCTGTACCTGCGCCCGACCAGCATCGAGCAGATGGTCGACCACACCCTCGGACGCGTGCTGGAGCAGTTCGGCCTGGCCCACGACCTGGCTCCGGCCTGGACCGGCTGGCCGGTCCCGCAAGGATCGCAAGGCGCCTAGGCGCGCCAGCCGAACAGCATGCGCCGCTGCAGCGCGCGGCGCAGCGGCCAGGCCGCCGACAAGGCCGCCAGCGCGCCTGCGCGCAGAGCCGAAGCGCCCGGCAGCTCCCAGGTGAAACCGCGCGCCAGCAGGTCCGTCAAGCCGAGCAGCAGCGCGCGATCGGGCAGGCGCGTCAGGTCGTAGCGCCGCAGCAGCTCGTCCAGCCCGGCGACGTCGGCATCGGACAGCATGCGCGCCAGCGTGGCGCTGTCGCGCAGGCCCAGGTTCAGGCCCTGACCGGCGACCGGGTGCAGGGTCTGCGCGGCGTTGCCCAGTTGGACGGCGCGCCCGCGGCGGGTGCGCAGGCGCGCGTTGAGCCCCAGCGGGTAGCAGCCGAACAGGCGCAGCTCCAGCGCGCGCCCGCAGACCGCGGGCAGCAGCGCCTGCAACTGGCGCATCGCCTCGGCCGAATCCTGGTGGCGCAGGAGTTCGCGCGCACGCGCCGGAGGCACGCACCACACCAGCGCGTAATCCGCGCCGCGCGGCAGCAGCGCCACCGGGCCATCGGGCGTGAAGCGCTCCACCGCCAGGCCCCCGTGGGCGCGGTCGCAGCGCAGCTGGCCGATGAGCGCGGTCTGCCCGTAGTCGTGGTGCAGCTCGCGCTGCTGCTGGTCGTGGAAGGCCCCGCCCTCGGCGAGCACCGCGAGATCGAACTCCCGCGCGGGCCCATTGTCCGGGGGCGGCTCGGGGGCCGGGCCGGTCGCAGGATCGCCGGCATCGGCGCCCCGCGCCGGCAGCACGAGCACCGACCGCGCCTGCTCGCGCACCCGCACCGGGCTGGCGTAGCGCACCTGGATGCCGGCTTCGACGGCCGCGGCCTGCAGCGCACCCAGCAGTTCCCCGTAGCGCACCGTGTAGCCCAGCGCCGGCAGCGCGGCCTCCTCGGCGCGCAGCATCACGCGAGGCAGCGAGCTCAGGCCCGAGGCATGCTGTGACACATGGATGTCGCGAATCGCCGTGGCCGCCTCGGCGGGCCAGGCGCGCAGCGCCTGCAGCAACTGCCGGCTGCCTTCCGACAACGCAAGCACCCGCGGATCCGACAGCGCGGCTCGCGCATCGGGCTGGGCGTCGAACACCTGCAACTCGGCCGGGCTGCCCAGCTGGCGCATGCGCAGCGCAAGACTCAGACCCACCGGGCCCGCGCCGACAATGGCCACGCGCGGTGCCTGCCCCCGCGACGCGCCGGGGGCCGCGCCCGACGGACGGACCCCACCGGTACGACAGGACACGCGCATCAGCCCCCCATCACCTGCTCGATGTCGGCCACGGTCTTGGGCGCCTGCGCGGTCAGCACCTCGCAATCGCCCTGCGCGCGCACCAGCACGTCATCCTCGATGCGGATGCCGATGTCGTGGTAGGCCTCGGGAAGGTCGGCGGCGGCGCGCACGTACAGACCCGGCTCGATGGTCAGCACCATGCCCGGGCGAAGCACGCGCGCGGCCGGCAGGCTGGTGCCGTCGGCCAGGCTTCGCGGCGCCTCGCCGGGTTCCGAATATTCCCCGCAATCGTGCACGTCCATGCCCAGCCAGTGGCTGGTGCGGTGCATGTAGAAACGGCGATAGGCACCGGTCTGCAGCACCGCATCGACGTCGGGCGCGGCCGAGCGCGCGATCAGGCCGGTGTCGAGCAGACCCTGCGCGAGCACGCGCAACGCGGCTTCGTGAGGGTCGGTGAAGCGGGCTCCGGCGCGCGTGGCCTCGATGGCGGCGCGCTGCGACTCCAGCACGATCTCGTAGAGCTCGCGCTGCGGGCCGGAGAAGCGCCCACCCACCGGAAAGGTGCGCGTGATGTCGCTGGCGTAGCCGTCGAGCTCGCAGCCGGCGTCGATCAGGCACAGGCTGCCGCGACGCAGCAGCGCGTTGCCGGCGCGGTAGTGCAGGATGCAGGCGTTGGCCCCGGCGGCGACGATGCTGCCGTAGGCCGGGGCCTGGGCGCCATCGCGACGGAAGGCGTGCAGCAGTTCGGCCTCCAGGTGGTATTCGCGCAGTTCCGCGGGCGCGCCGACACCGGCGGCGCGCATGGCGCGGCGATGGGCCTCGCTGGAGATGTCCGCGGCGCGGCGCATCACCTGCAATTCGTACTCGTCCTTGAACAGGCGCATTTCGTCCAGCGCGGCGCACAGGTCGCGCTGCACGGTGGGCGCGTGGTGGCCGGCGCGCGCCTGCGCGCGCACCGCCCGCAGCCACGCCTCGAGCCGCGCCTCCAGGCCTTCATGCACGCCGAAGGGCCACCACACGGCGCCACGGTCCAGCAGCATGCGCGGCAGCAGCGCGTCGACGTCCTCGATGGACGCCGCGGCATCCACGCCGAACACCTCGCGCGCGCCGTCGGGGCCGAAGCGCACGCCGTCCCAGATCTCGCGCTCGGGATCCTTCGGGCGGCACAGCAAGGTGCTGCGCGAACTTCCGTCGGCATCGACCTCCAGCACCAGCAGGCTGGCCGGCTCGGTGAAGCCGCTGAGATAGTAGAAATAACTGTCGTGCCGGTAGGGGTAATCGGCATCGCGGTTGCGCATGCGCTCGGGCGCCGTGGGCACCAGCGCGACCCCGCCGCCGGCATCGGCGATGCGCCGCGCGAGTTGGGCGCGGCGCGTCGCGCATTGGCGCAACAGCTGCGCGTCGGGGGGCTCGGGAGCGGTGGCGCTGGACAGGACGGGGACTGCGGACATCGGCGTTTGGGATCGAAGGCGCGGAGCGCGCCGCAGGCTTGAGCTTACCCCCGAGCGAGCCCTCGGCGCAGCGCCGGGGATAAGTCCGTCGCGTCGGCGCGCAGCCGGGCATCGAGCTCGGCGAGCTGCTCGGGCGTGCCCACGTTGTGCCAGGCGCCCCTCCAATGCTCGCCACTGACCCGCCCGGCGTCAACCTCGGCGTACAGCCAGGGAAACAGCTTCCAGGCCTGGCGCGCGGGGCGCCCGGCGAACAGCCCGGCATGGAACACGGCGATGTTGCCGTAGTTGAGCTTCACGCCCTCGCGCCGCACGCGCCCACCGGCGTCCAGCGCCATGTCGCCACCGGGATGGTGCGGCGGGTTGTCGGCCAGCACGAAATGCGCGCTGGTGGCGCGCGGGTCGGCCGCGATGCTCGCCGCCGCCTCGTGCAGGCGGGCGTAGTCGAATTCGGTGTAGATGTCGGCGCTGAGCACCGCGAAGGGGGGCGCGTCGGCACCGCCCAGCAGGGGCAGCGCGGTGGCCACCGCGCCGCCGGTCTCCCAGGCCTGCTCGGGTTCTCGCGAATACACGATGCGCGCGTCCCAGCGCGAGCCGTCGCCCAGCGCGTCGGCCAGCCGATCGCCGAGCCAGCCAAGGTTGACCACCAGGTCGCGGATGCCGGCTCGGCGCAGGCGTTCGATCTGCCACACGATCAGGGGCTTGCCCGCCAGCTCCAGCAGGGGCTTGGGCATGCGATCGGTCAGCGGGCGCATGCGCTCGCCGCGTCCGGCGGCCAGGATCAGAGCCTTCACGATGGACTGGCAGGCCTAGAAGGTATAGGCGTCGCGGCGCGCCACGCCCTGCAAGCGGTCGAGCAGGCGCAGCAAGGGCGCGAACTCGGCATAGCGCCCCGCGACCGCACGCGCGTATTGCAGCACCAGGGGCAGATCGCCCAGGTACTGCGCCTTGCCGTCGCGGTGGTACAGACGCGAGAAAATGCCCAGCACCTTGAGCTGGCGCTGCAGGCCCATCCATTCGAAGTCGCGGTAGAAGGCGCCGAAGTCCGGGTTCACCGGCAGGCCGGCCTTGCGCGCACCCTCCCAATAGCGGATCGCCCAGTCGATCTGCTGCTGCTCCGGCCAGGCGATGTAGGCGTCGCGCAGCAGCGACACCAGGTCGTAGGTGATGGGCCCCAGCACCGCGTCCTGGAAGTCCAGCACGCCGGGGTTGCCGCATTCGCACCGGGCGGGCAGCACCATCAGGTTGCGACTGTGGTAGTCGCGATGCACCAGCACCACGGGCTGGGCCAGCACGTTGTCCAGCAGGGCATCCATGACCCGGCGCAGGCCCTGGCGCTCGTCGTCGCCGAGTTCGGCCTGCATCTGGCGGCGCACGTACCAGGTCTCGAACAGTTCCATCTCGGCCTGCAGGCGCTCGCGGTCGTAGGCGGGCAGTCCGGCCGACACGCCCTGCATGCGCACCAGCGCGTCCAGCGCGTCTCGCATCAGCGCATCGCAACGCGCCGCGTCGCCGGCGTCGCGCGCCTGCAGCAGCGCGTCCAGGTAGGTCGTGGTCCCGAGATCGGACAACAGTACGAAGCCCTGCGCGTCGTCGCGCGCCAGCACGCGGGGAACCGACAGACCGCCGCCGCGGAGCATCTCGGCGACGCTGCAAAACCGCCCCACGTCCTCCTTCTCTGGTGGAGCGTCCATGACGATCAGCGTGCCGTCGTCGCCGGCACGGGCGTCCAGCCGGAAATAGCGCCGGAAACTGGCGTCGGCCGAGGCCGGCCGCAGGGTGTCGGGGCTCAGGACGATGCCGCCCGGGGCCGATTGCAGCCAGGCGCGCAGGGCGACGAGACGGGGATCGGCCTCGGTCGCGGGAAGGAATTCGGGGTAGGTGGACATCATCGGCAGAGGGGGGCGCGCGGACGGGGCGTCGGAAGCGCCGGGGGATTCCTATAATCGGCGCCGATTCTAGGAGGCCGCGGACCGTGGCCGCCGGCCAGGCGTGCGGATGCATCCGCACGCAGGCCCGTAACCCGCCCGTCCAGTGCTCCTTTCGCCGAAGATCCTGCCCCGTGCCCCGCGCCACGCCCGTCTCCGCGTGCTGGCCGCCGCCATCGGCCTGATGGCGGCCGCGCCGGGCACGGCGGCTGCTGCGAGCAACAGTCCCGCGCCGGATGCGAGCGGGCCGTCGCTGGCGCTGCGCCCGAGCCCCACGCTGGTGGAGCGCCTGTCGCCCCAGGTGCAGTCGAAGGAACCGGTGTTCGTCGACGCCGGGAAGCTCAGCATGCAACCCGACATCCGGCTGGACGCCAGCGGAGCGGTGCAACTGCGCCGGCATTCGGTGGTGTTCAAGGCCGACGCGCTGCACGACGACCTCGTGACCGACCAGATCGACGCACGCGGAAACGTACGCATCGTGCAGGACGGCAACGTGTTCAGCGGCCCCAGCCTGCTGTTCAACCTGGACAGCAGTACCGGGACCATGCCCGATGCGCGCTATTTCTTCGACCGCACGCAGGGCGGTGGCCGGGCCGAATCGGTGCAGTTCCTGGGCAGCCAGCACCTGGAGGCCGAACACGCCACCTACACCACCTGCACCGAGTCCCCGGTCGACTGGGTGTTGCAGGCGACCCACCTGGACCTGGATTTCGCCTCCGATACCGGCGTGGTCAAGGACGGCCAGGTGAAGTTCAAGGGTGTCACCATCCTGCCTCTGCCCTACGCCAGTTTCCCGTTGACCACCGCGCGCAAGTCGGGACTGCTGCCGCCGACCATCGGGATCGACAGCCGCAACGGCCTGGATTGGGCGCAGCCCTACTACTGGAACATCGCGCCGAACTACGACGCCACGATCACGCCGCGCCTGCTGCTGCGGCGCGGGCTGATGGCCAGCGCATCGGTGCGCTGGCTGGAGCCCTCGTACAGCGGAAACACCATCGTCGACTACCTGCCGCAGGACCACGGGGATGACGGCCAGTCGCGCTGGGCCGCCGTGCTGCAACAGGCAGGCAGCCTGGCCAGCAACGTGAGCTACGGCCTGAACCTGCAACGGGTGTCCGACAACAACTGGTGGCAGGACTTCAGCAGCGTGGACCCGGTGATCGGCGGCAATCGCACCCTGCCGCAACAGGGCCAGGTCACCTGGTCCCAGCCCAACGGCATGCTGCAGGCCAGTTTCAACACCTGGCAGACCCTGCAGAGCACGGTCTCGCCGGTGGCGGTGCCCTACGACGTGCAGCACCAGCTGCTTGGCAGCTGGCACAGCGCCAACTACACCGGCCTGCAGTGGCAGCTCGACGCGGCCACGGCGCGTTTCACCAACAGCACGCCCACGTTGTTGTCGGGGGACCGCAGCTACGTCGACCCCACGGTCCGCCTGCCGTTCGTCGCGCCGCAGGGCTTCGTCACGCCGGCGCTGCACCTGTACGAGACCACGTACAGGACCGACTCGCCGATGGCCGACGGCTCCACGTCGGCCTCGCGTTCGGTGCCCAGCTTCAGCCTGGACTCGGGCCTGGTGTTCGAACGCTCCACCCGCGCATTCGGCCACGACCTGACGCAGACCCTCGAACCACGGCTGTACTACGTCTACACACCGTACCGCGCGCAGCAGAACCTGCCGAATTTCGACAGCGCGCCGCTGGACCTGAACCTGGCGACCATCTATACCGACAACCTGTTCTCGGGCAACGATCGCATCGCCGACGCCAACAACATCACCGCCGGGGCCACCACGCGCTGGCTCGACGCGGGCAGCGGCGCCGAATACGCCAGCCTGACCGCGGCGCAGCGCGTGCTGCTGAGCCCGCAACGCGTGACGCTGACCGGCACGCCGGTGCCGAAGGGGCTTTCCGACACCTTCCTGCTCGGCTCCCTGGCGGTGACGCCCAACTGGAGCGCCACCGCCGGAATCGACTACAACATGGGGTTGCGGCAGCTGGCGCAGGCCAATTTCGGCGCCCAGTGGCATGTAGGCGACTTCAAGAACCTGGGTCTTTCCTACCTGACGCAAAGCGCGACGGCCACCCAGATCCCGCTGCGCTACGTCAACGGTGCGTGGCAGTGGCGCCTTTCGTCGCGCTGGTATTCGGTGGGCCAGGCGGACTACAGCCTGCAGGACCGCAGCCTGAACAACGGACTGTTCGGCTTCGAGTACGACGGAGGGTGCTGGGTGGGGCGGATCGTGCTGCAACGGCAATCCCTCACCTCGCAAAGCGGTACCACGCGCATCCTTTTCCAGCTGGAGCTCTCGGGCTTTTCGCGGCTGGGCAACAATCCGCTGGGGGCGCTGCAGCAAAATATCCCCGGTTATCAACTGGTGCATCAACCGACGGCCGCTCCAAGCCGCTACGTGAACTATGAATAAATTCCTGCCGCGCCTCGCGTTGCTCGCCTTCGTCGGCGCCGGCCTGCCGGGCATGGCGGCCCACGCGCAAATGACCCTGCCCGGCGCCAGCGCATCCCCCCAGGGGCTGCAAGCGCCCGCGGACGGGGCCGCGGCGAGCAGCGACGGCATCGCCGCGGTGGTGGGCGACCAGGTGATCACCCAGTACGATCTGCGGCTGCGCGTGGAGGACACGCTGGGGCGCCTCGCGCGGCAGCAACCCGGCGCCCCCGTGCCGCCGGTGGACCAGGTTCGCGCGCAGGTCCTGCAACAGATGATCGACGAGTACGCGCTGGCGGAATACGCCCAGCAAAGCGGCCTCCAGGTGGGCGATGACACGCTGCAGCGCGCGGTGGCGCAGGTGGCCTCGTCCAACCACATGGATGTGACCCAATTGCACGCCAAGGTCGTCGCGCAGGGGATGGGCTGGAAGGACTTCGAGGGGCAGATCCGCCGTGAGATCCTGATCCAGCGCCTGCGCCAGCGCGACGTGGCGGCCAAGGTCAGCGTCACCGACCAGGAAGTCGACGACTACCTGTCGCATATGCGCTCGCTGCAGGGACAGATCGCACCGTCCGAGCAGCTGCATCTGGCGCAGATCTTCGTGCCGATTCCCGAGCAGGCCAGCGCGCAGGTCGTCGCGCAGGCGCGCCAGATCATCGACGCGGCCGCTTCGGCGCTGCGCCAGGGCAGGCGCTTCGAGGTGGTCGCGCAGCAATTCTCGGGCGGACCGGAAGCCACCCACGGCGGCGACCTGGGCACCCGACCAGCCGGAGAGTGGCCCGACCTGTTCGTCAACGCCGTGCGGAATCTGCAGCCCGGACAGGT
>JAKBNS010000015.1 GCA_021830925.1 Pseudomonadota bacterium | reverse complement strand
GGCGTGGGCGCAGGTGCAGCGCATCGGCGCGGCCTGAGCATCGATCCCTTCCGATCCCGATCCGGAGAACCCGATGGATTTCGAATACTCGCCCAAGGTGCAGGAGCTGCAGCAGCGCCTGTGGTCCTTCATGCGCCAGCATGTGCTGCCGGCCGAAGCCGAGTTCGCGGCCGAGGTGCAGGCGAACCGCGACGCCGGCAACGTCTGGCAGCCCACGCGGGTGATGGAGCGCCTGAAGCAGCAGGCGCGCGCCGACGGGCTGTGGAACCTGTTCCTGCCGCAATCCGAGCGCGGCGCCGGGCTGAGCAACCTCGAGTACGCGCCGCTGTGCGAGATCATGGGGCGCTCGGGGCTGGCGCCCGAGGCCTGCAACTGCTCGGCCCCGGACACCGGCAACATGGAAGTGCTCGAGCGCTACGGAACCCCTGCGCAACAGGAGCGCTGGCTGCAGCCGCTGCTGCGCGGGGAGATCCGCTCCGGATTCGCGATGACCGAGCCGGCGGTGGCGTCGAGCGACGCCACCAACATCCAGGCCAGCATCCGGCGCGACGGCGACTCCTACGTGATCAACGCGCGCAAGTGGTGGACCTCGGGGGCCAACGATCCGCGCTGCAAGGTGCTGATCCTGATGGGCAAGACCGACCCCGACCACCCGGACCGGCACCTGCGGCAGTCGATGATCCTGGTGCCGATGGACACGCCGGGGGTGAAGGTGCTGCGTCACCTCGAAGTGTTCGGCTACGACGACGCCCCGCACGGCCATGCCGAGGTCGAATTCCACGACGTGCGGGTACCGGTCGACAACATGCTGCTCGGCGAGGGGCGCGGCTTCGAGATCGCCCAGGGGCGCCTGGGCCCCGGGCGCATCCACCACTGCATGCGCCTGATCGGGCTGGCCGAGCGCGCGCTGCAGGACATGTGCCGGCGTGCCGTGTCGCGCCGCGCCTTCGGCCGCAGCCTGGCCGAGCACGGGGTCACGCGCGAGCGCATCGCCGAGGCGCGCATGCGCATCGACCAGGCGCGCTGGCTGGTGCTGGCCGCGGCCGATCGCATGGACCGCCTGGGCAACAAGGTGGCGCGCAAGGACATCGCGATGATCAAGGTGGTGGCTCCCGACATGGCCTGCCAGGTCATCGACTGGGCCATCCAGGTGCACGGAGGAGCCGGTGTGTCGCAGGACTTCGGACTGGCGCAGGCCTATGCCCATGCGCGCACCCTGCGCCTGGCCGACGGCCCCGACGAGGTGCATCGCGACCAGATCGCGCGCATGGAGCTGGCGCCCTATGCGGCGCAGGCGGCGCAGGGGGCGACCCCGCACTGACACGGACCGACGAGTCCGGCATGGCGTTGAGGAGACGAGCGTGAGCGAACTGCACCTGAAGCACTGGCCGAAGGGCCTGCCGCGGCACCTGAGCATTCCGGCGACCAACCTGTACGACAACGTCGAGGTCGCGGCACGGCGCTTTCCCGACAAGGATTTCCTGATCTTCTACGGCGGCCGGCTCAGCTATGGCGAGTTCCGGCGCCAGTGCGAGGCCATCGCCGGCTTCCTGCAGCAGCGCTGCGGGGTGCGCCAGGGCGACCGCGTGCTGCTGGACATGCAGAACAGCCCGCAGTTCGTTCTGGCCTTCTACGGCATCCTTCGCGCCGGCGGCGTCGTCGTTCCGGTGAACCCGATGAACCTGAGCGCCGAGCTGGCGCACTATGTGCGCGACAGCGGCGCTCGCGTGGCCTTGTGCGGCCAGGAACTGCTGGAGCGCGTGCAGCCCCTGCTCGGCCAGGGGCTCGAGCACGTGATCGTCGCGGCGTTGTCGGAATACGCGGGGTCCGACTCGCCGGTGGCGCTGCCGGCCGCGCTGGCCGAGCCCGCGCGCGAACTCGCGGGCGAGGGCCTGGTGGGGTGGCGCGACATGCTCGACGCCGGGCTGTCGGCCGCGCCGCTCGCCACGGGGCCCGACGACCTTTGCGTGATGCCCTACACCTCGGGCACCACCGGTCAGCCCAAGGGCTGCATGCACACCCATCGCAGCGTGATGAGCACGGCGGCGGCGGGTGCCGAGTGGGTGCGCCTGCCGTCCGACAACACCGTGCTGGCGGTGCTGCCGTTCTTCCACGTCACCGGCATGCAGATGAGCCTCAACGCCGCGCTGTACCGGGGCAACACCGTGGTGTTGCTGGCGCGCTGGGACCGCGACGCGGCGGCGCGCTGCGTCGAGCATTGGCGCGTGGGCTCGTGGCATGCCATCTCGACCATGGTGGTGGATTTCCTGATGAACCCTCGCGTGGCCGAGTACGACCTGTCGAGCGTGTGGAACATGGGCGGTGGAGGCGCGGCCATGCCCGATGCCGTGGCGGCGCGCCTGCAGGAGTTGTGCGGAATCACCTACATGGAGGGCTATGGCATGACCGAGACCATGGCCCCGACCCACATCAACCCGCCGGGGCGCTGCAAGGCGCAATGCCTGGGAATTCCCATCTTCGACACGCATTCGCGCGTGGTGGACCCGCAGACCCTGCGCGAGCTGGCGGTGGGCGAGGTGGGTGAGATCCTGGTCAGCGGCCCGCAGGTCATGCAGGGCTACTGGGGGCAGCCGCAGGCCACCGAACAGGCTTTCGTGGAAATCGACGGGCGGCGCTGGCTGCGCACCGGGGACCTCGGGCGGGTCGACGAGGATGGTTACTTTTTCATGGTCGACCGGCTCAAGCGCATGATCAACGCCTCCGGCTTC
>JAKBNS010000244.1 GCA_021830925.1 Pseudomonadota bacterium | reverse complement strand
GCCGGCGCTGCGGCTGGTGCACGAGCAACTCGACCGATTGATGCGTCATGGCTGGGGACAGGACGATACGAGTTCGCTGCTGCGGGTCCTCGAAATATCCTGTTCGAATGATTGAGATATCCATTATTAAAATTATGTTTTTGGTTTTTTGGTGATTGCCGGGAGGATTTTGTGGTTTTTGATGGCGGATCCGGGAAAACCCCATATTCGATTTAGGATGGGTGGTTTTGTGCATTCCTCGAGTTTGTTCTCGAATGCCAGGAATGCACTTGTTCCCGCGTGAATCGCCTGGAGAATCTGCAATGTCTTGTTCGAAGAAGTCCCGGTATGGCAATGGTCGGGCGTGGTTGCGAGCCTGGTCGCGTGTCGCAGGGCCTCGCATGCTCGTGGCAGCGGCGCTGCTGGGCGTGTCGGCGTGGAGTTCGGCGGCGACCCTTGTGCCGGTGGGGCCGAATGCGCCCCGGTCGGCTGGAGGCCTCGGCGATCCCTGGGTGCTGACTCCCGGCGCGCCGAACCCCAACGAGGGGGAACTCGGCTTCCAATGCGTGCTGGGTCCCGGGGAATCGGGCGCGCCGGGCGCCGACAGCTGCAACGGATATCTCTTTTTTCGCCTGTTCGAGGAGCAGCGCCTTTCCATCGCGAATGCGTCCATCGACGGTCTGCAGTGCCAGGTGGGCCCCTTCTACGCAGCCTGTCCGGTCGACATCGGCGTGGGCATGGAGTTCGTGGCCACGGTCGGCCTGAAGGCAGGTCCCTTCGCCCGCACGGGTCCCTACACCGTGCTGCTGGTCAACGGTCAGGGCAATTTCACGATGACGCCTTTCAACGTGCCGCTGCAATTGCAGCCCACGGCGACGCTGTCGATCCAGCAACCCATGGCCGTCGTGGTGCCCGGCCAGCCGATTTCAGGGCGCACCGAGCTGGTCGTGAACAACCAGGGCCCCTCCGGCGCTGCCAAGCTGCAGATCAGCGAGCAACTGCCCCCGTTCATGACGGCCGACCCCGAGGCGGGCACGGGCTGCACCTTCGACCCGGCCAATGGACAATTGCTCTGCCAGGCGGCGAGTCTCGCTCCCGGCGCCAGCCTGCGGATCCCGCTGACGCTGGAAGCGCCGGTCGCGACCCCGACGACCCAGGTCAACCCGTTACTGACGGTGCTCAGCGATGCCGGAAACATCAACGGCGTGGGGACCGTGATGGTCACCGGCGACCCTGTGTTCGGCGTCATGGAACTGGACCCCGGACCGTTCTTGCAGCCGCAGGTGCCGGCGCAGATCAAGGTCTCCATGTACGACGCGGCGGGCGCGACGCGAGGCTTGCCCGACCCGGGAATGCCCTTGAGGTGGACCCTGAAGGTGCCGGACGGAGTGCAGGTGCAGAGCTTCAGCGCAGACCCCGACTCCACGCAGATGACCTGCAGCTATGCCGACGGCACGGTCGCCTGCTACCAGCCTGCCTTCGGCTCGGGGCAGTTGGGCAGCGATGCCAATGCGAGCATTTCGGTCGTGCTCACCGGGAGCGGCGGGCAAGACGCCGATCTGTGCTGGTCGAGCTCGGTGGTGCAGGACTGTACTTCGATCAGCCTGACGGACGGTTCCACGAGCAGCGGACCGAAGACGTCGGCGGTCGCGCACTGAACCCGCGATGAAAAACGCCCCCGATCCGAGGACCGGGGGCGTCGCGAGCCTGAGGTCGCCGGTTCTCAGGCGGCCAGCAGTTCGCGCAGCACGAAGGGCAGGATGCCGCCGTGGCGGTAGTAGTCCACCTCGATCGGGGTGTCGATGCGCAGGCGCAGCTTGACCTTCTGGTCGGCCTGGCCGGGGCGACGGATCACCAGCACGGCGTCCTGCTGGGGCTTGATGTCGTCGCCCAGCAGCACCTCGTAGCTCTCGTCGCCGCGGATGCCCAGGCTCTGCCAGGAGTCGTCGCCCAGGAACTGCAGCGGCAGCACGCCCATGCCGATCAGGTTGGAGCGGTGGATGCGCTCGAAGCTGCGCGCCACCACGGCCTTCACGCCCAGCAGCTGGGTGCCCTTGGCGGCCCAGTCGCGGCTGGAGCCGGTGCCGTATTCCTCGCCGGCGAAGATCATCAGCGGCGTGCCCTCGGCCATGTAGCGCATGGCCGCGTCGTAGATGAACATCTTCTCGCCCGAGGGCTGGAACAGCGTGACGCCGCCTTCCTCGCGCGAGCCGTCGGCGTTGGCCGGGATCATCTGGTTCTTGATGCGCACGTTGGCGAAGGTGCCGCGCATCATCACCTCATGGTTGCCGCGGCGCGAGCCGTAGGAGTTGAAATCGGCCTTGGCCACGCCGTTTTCCAGCAGCCACTTGCCCGCCGGCGAGTTCTCCTTGATGGAGCCGGCCGGGGAGATGTGGTCGGTGGTGATCGAGTCGCCGAACAGCGCCAGAGCGCGCGCGCCCTGCACCGCGGCGGCGCCGCCCTGGGGGGTCATCGCGAAGTCGTCGAAGAAGGGCGGGCGGGCGATGTAGGTGCTCTGCGGCCAGTCGTAGACCTGGCCCTTGGCTCCGTCCACGCGCTGCCACAGCTTGCCCGGCTTGGCCGCTACCTGCTCGTAGTTGGCCTTGTAGGCCTTCGGGTCCATCGCCACCTTGAGCAGCGCCTGCACCTCCTCGGTGGTCGGCCAGATGTCGCCCAGGTACACGGGCTTGCCGCCCTTGCCGTGGCCCACCGGCTCGGTCATCAGGTCGCGCAGCACGTTGCCGGCGATGGCGTAGGCCACCACCAGCGGCGGCGAGGCCAGGAAGTTGGCCTTCAGGTTGGGGTGGATGCGGGCCTCGAAGTTGCGGTTGCCCGACAGCACCGCGGCGCACACCAGGTCGTTGGAGGTGATCGTGGCCTCGATGTCGGCGGCCAGCGGGCCGGCGTTGCCGATGCAGGTGGTGCAGCCGTAGCCCGACACGTAGAAGCCCAGCTTCTCCAGGTAGGGCAGCAGCTTGGCGCGCTCGAGGTATTCGGTGACCACGCGCGATCCCGGGGCGAGCGAGGTCTTGACGTGCTTTTTCACCTTCAGCCCGGCTTCCACCGCCTTCTTGGCCACCAGGCCGGCGGCCAGCAGCACGCTGGGATTGGAGGTGTTGGTGCAGGAGGTGATGGCGGCGATCAGCACGTCGCCGTCGTGCAGTTCCGTGCCCTCGGAGGTCTTGAAGCTGCGCTGCAGGCGCTCGGCCGGCTGGCTGAAGCCGCCCTGGTCCATGCCGGTGGAGAACAGGTCGCCGAAGCGCTGCTTGACGCTGCCCAGCTCGATGCGGTCCTGCGGGCGGCGCGGGCCGGCCAGCGAGGGCGCCACGGTGGACAGGTCCAGGCTCAGCGTGGCCGAGTAGTCGATGTCTCCGCTCGCGGGCACGCCGTACAGCTTCTGCGCCTTGAAGTAGGCCTGCAGCGCCTCGATCTCGGACTTGCTGCGCCCGGTGCCGCGGAAATAGTCGATGGTCTTGTCGTCCACCGGGAAAAAGCCCATCGTGGCGCCGTACTCGGGGGCCATGTTGGCGATGGTGGCGCGGTCGGGAACGCTCAGGGACGCGGTGCCCTCGCCGAAGAACTCGACGAACTTGCCCACCACCTTGGCCTTGCGCAGCATCTCGGTGACGGTGAGCACCAGGTCGGTGGCGGTGACGCCGCCGCGCAGCTGGCCCTTGAGCTCCACGCCCACCACGTCGGGGGTGAGGAAGTACACCGGCTGGCCCAGCATGCCGGCCTCGGCCTCGATGCCGCCCACGCCCCAGCCGACCACGCCCACGCCGTTGATCATCGTGGTGTGGCTGTCGGTGCCCACCAGGGTGTCGGGGTAGTACACGCCGTCCCTGGACTTGTGCACGCCGCGCGCCAGGTATTCCAGGTTGATCTGGTGCACGATGCCGAATCCGGGGGGCACGACGCCGAAGGTGTCGAAGGCCTGCATGCCCCATTTCATGAACTGGTAGCGCTCCTGGTTGCGCTGGAATTCCAGCTGCATGTTCAGGTCCAGCGCCTTCTTGTTGCCGTAGTTGTCGATCATCACCGAGTGGTCGACCACCAGGTCCACCGGCACCAGCGGCTCGATGGCCTTGGCGTTCTTGCCCATCTGGGCGGCCACCGTGCGCATCGCCGCCAGGTCGGCCAGCAGGGGCACGCCGGTGAAGTCCTGCAGCACCACGCGGGCCAGCACGAAGGGGATCTCGGCGGTACGGGCCTCGGTGGGCTTCCACGAGGCCAGCTGCTTCACGTGGGAGGCATCGACGCGCTTGCCGTCGCAGTTGCGCAGCACCGATTCGAGCACGATGCGGATCGACACCGGAAGGCGCGACATGTCGACGCCGAGCTGCTTGCCCAGCGCCGGCAGCGAGTAGAACTTGCCGGTCTTGCCGCTGGCGGTGGCGAAACTCTTGCAGGTCGACGCGAAGGGATGGGCGGGGGCGCTCTTGGCGGAACTTTTTGCGGAACGTTTCGCAGTGGCCATGGCAGGCTCCGTGAGGGGGTCAGGGGTTGTTGTGCGGGAAAACGGTGGGGTGCGCCGCGCACGCGCACGCGCTCCCGCCCCGGATCGGGGCGAGGGCAGGCAGGGGCGAAGCGGCAGCGGTCATCGGTCGAAACATCGGACGGGCCGCCGCCGCGGGGCGCGGGGCGGGCCTTACTGGGCCGCCACGACCTTCGTGGCGGCGATCGGGTTGCAGTCGTCGGCCAGGCGCATCATGTCCTTCTTGTCGAACAGCATGCTCTTCGCCGGGATCTGGATCATCACCAGGCCCGCCTTCTGGTCGTCGAAGTGGTAGGCGCCGGTGGTCGTGGGTTTGCGCTGCAGCAGGTAGTGATGGCCCTTCCAGGTCAGGTCGATGACGCTGTCGTTCTTGCCCTCGACCCGCACGTCCATGCGTCGGCGGTCGCCGCAGACCATGGCCCCCGCTTTCATCTTGTAGCTGGGCAGCGGGTCGCCCACCTGCACGGGCGGGGTCGGCGGGGTCACGGTGGCCGCGATCGCAGCCGGCGCCTTCGTGGCCGTGTGCGACGCGGCGTGCGCCGGCGTCATCGACAGGCCGATGCCGGCGCACAGGCCGATGCAGGCCGGCCCCAGCAGGCGGGCCGGACGACGGAGGGAGGGGGACGGGTTCATGATCAGCGGGCTCCGCAGCGGGGGGGCGCCGCCGGCCGACGATGCATGCGTCACCGCGACGGCCGGGGCGGCAAGGACATGGGGTGCCGGCGAGTGTATACCCCCCGCCGCGCCACATTGCGCCCTGGGGTGCAAGTCATGATGATTTCTCGCCATGACTTGGCGTCGGCGCAACGATCCACCCATGTCCCGAGCCCCTTGTCCCTGCGCCATGTCGCGGCGCCTCAGAGCAGGTGCTTGACGCCTTCCTTCTCCTCGAGCAGTTCCCCCAGGGTCTTGTCCAGGCAGCTTTGCGAGAAGGCGTCGATGGGCAGGCCTTCCACGCGCTTGTACTGGCCGCCCTCGCAGGTCACCGGTACGCCGAACATGGTTTCCTCGGGGATGCCGTAGGAGCCGTCGGACGGGATGCCCATGGTCACCCAGCGCCCGTTCGTGCCCAGCACCCAGTCGCGCATGTGGTCGATGGCCGCGTTCGCCGCCGAGGCCGCCGAGCTCAGGCCGCGGGCTTCGATGATCGCCGCGCCGCGCTTGCCCACGGTGGGCAGGAAGGTGTTGCGGTTCCAGTCGTCGTCGCCGATCAGGTCCTTCACCGGCTTGCCGTCGACGGTGGCGAAGCGCCAGTCGGCGTACATGGTCGGCGAGTGGTTGCCCCAGACGCAGAACTTCTCGATGGACGACACCGGCTTGCCCATCCTGGTGGCCAGTTGCGACAGGCCGCGGTTGTGATCCAGGCGCAGCATGGCGGTGAAATGGCTCTTGGGCAGGTCGGGGGCCGATTTCATCGCGATGTAGGCGTTGGTGTTGGCCGGGTTGCCGACCACCAGCACGCGCACGTCGCGCTTGGCCACCGCGTTGAGGGCCTTGCCCTGCGCGGTGAAGATCTGCGCATTCGCCGACAGCAGGTCCCGACGCTCCATGCCCGGGCCGCGCGGACGCGCGCCGACCAGCAGCGCGCAGTCGATGTCCTTGAACGCGGTGTTCGGGTCGGAATGCCCGGTCATGCCGGCGAGCAGCGGGAAGGCGCAATCGTCCAGCTCCATCATCACGCCCTTGAGCGCCTTCTGGGCCTTTTCGTCGGGGATCTCCAGCAGTTGCAGGATCACCGGCTGATCCTTTCCGAGCATTTCGCCGGAAGCGATGCGGAACAGCAGGGCGTAGCCGATCTGGCCGGCGGCGCCGGTCACGGCTACGCGCATGGGGGCTTTGGACATGGGGAACTCCGATTGAGGCCGTTGGGAAGCCGAGCCGGTCCGCGGGTGGGCGGGCCGGAGCCGGAACTGGTGCGGGGGCGATGCGCGGATGACGCGCACGAGCTCCCGATGTTGCATTGCACTGCGCAGTGTAGGCGTCGGAAAGGGCGCGCGTCAACGCACTTATGTCTTATATAAGACATCTATTAGGACATACTGGACAGGGGCGCGCCGCTGTGCTGCAATGCAGCGCATGGCTACGTCCGTTCCAGCTCCGTCCAGCGCGCCCGGCGCCGCCTCGGCGGCGCCGGTGTTCAGTCCGCTGTACCAGCAGATCAAGGCGCTGATCACCCGCGCGCTGCAGGAAGGGGAATGGAAGCCCGGGGACCTGATCCCCAGCGAGGCGGAGCTTGCCACGCGCTTCGGGGTCAGCCAGGGCACGGTGCGCAAGGCGATCGACGAGCTGGCCGCGGAAAACCTGCTGATCCGGCGCCAGGGGCGCGGCACCTTCGTGTCTACCCACCACGAGGCTCAGGTGAAGTTCCGCTTCCTGCGCCTGGTGCCCGATGCCGAGACCGCGCAGGGCCTGCGCATGGAGCGCGAGTTCCTGGAATGCCACCGCGTGCGCGCGCCGTCGGACGTGGTGCGCGCGCTGGGCATCCGCGCCGGCGACCTGGTGCTGGAGATCCGGCGCATCCTGCGCATCGCGGGCGAGCCCGTGGTGTACGAGGACATTTATCTGCCCGCGGGGCCGTTTCGCGGGCTCACCGCCGAGCGCCTGGAGCGCAACCGCGGGCCGCTGTACGCGATGTTTGAATCCGAGTTCGGCACGCGCATGGTGCGCGCCGAGGAAAAGATCCGGGCCGTCAACGCCTCGGCGCAGGAAGCCGAGTTGTTGCGCGTGCCGGTGGGCCAGGCCCTGCTGTCGGTGGAGCGCCTGGCCTTCAGCTACGGCGACCAACCCATCGAACTGCGCCGCGGCCTGTATGCCACCACGCACCATTACTACCGCAACGAACTGAGCTGAGCGAGGGCGATGGCGCCATCCCGCGTGGTGCAGTCGACAAATTCACGCCATAAACTCGCGGCATAACCCGAAGCGAGGCCAAGACCATGCCAACCGTTCCCAAGACCGCAAGACCCGAGTTCCGCAACATCGGCCTCGGCGACATCCTCCGCTACCGCATGCCCCTGGCGGCCATCGTTTCCATCCTGCACCGCATCAGCGGCGCGCTGATGTTCGTGCTGCTGCCCGTGGTGCTGTGGGCCTTCGAGCTCAGCCTGCGTTCGGCGCAGGGCTTCGCCGACGTCGCCTCGGTGCTCGGCTCGTGGCCGATGAAACTGGTCGGCCTGGTGCTGTTCTGGGGCCTGGCCCAGCACTTCTGCGCCGGCATCCGCCACCTGATCTCGGACATCTGCCCGCGCGTGGTGACCAAGCAGGCCGGGCGCCGCAGCGCCGTCACGGTGCTCGTGGTGTCCCTGCTGGCCACGCTGCTGGTCGCCATCCACCTTTTCTCGGGAGCCTGACATGGCCGCAACCGACTACGGATCGCATCGCCTCGTAGTGGGCGCTCACTACGGCATGCGCGACTGGCTGGCCCAGCGCGTCACCGCCGTCGTGATGGCGCTGTACACCGTGTTCATGCTGGTCGTCGTGCTCTGGCCGGGCCAGCTCGACTACGCGCGCTGGCAGGCGCTGTTCGCCAATCAGGCGACCAAGCTGTTCACGCTGGTCGCGCTGCTCGCGCTGCTCTACCACGTGTGGGTGGGCGTGCGCGACATCTGGATGGATTACGTCAAGCCCGTCGGGTTGCGCCTGAGCCTGCAGGTGCTGACCATCGTGTGGCTGCTCGCCTGCGTCGGTGGCGCCGTGCAGGTTCTGTGGAGGGTTTGAGCCGTGCAACTGAACCAACGCAAATTCGACGTCGTCGTCGTCGGGGCTGGCGGCTCCGGGCTTCGCTGCGCGCTGCAGCTGGCGCGTGCCGGGCTGGACGTGGCCGTGCTGTCCAAGGTGTTTCCGACGCGCTCGCACACCGTGGCCGCGCAGGGCGGAATTTCCGCCTCGCTGGGCAACATGAGCGAGGACAACTGGTACTGGCACATGTTCGATACCGTCAAGGGTTCGGACTACCTGGGTGACCAGGACGCCATCGAATTCATGTGCCGCGAGGCGCCCAGCGCCGTGTACGAGCTCGAGCACATGGGCATGCCCTTCGACCGCAACCCGGACGGCACCATCTACCAACGCCCCTTCGGCGGCCACACCGCCAACCTGGGCGAGAAGGCGGTGCAGCGCGCCTGCGCCGCCGCCGACCGCACCGGGCATGCGCTGCTGCACACCCTGTACCAGCAGAACGTGGCCGCGCGCACCCACTTTTTCGTCGAATGGATGGCGCTGGACCTGATCCGCGACGCCGAGGGCGAGGTGCTGGGCGTGGTGGCGATGGAAATGGAAACCGGCGAGGTCAGCGTGCTGCGCGCCAAGTCCACGGTGCTGGCCACCGGCGGCGCCGGGCGCATCTTCGCCGCGTCCACCAACGCCTACATCAACACCGGCGACGGCATCGGCATGGCGGCGCGCGCCGGCCTGCCGCTGCAGGACATGGAGTTCTGGCAGTTCCACCCCACCGGCGTGGCCGGCGCCGGCGTGCTGATCACCGAGGGCGTGCGCGGCGAAGGCGGCATCCTGCTCAATGCCAACGGCGAGCGGTTCATGGAGCGCTACGCGCCCACCTACAAGGACCTGGCGCCGCGCGACTTCGTCTCGCGTTCGATGGACCAGGAGATCAAGGAAGGCCGCGGCGCCGGTCCGCACAAGGACTACGTGCTGCTCAAGCTCGACCACCTGGGCGCCGAGACCATCCACAAGCGCCTGCCCTCGATTGCCGAGATCGCGCGCAAGTTCGCCAACGTGGATTGCACCAAGGAGCCGATCCCGGTGGTGCCCACCATCCACTACCAGATGGGCGGCATCCCGACCAACATCCACAGCCAGGTGCTCACCGTGGGCGCCGACGGCTCGGAGCAGGTCGTGCAGGGCCTGTACGCCATCGGCGAGTGCTCCTGCGTCAGCGTGCACGGGGCGAACCGACTGGGTACCAACTCGCTGCTCGACCTGGTGGTGTTCGGCCGTTCCGCCGGACGACACATCGCCGAGAGCGAGCGCGTGCGCGGCGCCCACAAGGATCTGCCGGCCGATTGCGCCGACGCGCCCCTGGCGCGCCTGGCGCGCCTGGAGTCCTCGCGCGACGGGGAGTCGATCCAGGACGTGGCCGGCTCGATCCGCGCCAGCATGCAAAAGCACTGCGGCGTGTTCCGCACCTCGGACCTGCTCCAGGAAGGCGTGGAACAGATCGCGCAGCTCGAGCAGCGCGTGCAGCGCATCCACCTGAAGGACAAGTCGAAGGTGTTCAACACCGCGCGCGTCGAGGCGCTGGAGGTGGAGAACCTGATCGAGACGGCCAAGGCCACCATCGTGTCGGCCGAGGCGCGCAAGGAAAGCCGCGGCGCGCATTCGCATCGCGACTTCCAGGAGCGCGACGACGTCAACTGGCTCAAGCACACCCTGTGGTTCCGCGACGGCAGCCGCCTGGCCTATCGCGAAGTTCAGATGAAGCCGCTGACCGTGGAAACCTTCAAGCCCAAGGCGCGCACTTTCTGAGACGGCCCCCAGGGTCGGGCGACACCCGGCCCTGCGTTGCCTCGAGACGCTCCAGCACACGGAGAGACCCTGATGACCCGCAAGATGAAGTTTTCGATCTACCGCTACGACCCGGACCGCGACGCCCGGCCGTACATGCAGGACTACGAGGTCGAGCTGCAGCACAACGACAAGATGCTGCTCGACGCGCTCATGCGCATCAAGGCCGACGTCGACGAGACCCTGGCCTTCCGGCGTTCGTGCCGCGAGGGCGTGTGCGGCTCCGACGGCATGAACATCAACGGCAAGAACGGCCTGACCTGCACCACCAACCTGCTCACGCTGAAGGAGCCGGTGGTGCTCAAGCCGCTACCCGGGCTGCCGGTGATCCGCGACCTGATCGTGGACATGACCCAGTTCTTCAAGCAGTACCACTCGGTCAAGCCGTACCTGATCAACGACACCCCGGCGCCGGAGAAGGAGCGCCTGCAGAGCCCCGAGCAGCGCGAGGTGCTCAACGGCCTGTACGAATGCATCCTGTGCGCCAGCTGCTCCACCTCCTGCCCGAGCTTCTGGTGGAACCCGGACAAGTTCGTCGGCCCGGCCGGGCTGCTGCAGGCCTATCGCTTCATCGCCGACAGCCGCGACGAGGCCACCGGGGCGCGCCTGGACGACCTCGAGGACCCCTACCGGCTGTTCCGCTGCCACACCATCATGAACTGCGTCGACGTGTGCCCGAAGGAGCTCAACCCGACGCGGGCCATCGGCAGCATCAAGGACATGATGCTGCGGCGGGCGGTCTGAGCTGCTCATGACCGTTTCCTCCGGCAACCCGGGAGCC
The DNA here is from genome assembly GCA_021830925.1 of Pseudomonadota bacterium. Lineage (GTDB taxonomy): Bacteria > Pseudomonadota > Gammaproteobacteria > Burkholderiales > Burkholderiaceae_C > Thiomonas_A. The sequence goes on along the minus strand of JAKBNS010000244.1, from coordinate 399 downwards.
CCCGAGGACCACGCCGCCGCGCTGCGCAGGCTGCGCTGGCGCGCGCGCCGCGGGTTGCTGGAGAACGACCTGCTTTTCACGCGATTTTTCGCCCGTCACGGCGATTCGCTCGAGCCCGCGCAGGCGGCGGCGCTGGGCGAATTGCTGGAGCTTGACGACAACACGCTGCTGGCGCTGCTGCTCGGGCACATCGAGCCGCCGGCGCAGGCGCAGGCGGCGCAGCGCCTGGGCCTGCTCGACATGCTGCGCGACTGAGCCGCGCCGCCTCGAAGCGCGGCCGTCACCCCAACCACCGGAGCCCCCCATGAAGCCTTCCGACGTCAAAGCCACGCTGTCCTTCTCCGACGGCGCGCCCAGCATCGAGCTGCCGATCTACAAGGGCTCGGTCGGTCCGGACGT
>JAKBNS010000117.1 GCA_021830925.1 Pseudomonadota bacterium | reverse complement strand
CCCGGCGAGACCTGCGCGCCCTGGCCGCCGGCGCCTGCCGGCGGCGAACGCTTGCGGGAGGAGGGGGCGGCGGCGGACATCGGCGAATCGGTCGGCGGGGGGCTCGGGAGCGGATCGGGAGGGGCTCGTGAATGGATCGCGAATGGATCGTGCAAGCGGCCGCGCGGATTCCCTCAGTGCAGTTCGGGATCGGCCACCAGCCCGTCGCGCGGCAGCAGCGCGCCGACCCGCGCCAGCGCGTCCAGGATCTGCTCGAACACCGCGGCCTCCCCTTGCCCCGGCCAGAAGCGGCGCACCGCACGACGCACCATGGCGGTGTGCGCGAACCAGTGCGCCACCTGCTCGCGCGGCGCCGGCCGGGGCTGCTCCATGACGTGGAACTTGAGCAGCACGCGCAGCGCGTGCGCCGCGTGGCGCAGCGGGTCCGCCTCGAACACGTCGAGCCGCGTGTGGGCTCGCTCCAGCGCGGCGCCGGGCGCGCCGAACACCGCGCCGTGCCCGGGGATCACCACGCGAGGCGCCAGTTGCTCGATGTGCCGCAGGGTGCGGCGCTGCGCCGCGAAGCCGTCGCCGCCGTCGATCTCCGGAAACAACACGCCGAAACCGTGCTCCCACAGGGCGTCGCCGCTGATCAGGATGCGCGCGTCGGGCTGGAACAGCATCAGCGCATGATCGTCGTGCCCCGGCGCCGCGTGCGCCTGCCACGGCAGGCCGCCCAGCCACAGCGTGTCCCCGGGCGCGTAGCCCGCATCCGCATGGAAGGGCTCGGCCTGCTGCCCGGCCTGCGCCACCCCCGACGCGGCCTGCTCCCAGGCCCCCGCCCCGGGCAGTTCCCCGGCCGGCACGAGGATCGGGCACGGTGCTCCCGCGCCGTGCTCGCGCTGCAGGCAGGCGTTGCCGCCGCAGTGATCCGAATGCAGGTGGGTGTTGACGATGCGCCGCAGGCGCCGCCCGCCCAGCACGGCGCGCACCCCGTCGCTGGTGACGCGCGCGCGCGTCACGTGGCCGGTATCGACCACGCTGGCCGACTGCGCGTCGTCCCAGGTGACGACGGCGTTGGCGCTCAGCCAGTCGTGCACCAGCACGTGGATGCCGGGAGGAAGCGGGGTTCGGGAGCTGGAATTCATGTCGATGCAGCAGCATACGGCGCCGCGAGCGCCCTCGCCGCCGGCGCTGGGTTTGGCGACGCGGCCCACCTGACCTAGGATTGGACAACGCCTCGTTCACCCGGCCGCTCGCGCGGCGACATCGCATGGAACGCGCCCAGCCTTTCTCGTCGGACCTGCAAGCCGCGTACGCGCAACAGCGCGACGCCTTCCGCGCCGACCCCTACCCCGCGTGGGAACTGCGCGCCGACCGCCTGCGCCGCCTGCTCGCGCTGCTGCGCGAAGGCGAGACGCGCATCTGCGAGGCCATCGACTCCGATTTCGGCCAACGCTCCCATGCCGAGACCCAGGCGCTGGAACTCGTGCCCTCGCTGTCGGCGCTGCGCCACGCGCTGCGCCACGGGCGCGGCTGGATGCGCGCGCGCCGGGCCAGCCCAGGCATCTGGTTCCGCCCGGCCGGCGCCCGCGTGCTGCCCCAGCCACTGGGCGTCGTGGGCATCATCGCGCCGTGGAATTATCCGCTGTACCTGGCCATGGGCCCGCTGGCGTCGGCGCTGGCGGCCGGCAACCGCGCGATGCTCAAGCTGTCCGAGTATGCGCCGGCCTTCGCCGGCCTGTTCGGCGAACTTGTGCGCGAGCGATTCGACCCCGACGAGCTGGCCGTGTTCGCCGGCGACGCCGAGCAGGCCTCGGCGTTTTCGTCCCTGCCCCTGGACCATCTGCTGTTCACCGGATCCACCGCCGTCGGGCACCGGGTGATGAGCGCCGCCAGCGCCCGCCTGGTGCCGGTGACCCTGGAACTGGGGGGCAAGTCGCCCGCGGTGCTGGCCCCCGGCACCGACCTGCGCCTGGCGGCCCGGCGCATCGTCTACGGCAAGCTGGTCAACGCGGGCCAGACCTGCGTGGCGCCGGACCACGTGCACGTGCCCCGCGCGCAGGTGCAGGCCTTCGCCGACGAGTGCGTGCGCGCGGCTCGCGAGATGTACCCGCAGGGCCTGCTCGGCGCCGATTACTGCAGCATCATCGACACCCGACACTACCTGCGCCTGACGCGCATGCTCGGGCAGGCGCGCGAGGCCGGCGTACCGGTGGTGCCGCTGTTCGACGGCGAACAATCGCAGGACGCGCGCCACCGCCTGGCCCCCGCGCTGCTGCTGGACCCGCCGGCACGCCTTCAGGTCATGCAGGAGGAGATCTTCGGCCCGCTGCTGCCGCTGCTGGGCTACGAATGCACCGAGGAGGTCATCGACCGCATCAACGAACAGCCGCGCCCGCTGGCGCTGTACTGGTTCGACGACGACGCCACGCGCATCGAGCAGATGCTGCGCACCACCCACTCGGGCGGCGTGACCCTGAACGACACGCTGATGCACGTGGCCCAGGACGAACTTCCCTTCGGCGGCGTCGGCCCCTCCGGCATGGGCCACTACCACGGCCGCTGGGGCTTCGACACCTTCAGCAAGCTCAAGCCGGTGCTGGCCCAGCGGCGTCTGGCGGGCACCGCACTGGTGCGCCCGCCCTACGGCAAGACCTTCGCGCGTCTGATCGCGGTGATGAAACGCTGGGCCTGAGCGCCCCCGGCACACCCCCGTCACGGGCGGCTTGGGGATCCGGGGCGGATTCGGTTAGAATGGAAAGTTCCGGTTTTTGGCCACCGGAAAATACGCTTTGAAATAGCGCGGGGGCAACCCCAGGGGGCAACCCCAGACAAGCAGGCTTCCTGCCCGCCGGCTTGTCGCGTTCCAGAGTGAGGGCAGAGCCCGCCTTCCCAAGAGCGGGAAAAACGGCCCCATCGAAACATCGGTTCCACCACCATGAAAACCTTCAGCGCCAAGCCGGCCGAAGTGAAGCATGAATGGTTTGTGATCGACGCCACGGACAAGGTCCTCGGTCGTGTCGCCAGCGAAGTGGCGCGCCGCCTGCGTGGCAAGCACAAACCCATCTATACGCCTCACGTCGACACGGGTGATTTCATCATCGTCGTCAACTCCTCGAAGATCCGCGTCACCGGCAACAAGGCCGACGACAAGGTGTACTACCGCCATTCGGGCTACCCCGGCGGCATCTACGCCACGCGCTTCAAGGACATGCAGGCCCGCCATCCGGGTCGCGCGCTGCAACTGGCCGTCAAGGGCATGCTGCCCAAGGGCCCGCTCGGCTACGCGATGATCAAGAAACTCAAGGTCTATGCCGGCGCCGAGCATCCGCACAGCGCGCAGCAACCCAAGACCCTGGACCTGTAAAGGAACGGCGATGATCGGCAACTGGAATTACGGCACCGGCCGCCGCAAGAGTTCGGTGGCGCGCGTGTTCATCAAGAAGGGCAGCGGCAACATCACGGTCAACGGCCATGCGCTGCAGGAGTACTTCGGGCGCCAGACCTCCATCATGGTGGTCAAGCAGCCCCTGGTGCTGACCGAGAGCGAAGCCCTGTTCGACATCAAGGTCAACGTGCGCGGCGGCGGCGAGTCCGGCCAGGCCGGCGCGGTGCGCCACGGCATCACCCGCGCGCTGATCGACTTCGACGCCGCGCTGAAGCCGGCACTGTCGAACGCCGGTTTCGTCACCCGCGACGCCCGCGAAGTGGAGCGCAAGAAGGTCGGTCTGCACGGCGCCCGCCGTCGCAAGCAGTTCTCCAAGCGCTGATGGGTCGGCGGGGTCTGGTTCCCGCCACGCATCCGTACGAAAGCCCGTTTCCTTCACGGAAACGGGCTTTTTTTGTATGCGCGAGGGTTTTCGCGGGGCCGCGCCGGGCCTAAGATGCACCGTGCTCAACCATCACCGGTCGGCGCCCCACAGCGCCGACCGCCTGTGCTAGGGGGAAATGCATGGGAATGTTCGCGTGGCTGCGCAAGCACGCTCAGGGTGTCCCTGGCGCCAACGACACCGCGCTGGATGCCGACAGTGCCTTCGCCGAAGCCGGACCGCAGACCCGCTTCGGGCTGCGTCCCGGGGCGACGGTATCGGGACTGGACTTTTACCAGGCCATCGACTTCCAGCGCCGCTGGAAGCTGCGGCTGGCCGCCTACGTGCGCGGCGAGGCCCGTGCGCGCCAACCCTGGCGCGACATCGCGCGCGACGATCGCTGCGAACTCGGACGCTGGCTGTACCAGGCCGGCTCGCTGCAGGGGCGCAACGCCGTGCTGGTGCAGCGCCTGCGCGAACAGCACGCGCTGCTGCACCACGCTGCGGCGGAAATCATGCGCCTGGCCGACGCCGGGCAGCGCGACGCCGCACTGCAGGCGCTGCGCCAGGGCGACTTCGCCCACGCCTCGCATGCGACGGTGGCGGGGCTGAGCGAGTTGTTCATCGCCCTCAACGAGCCCGCGGGCGAGCCCGGCCGGCAACACTGAGACAACACCGCTAGCGCGGGCCGGCGCGCAAACCGGCGCGCGCGCCGCTACCATTTTCCCTTCGGCCCCCGCCTGCCCGCGGCGCGGCATCAGGAATTCACCAGGAAAACGGCACATGGGCGCAGTGAAAGTCGGAATCGTCGGCGGCACCGGGTACACCGGAGTGGAACTGCTGCGCCTGTTGCTGGCGCATCCGGACGTGGAGCTGCGCGCGATCACCTCCCGCAAGGAAGCGGGGCTGGCGGTCAGCGACATGTACAGCAGTCTGCGCGGGCACACCGATCTGCGTTTCACCACGCCGGACGAGGCGCCGCTGCGCGACTGCGACGTCGTGTTCTTCGCCACGCCCCACGGGGTGGCCATGCAGCAGGCCCGCGACCTGCTCGCCGCCGGGGTGCGCATCGTCGACCTGGCGGCCGATTTCCGGCTGCGCGACACCGCCATGTTCGAGCGCTGGTACGGCATGCCCCACGCCTGCCCGGACATCCTGGCCGAGGCCGCCTACGGCCTGCCCGAGCTCAACCGCGAGGCCATCCGCGGCGCGCGCGTGGTGGGCAATCCCGGCTGCTACCCGACCACGGTGCAGATCGGTTTCGCGCCGCTGCTGCGCCATGGCCTGGTCGATCCCGGCCATCTCATCGCTTCCTGCGCCTCCGGCGTGTCGGGGGCCGGGCGCAAGGCCGAAATCGGCTATCTGTTCGCCGAGGACGCGGACAATTTCAAGGCCTACGGGGTCAAGGGCCACCGCCATGGCCCCGAGATCGAGCAGGAATTGCGGCGCCTTTCGGGGTTGGGCGACAGCGGCGCCTCGTTGCGCTGCCTGTTCCTGCCCCACCTGGTGCCGATGATCCGCGGCATGCACAGCAGCCTGTTCGCGCGCCTCGACGACGCCGGCCAGGCCGCCAACCTGCAGGCGCTGTACGAGGATTTCTACGCCGGCGAGCCCTTCGTCGACGTGATGCCCGCGGGCAGCGCCCCGGAGACCCGCAGCGTGCGCGGCGCCAACGTGCTGCGCGTGGCCGTGCATCGTCCGCAGCCTGACACCGTGGCCGTGCTGGTCGTGCAGGACAACCTCACCAAGGGCGCTTCCGGGCAGGCCGTGCAGAACATGAACCTGATGCTCGGACTGCCCGAGACGGCGGGTCTGCGCGGCATTGCGCTGATGCCCTGAACGAGTCTTGCGTGAAAGCCCCTTCTAGCAAAATGGATGTCCGCGCGGCAAGAGCCGGGCAGGCGACCTAAAATAGACGCGTCAACAGGAGAAGTTCCCATGAGCGCAGTGTTCCAGGATGCCCAGACCACCACGGCCCCCGAACCGCTTTTGTTCACCGAAAGCGCGGCGGCCAAGGTCAAGGAGCTGATCGACGAGGAAGGCAACGAGGCGCTGAAGCTGCGTGTGTTCGTCCAGGGCGGCGGCTGCTCGGGGTTCCAGTACGGCTTCACCTTCGACGAGGCGGTGAACGAGGACGACACGCAGATGGTCAAGGGCGGCGTCACGCTGCTGATCGATGCGATGAGCCTGCAGTACCTGGTCGGCGCCGAGATCGACTACAAGGAAGGCCTGGACGGCGCCCAGTTCGTGATCAAGAACCCGAACGCCACCACCACTTGCGGCTGCGGCTCGTCGTTCTCGACCTGAAGCCACGCCCTGCGGGCGGCCCCCCGCCGCCGCAGCGAAAGCCGCCCTCGGGCGGCTTTTTGCTGCCCGCCGCCGACGCCCCCCCCCGGCCGCGACCGGCTCAGGCCGGATGAATCGCCCCCAGCACGCGCGGCCCGCGCGCGCCGGTGACGGCCGGCAGGTTGCCGGGCAGGCCGTCGAGGGTGCGTGCGGCCAGCCAGGCGAAGGCCGCGGCCTCCACCTGCTGCGGCGCCAGCCCCCGCGACACCGTGTCCAGGAGTTCGCAGCCCGGCAACAGTTCGCCCAGGCGGTGCAGCAGGTCCAGGTTGCCGGCACCGCCTCCGCACACCAGCAGTTCCACGGCCTCCGGCATATGGCGCCGCAGGTCGGCCGCCACGCTCATGGCCACCATGTGCGCCAGCGTGGCCTGCACGTCGCGCGGGTCGGCGGCCTCGAAGCCACGCAGCCGGCGCTCCAGCCAGGCGGCGTCGAAGTGGTCGCGCCCGGTGCTCTTGGGCGCGTCGGCGCGGAAATAGTCGTCGTCCAGCAGGCCCTGGAGCAGTTCGGGCAGCACGGTGCCGCCCGCGCCCCAGGCGCCGCCGGCGTCGTAGTCGTGCCCCAGGTGGCGCTGCGCCCACAGGTCCAGCAAGGCGTTGGCGGGCCCGCAGTCGAAGCCCAGCACGCGGCCGTCCGCGTACAGCAGGCTCAGGTTGGCGATGCCCCCGAGGTTGAGCACGGCCAGGTCGGCGCCGTCGCGTCCGAACAGCGCGCGATGGAAGGCCGGCACCAGCGGCGCCCCCTGTCCACCGGCCGCCACGTCGCGGCTGCGGAAGTCGGCCACCACGGTGATGCCGCAGTGCTCGGCCAGCCAGGCCGGCGCGCCCAGTTGCACCGTGTAGCCCAGCTCGGGGCGATGGCGCACGGTCTGCCCGTGGGCGCCCACGGCCGTCACGTCCGCGGCGCGCACCCCGGTCGTGAGCAGCAATTCCTCGAGCGCGCGTGCGTACAGGCGGCTCAGCTCGATGCCGGCCAGCTGGGCCCGATGCAGTTCATCGTGCGAGGCATGGTGGAGCGCGGCGAACTCGGCGCGCAGCGCCGGGGGCATCGGAAGCTGAACGTGGCCCAGCGTGCGCAGGGTCTGCGGAGCTCCCTCGCCGTGCGGCGGGCCCAGCTCCAGCAACACGGCGTCCACGCCGTCCAGCGAGGTGCCGGACATGAGTCCGGCGAAACGTCGCATCGCGGCCATCGCCTACGCCGCGGCGCGACTCAACCCTTGGGCGCGGGACTGCCGGCCTCGGCCACGTCCGACTCCCGCGGCATCAGCGCCAGCAGGCGGGTGCGCGGCGCGGTGCTGGCCAGGAACTGGGCGCGCAGCCCGTCCGGAAGATGCGTGCCCTTGGGCGTGTAGCTGGCGATGCTCAATGGATTCACGGGCTTGCCATGCACGAAGAACTGGAAGTACAGGTGCGGCCCGGTGGACCAGCCGGTGTTGCCCGAAAGCGCCACCACCTCGCCCTGCTTGACCTGCTCGCCCACGTGCACCTCGAAACGGCTCAGGTGGGAATAGATGGTCGCGAAGCCGCCGGGATGCTCCACCTTCACGTACTTCCCGTAGCCGGTGCCCCAGCCGGCGTAGACCACGCGGCCGTCGGCGATGGTGCGCACCGGGGTGCCCACCGGAATGGCCAGATCGATGCCCTTGTGGAACTCGGGCTTGTGGAAGATCGGGCTGATGCGCCAGCCGTAGCCCGAGGTCAACCGGTCGTAGGGAAGCGGCGACAGCAGGAAGGCGCGCGACAGGCTGCCGCCGTCGGGCGCGTAGTACGCGGCCGCCTGCGGATGGCCGCTGGGGTCGAACCAGACGGCGCTGTGCTCATGCCCGTCCACCGACACCTGCGCGGCCAGGATGCGTCCCACGCGCACCACCCGGTTGCCGGCGGCATACACGCGCCAGGCCACGGTGAAACGGTCGCCCGGGCGCAGATCCCGGCGGAAATCCACTTCCCCGCCGAACAGGCCCACGAGTTGCGAGGCCACCTGGTCCGGCACGCCGGCCGCGTCGGCGGCGCCGAACAGCGAGGATTGCACCACCGCGCTGGCCACGCGGGTCTGCGCCTGCGCCTGCTGCACCCGCACCTGGTCGTCGAAACCGCCGTCCGCGCGCGCGCGGATGCTCAGCTCGCGCCAGGCCACGTCCTCGCTGCCGGCATGTCCGGCATGCGACGCCGGGCCGGGCAGCGCTGCGCTCAGCGACTTCAGCGTACCCAGCGAATCCACCTCGGCACTGACCATGGTGCCGTGAAGGCGCAGCAGTTCCTGCAGGTTGCGGTCGCGCGCCAGCGCGCGCAGTTGCGAGGGATCGGTGACCTGCAGGCGGCGCAGCAGCGAAGCCGCGGAATCCGAGTCCTGCACGAAGGCCGTGGTGTAGAGCAGGCGCGGCGCGTTCTCCAGCGCCTGCACCTGCGAGGACAGATCGATGTGCACCGCCTGCTGCACCAGGCTCGGGGCCGGCAGTTGCGGCTGCGGGCCGTACTCGACCAGCGCGAAGGCGCTGACGCTGCTCAGCAGCAGCGCGCCGCCGACACCTGCCGCCACGCGTCCGGGATGGGTTTCGACGGCCTCGCGCACACGGGCCAGCGCCTGGCGCAAGCGAGAGGAGGTCTGGATCAAGAACGACGACATGCGCACTCCTGCTATTGCGAGTCGCAAACAAAAAACCATCCGTCCTCGGCGGTGCCACGCAAGGGCGGCGCGGTGCGGCCGGGGCCGGGTCCAATACACTTCATGCGGCGCGAGGGAAGGCGCGAAGCCTCCCGCCTCCGGGACGGGGCCGGAAACGACCCGCCCGGCGGGCCTGCGATCCCAGGGATGCAGCCAGGCCCGAAGCGCGCTAGGCGCCGAGTGTAGCAGCCGTATGCGGCGAAAATGTCAAGAAATTCATATGTCCACCTCATCCAGCCCTGATAATCAGACCCCCGACACCGACCGCCTCCCCGAGTCGATTCGCCATGCGCTGGCGGTGACCCGCCGCGGCTGCGCCGAACTGTTGGTGGAAAGCGACTGGATCGCCAAGCTGGAGCGCAGCCAGGCCAGCGGCAAGCCGCTGCGCATCAAACTGGGCCTGGACCCCACCGCGCCCGACATCCACCTGGGTCACACGGTGGTGCTGAACAAGCTGCGGCAACTGCAGGACCTCGGCCACACGGTGATTTTCCTGATCGGCGACTTCACCTCGCGCATCGGCGACCCTTCCGGACGCAACACCACGCGCCCGCCGCTGACCATCGAGCAGATCCAGGCCAACGCGCAGACCTATTACGCGCAGGCCAGCATGGTGCTGGACCCGCAGCGCACCGAAATTCGTTACAACTCAGAATGGAGCGAAGCGCTCGGGGCCGACGGCATGATCCGTCTGGCCTCGCGCTACACCCTGGCGCGCCTGCTCGAACGCGAGGACTTCACCCAGCGCTTCCGGGCCGGCATCCCCATCGCGATGCACGAACTGCTCTACCCGTTGATGCAGGGCTACGACTCGGTGGCGCTGCAAAGCGACCTGGAGCTCGGCGGCACCGACCAGAAGTTCAACCTGCTGGTCGGGCGCGACCTGCAGAAGGAGTACGGCCAGGAACCGCAGTGCATCCTGACCATGCCCCTGCTGGAAGGCCTGGACGGCGTGGACAAGATGTCCAAGTCCAAGGGCAACTACATCGGCATCCAGGAAGCCCCTGCGAGCATGTACGCCAAGCTGCTGTCCATCAACGACACGCTGATGTGGCGCTATTTCGAGCTGCTGTCCTTCCGCCCGCTGGAGGAGATCGCCCGGCTGCGCGCGGAAGTGGAATCGGGACGCAATCCGAAGGACGCCAAGGTGCTGCTGGCGCGCGAGATCGTCACCCGCTTCCACGACGCCGCCGCGGCCGATGCGGCCCAGGCGGACTTCGAACTGCGCGCGCGCGGCGGCGTGCCGGAGGACATCGCGGAAATGCGCATGAGCCTGCCCGACGGGGGACTCGCGCTGCCGGCCGCGCTCAAGCAGGCCGGGCTGGTGCCCTCCACCTCCGAGGCGCTGCGCATGCTCGAGCAGCGCGGCGTGCGCATCGACGGCACGGTGGTCGAGGACCGCAACCTGCGCCTGCAGGCCGGCACCTACGTGCTGCAGGTGGGCAAGCGCAAGTTCGCGCGCGTGGTGCTGGGCGCGTAGCGACTGTCCGCCGGCTTGCGCGGCCATGCCGCGGGCCGGCTCCACAAGCTTCGGCACGGAGACCGCTTGGCGGTCGGCGCACAAGGGTCCAGGCTCTCGCCGGCCATAATGGCCCGGCCGGGCGCATCGGGTCCTTGCCGCGCGAAGCGAGAAACCTGATTTCCGACCCGGCTTCGGTTTTGTCTCCGCCCGTGCATGATGCCGGAACTTGCCGCGTCGCCAGCCTTTGGCGCGGGCGCCCCTGCAAGGACTGCCCGCCTGGGCAGACCGGACGCCCCGTGCGAAGGCCCGGATCCATGCCGCAGATCTCGCGGGAGTACCAAGGGCGCGTCACCGGACGGCCCTACAGCCTCATGCCTCCATGGAGCGAGGAATGGAACTGGGCGAACGTCGACTTCGACGGGTTCCAGCCGGGCGACTGCCTGATGCAGGAAGCGAAGGCGAGGTACGACCAGTTCGTCCTGGCCGACGGCAAGGCAGTGCGCTTCTTCGAGGGGTTCGACAAGATGCGTGCGCAGATGGAAAGACAGGCAACGGCCGTGCACGCCCATCCGCCGACGCGATTGCTTTGGTACTTCATGACACCACGTGCGCGCCAATACATGCTTCCCTACCTGACCCGATACCGCGTGCCTTCCGTCCTTGCTCCCTGATGCCATGTGGCTGTCCGCGCAGTTTCGAGACGACCCTCCCCAAAGGCGAGGCGATTTTGCGTTTCACCTGAATCGCTTCCGGGGCTTTGTGCAGACCCTCGGCCCGGCCGACAAGAATCTCTCGTCTTGGTGGCTCAAGGGCTGGACCGAACAGCAGGCCCGACTTTTTCCCGTGTTCGAACCGGATGGAACGCCCACTTCGACGGCGCTCGCCGTGCTGGCGCAAAAGCACCGGAGCGAGGACAAGGGCCT
>JAKBNS010000005.1 GCA_021830925.1 Pseudomonadota bacterium | reverse complement strand
GCACGCGCGCTCAGCCCGAGGGCGAGCATGCCGAGCCGCGGGCGCTGTTCGACTGGCTCTTGTCGCGCGCCGCCGGCGCGCCGGCCGAGCCGCGATTGTTCCGCGGCAGCGCGCCCGCACGCGTCGGCGGGCATTTGCTGGTACTGCTGGACTGCTCGGCCTCCTCGGACGCCGGTCCCGGCGGCGCCGAGCGCTTCGCGCGGGCTCGCGCCACCGCGCTGGCGCTGCTGTTGCGGGCGCGCGCGCGCGGCTGGAATTGCGCGCTGGCGGGGTTCAGCTCCGATACCCGCCACCACCTGCGGGTGCTGCGGGTGCAGGATTTCGGCGAGCGGCCGCGGCCCGCGCAACTGGCCGAGCGTCTGGACGGGCTGCGGGCGCAATGGTCCACGCGTCTCGGCGCGGCGCTGCGCTACGGCGCCTGGCGCCTGCTGCGCACGCCCGCGCGGGGCCCGCGGCGCCTGCTGCTGATCAGCGACGGCCAGGCGCGCGACGTCGACGTCCACGACCCGCGCTACCTGCGCGCCGACCTGCGGCAGGCGCGACGCGAACTCGCCGCGGCGGGTATCGCGCTGCAACAGCATTGGCCCGGCTACGTCAAATGACGCATAGGTAGTTTCCCGAGGTGTCGGGTAGTATCGGAATGTCATCCGGCGCGGGGCCGGATGCACGGTCCGGGGCGTCGAGGTGTCGGGAGCCACGCAGAGAATCCTTCGCATACGCCGGGACTACAACGCCTGGGTCGCGGACGAGTCCATGGAGGACTACGCCCTGCGCTTCACCGCGCGCCGCTTCCGCAAGTGGAGCGAGTGGAGCGTGGCCAACACCGCCTTCGGCGCGGTGTCCTTCCTGGCGATGGAGGCCATCGGCGGCACCATCGCGCTGAACTACGGCTTCACCAACGCGGTCACCGCGATTCTGCTGGTGGGGCTGATCATCTTTCTGACCGGCCTGCCCATCAGTTATTACGCGGCGCGCTTCGGGGTGGACATGGACCTGCTGACCCGCGGCGCCGGATTCGGCTACCTCGGCTCCACCCTGACCTCGCTGATCTACGCCAGTTTCACCTTCATCTTCTTCGCCCTCGAGGCGGCGATCCTGGCGCTGGCGCTGCAGCTGTATTTCGGCCTGCCCCTGGCGTGGGCCTACCTGCTGAGTTCCCTGGTGGTCATTCCCCTGGTGGTGCGGGGCATCACCCTGATCTCGCGCCTGCAACTGTTCACCCAGCCGGTGTGGGCGTTGCTGCTGCTGTGTCCCTACCTGGCCGTGGCATGGCGCGATCCGCACGCCTTCACGGCCTTCGCGTCGATGGCAGGGCGCATCTCCGGCAGCAGCGGCTTCGACCTGAAGATGTTCGGCGCCGCCTCGGCGGTGGCGTTCTCGCTCATCGTGCAGATCGGCGAGCAGGTCGACTACCTGCGCTTCCTGCCCGAGCCCGGGCCCGCCAATCGCCGGCGCTGGTGGGCGGCGGTGGTGCTGGCCGGGCCGGGCTGGATCCTGCCCGGCATGCTGAAAATGCTCGGCGGCGCCTTCCTCACCTACCTGGCCATGCGCAACGGCGTGGCCTGGAACCACGCGGTCGAGCCGACGCAGATGTACATGGCGGGCTATGCGCAGGTGTTCGCCTCGCCGGCCTGGGGCCTGGCCGCCGTGGCGCTGCTGGTGCTGGTGTCGCAGATCAAGATCAACGTCACCAACGCCTACGCGGGCTCGCTGGCGTGGTCGAACTTCTTCGCCCGTCTGACCCACAGCCACCCCGGGCGCGTGGTGTGGCTGGTGTTCAACGTGCTGATCGCCACGCTGCTCATGACCATGGGGGTGTTCCATGCCATCGAGGGCGTGCTCAGCCTGTACGGCAACCTGGCCATCGCCTGGGTGGGCGCGCTGGTGGCCGACCTGGTGATCAACAAGCCCCTCGGCCTGAGCCCTCCCGGCATCGAGTTCAAGCGCGCCTACCTGTACGACATCAACCCCGTCGGCCTGGGCGCCATGTTGCTGGCCGCGGCGCTTGCGGTCAGCGCGCATGCCGGCAGCTTCGGGCCCGGCGCGCGCGCCTTCGCCCCCTTCATCGCCTTGATCGTGTCGCTGGCCGCGGCGCCGCTGATCGCCTGGGCCACGCGCGGGCGCTACTACCTGGCGCGCCAGCCGGTGCCGGTGGCGCCGCCCGGCACCCTGGTGCGCTGCACCGTGTGCGAGAACGAATTCGAGGCCGAGGACATGGCCTCGTGCCCGGCCTACGGCGGCACGCCCATCTGCTCCCTGTGCTGCACCCTGGAGTCGCGCTGCCACGACTCCTGCAAGAGCGGCTCGCGCGTGGACGAGCAGGCGCAGACGCTGCTGCGCGGGCTGCTGCCGGCGTCGGCCACGCGCTGGCTCGGGCTGCGCGCGCTGGGCTTCCTGGCCTTGTTCGCATGCCTGGCGGTGATGCTCGGGGCCGTCCTGGGCGTGGCCTACATGCAGCATGCGGGCGCGCTGCTCGTGGCGGCTGACCGCGCCGCGATGGCCCAGGCCTTCGGGCTGGCCTTCGCCATGCTGCTGCTGGCGGCCGCGGTGTTCAGCTGGTGGATCGTGCTGGCCGGCGAGAGCCGGCGCATGGCGCGCGACGAGTCCACCCGCCACAACCAGCTGCTCATGCGCGAGGTCGAGGCGCACAGGCGCACGGACGCCGCACTGCAGGCGGCGAAGGAGTCGGCCGACGCGGCCAACCAGGCCAAGACGCGATACGTCGCCGGCATGACCCACGAGCTTCGCACCCCGCTCAACAGCATCCTCGGCTACTCGCAGATCCTGCTCAAGTCGCGCTCGCCCGACGCCGACGCGCACGAGGCCGTGCGCACCATCCACCGCAGCGCCGAACACATGCTGGCGCTGGTCGACGGGCTGCTGGATCTGGCGCGCATCGAGGCCGGCCGGCTGCGCCTGGAGTCCGCGCCGCTGCACCTGCCGGGCTTCCTGGACGAGCTCGAGCGCATGGTGCGCCCGCAGGCGATGGCCAAGGGCCTGGAATTCGTCGTCGGCCACAGCGGACGCATGCCGCAGTGGGTGCAGGCCGACGCCAAGTGCCTGCGCCAGATCCTGATCAACCTGCTGAGCAACGCGGTGCGCTTCACCCGCCGGGGGCGGGTGAGCCTGCAGGTGGACTGTCGTCACGAAGTCATGCGCTTCGACGTCGAGGACACCGGCATCGGCATCGCGCCGCAGGACGTGCAGCGCATCTTCCTGCCCTTCGAGCGCGGGGCCGGAGGGCGCCAGCACAGCAGCCACGGCACCGGACTGGGCCTGACCATCACCGGCCTGCTGGCCTCCCTGATGGGCGGCGAGCTCAGCCTGGCGCGAACCTCGGCGCAGGGCAGCCTGTTCAGCGTCCGCCTGTACCTGCCCGAGGCGCCGGCCGGGGCCCAGCCGGACACGGCGGCGCCGCTGGCGCATGCCGTCGGCGGCTACCTGGGGCGCCGCCGCGTGCTGCTGGTGGTGGACGACCAGCCGGTGCAGCGCCAGCTGCTGGTGGGCATGCTCGCGCCGCTGGGATTCGACATGGTCGAGGCGGCCAGCGGCACCGAATGCCTGCAGTGGCTGCAGGAGGGGCGCCCGGACGCGGTGCTGCTGGACATCAGCATGGACGACCTCGACGGCTGGGAGACCGCGCGCCGGCTGCGTCGCGCCGGGCACGCGCTGCCGGTGGTGATGGTGTCGGCCAATATGTTCGAGAACCAGCCGGAGCGCCTGCGCGAGGCTGGTTGCCAGGCCTTCGTCGGCAAGCCGGTGATCGAGTCCGAGTTGCTCGCGGTGCTGCAACGTCTGCTCGAACTCGAATGGGTGGACTCCGCGCCGGCGCTGCTGCCCGGGCCCGAGGCCGGGGTCGAGCCGGACGCGCTGCGCCTTCCAGGCGAGGCCCACGCCCAGGCCCTGCACCTGCTGCGCCTCGGCCACGTCGCCGCGCTGCGCGAGTTGTTCGACCGCGTGGGGGCGGAACACCCCGAGTTCGCGCCGCGCATGGTGCAGTTGCGCGGCCTGCTGCAACGTTACGACCTTCACGGTCTGCGCCGGAGCCTGCACGATGAATGCGATGCTTGACCCCTTCGCCCGCCCAGAGGCCGACGACCATCCGGTCGTTCTGGTGGTCGACGACGACCCCGACAGCGTGGCCCTGCTGTGCCGCATGCTGGAGCCGGCCGGTTACACCGTGCTGGTCGCGGGCGACGCCGACACCGCGCTGGAACGCCTGGAACTGGCGGTGCCCGACGCCATCCTGCTCGACGCGGTGATGCCCGGGCTGTCCGGCTTCGAGCTGTGCCGGCGCATCAAGGCGCGCGCCGAACTGGCGCACGTGCCGGTGGTGTTCATGACTGGCCTGGCCGACACCGATTCCCTGGTCGAGGGTTTCGCCGCCGGCGGGGTCGACTACGTGGTCAAGCCGGTGCGAGAGCCCGAGGTGCTGGCGCGCCTGCGCACCCATGCCCGCAACGCGCGCGCCGCGCGCCTGGCCCGTCAGGCGGTGGACCTGGCCAACCTGGGCGTGCTGCTGGTGGACCGCCAGGGTCGCGTGGCCTGGTGTTCGCCGAAGGCCGCGGCCTGGCTGGAGGGGCTGCTGCAGGGCAGCGCGCGCGTGCCCGAGCAGCTGCTGCGCCTGGCGGTCGGCGCCAGCGTGCAGCCGGCCGAGTCGTACACGGTGCGCAACATGGGCAGCTCCGGTCTGGGCGAGACCATGCTGCTGATCGAGCCGGCGGCCGGGCCGGTGGCGCCGTCGCGCCTGGCGCGCGCGGCGCTGACCGCGCGCGAGACCGAGGTGCTGTCGTGGGTGGCCAAGGGCAAGACCAACCGCGACATCGGGCAGATCCTCGGCCTGAGCCCGCGCACCGTGAACAAGCACCTGGAGCACATTTTCACCAAGCTCGGGGTCGAGACCCGCGCCGCCGCCGCGGCGCTGGCCAGCCGCCACTGGGCGCAGGAGGATTGAGGCCTCGCGCGCAGGTCGCCGCATGGTGGCTCCAGAGTGGACCTCAGGGCAGGAGCTGGCCGAGTTGCCACAGCCCCAGGCCGGCGAGCAGCGCCGCCGAGCCGAGGTTGATCCCGCGCAGCCAGCCCGCGTCGACGCGCCGGCGCAGCCGGTTCACGGTGGCGGACAGGAGCATCCACCACAGCGACGAGCCGGCCAGCACGCCGGCCACCATGGCCCACGGCGAGGCGCTGCGCGCGCCGCCCGCCAGCGCGCCGAACACCGCGATGAAGGACAGGATGGTGGAGGGGTTGGACAGGGTCAGCACGAAGGTGCCCGACAGGTAACCCAGCAGCGAGCCGGCCGGCGGCGCGGGGAGCGCGGCGCGGCTGGCCTGTCGCCGGGCGATGCGCCAGGCCAGCCCCAGCAGGAACAGGCCGCCGAACAGGCTCAGCCAGGGCTTGACGCGCATCAGCCAGGCGATCAGCCCGCTCACGCCGAAGGCGCCGATGGCGCCGTACAGCGCGTCGGCGAAGGCCGCGCCCAGGCCGGTGGCCAGCCCCGCCGCGCGGCCATGGTCCAGCGTGCGCTGGATGGCGAGCAGGCCGATCTGCCCGACCGGCGCGGCGATCGACAGACCGATCAGCAGCGACTGGCCGAACAACACCCACCATGCGGACCACGCGGAGGAAATCATGGAAGGTATTTTCGAGGGTCGGCGGCGGATGTTGAACCGCAGATGAGAGGAAAATGCCGCATCGACTTTCGATTTTTCAGGAGCACGCCCCTCATGGCCGAAAACTCCCTTTCCCTGGACGCGAAGGCCTGGGCCCTGCTCATGGCCCTGCAGCGCGACAGCCGCGCCCCGCTGAAAAACCTGGCCGCCGCCGCGGGGCTGTCGGTGCCGGCCACGGTGGAACGGCTCAAGCGCCTGAAGGAAGCCGGGGTGCTGCGTTCGATGGGCGCCGAGCTGGATGCGGCGCTGGCCGGCTACACGGTGCGCGCCGTCGTCGGCATCACCGTGCAGCAGCCCGGCAAGAAGGCCTTCCTGGACAAGCTGCGACGCGCGCCCGAAGTGCTGGAGTGCCACCACGTGGCCGGCGCGGACTCCTACCTGATGACAGTGGTGGCGCGCGACCTGGAGGATCTGGAGCGCTTCCTCTCCTCCATCAACGGCTACGGGGAGACGCGCACCTCGATCGTGTTCTCCACGCCCATCGCGCGTCGCGGGCTGGTGGCGCCGGGTTCGCAGCGCTGAGCCGCACGGAGCCGGGGCTTGTCGATTCCACGGGATCTCGCGCGTCGTGAGGGGGGGTAGGCCAGGCGCTCGCCCCGTTTGTTCCTTTGTCCACCCTCGCAGGAGCCCGTCGTGAGCCAGGTCCGTAGCATTCCCGAAGGCATGCACAGCCTTACCCCCCATCTCATCTGCCGAGGCGCGGCCTCCGCCCTGGATTTCTACGCCCGGGCCTTCGGCGCCGTCGAGCTGATGCGCCTGCCCGCGCCGGACGGCAGGCTCATGCATGCCACCCTGCGCATCGGCGACTCGCACCTGATGCTGGTGGATGAAATGCCCGAATGGGGCGCGCTGGGCCCGCTGTCGCTGGGCGGCACGCCGGTGACCGTGCATCTGTACGTGGAGGATGTCGACGCCGCGTTCCAGCAGGCGGTGGCGGCCGGCGCGACGCCGAAGATGCAGCCCGCGGACATGTTCTGGGGCGACCGCTACGGCCAGCTGCTCGACCCCTTCGGGCACCGCTGGTCCCTCGCCACCCATGTGCGCGACGTGCCCCCGGAGCAGTTGCTCGACGCGTCGCGCAAGCCCAGGGCATGCGATTGATCGCCGGGGCGGAGCGCTTCGCCAGGCCAGCTCCGCCCGCGCGCGGCGCGCGGCCCTACCATGGCCGGCACCGGCTGCCGATCCCCGGCCCCGGCCCCGTCGCCGCGCGCGACGCCCCCGGAGGCCCCGATGCGTTACCTGCTGATGATCCACGAGAAGCGCGGTGAGCGCGACACCCGCGGCGAGGAGCAGGGTCGGGCGCTGTACCAGGAGATGACAGCCTTCGGCGAGCGCCTGCGGGCCGAGGGCAGGCTGCTCGCGGTGGAGTCGCTGCTGCCCGACCGGCACGCCGTGCGCGTGCAGCTGGAGCAGGGACGTGCGCAGCTGCGCGACGGCCCCTTCGCCGAGACCCGGGAGATGGTGGGCGGCTTTTTCCTGCTCGAGTGCGCCGACCGCGCCGAGGCGGTGGCGCTGGCGCAGGAGTGTCCGGCCGCGCGCTTCGCCTGCGTCGAGGTACGCGAGTGCGGGCCCTGCTACCTGGCCTGAGAGAGCGTCCCGGCAGCATGGCGCGCACGCCGCGAGCCCCAAAGGACCCACCCGGCAACGTCGCCGGGAGCGCCGAGGTGGCGTCCGCGCACGGCGCCCGGCCGGCCGAGGTCCGGCAGGCGCTGGACGCACTGTGGCGCATCGAGGCGGCGAGGATCATCGCCCAGGTGGCACGCATCACCCGCGACGTCGGCCTGGCCGAGGACTGCGCGCAGGACGCGCTGCTCAGCGCCCTGCGGAGTTGGGAGCGCGACGGCCTGCCCGAGCGTCCGGGCGCCTGGCTGCTGACCGCGGCGCGCCGCCAGGCGCTGGACCGCTTGCGTCACGCCGCGACGGTCGCCCCGCTGCACCAGCGCCTGGGCGAGGAGCACGACCTCCAGCACGCCGTGCGCGAGGCCGACTTCGCCGAGGCGGTCGACGCCGCGCTGGACGACGCCATCGGCGACGACATGCTGGCGCTGGTGTTCACCGCCGCGCATCCCCTGCTGGCGCCGGATGCGCGCGCGGCGCTGACCCTGAAGGTGGTCGGAGGCCTGTCGGTGGCCGAGATCGCGCGCGCCTACCTGCGCCCGGAGCCCACCATCGCCCAGCGCATCGTGCGTGCCAAGCGCACCCTGGCCGAGGCACGCGTGCCGTTCGAGATTCCCCGCGGGGCCGAACTGGCGGCGCGCGTTCCGGCGGTGCTGGAAGTGCTGTACCTGATGTTCAACGAAGGCTACGCGGCCACCGAGGGCCACCACTGGACGCGACCCGCGCTGTGCGAGGAGGCGCTGCGCCTGGGGCGCGTGCTCGCCGGGCTCATGCCGGCGCAGGCCGAGGTGCACGGGCTGGTCGCGCTGATGGAATTGCAGGCCTCGCGCCTGGCGGCGCGCGTGGACCCGCGCGGCGTTCCCGTGCTGCTGGCCGACCAGGACCGCGCACGCTGGGACCACCTGTTGATCCGCCGCGGCCTGGCCGCCCTGGAGCAGGCGCACTCACTGGGCGCGCCGCTCGGCCCCTACACCCTGCAGGCGGCGATCGCCGCCTGTCATGCGCGCGCCCCCGGCTTCGCCGATACCGACTGGGTGCGCATCGTGGCGCTGTACGACGCGCTGCTGCAGGCCGCGCCCTCGCCGGTGGTGGCGCTCAATCGCGCGGTGGCCGTGGCCATGGCCTACGGGCCGGCCGAAGCCCTGGTGTTGATCGACGCCCTGCGCGAGTTGCCGGAGCTGGCGCGCTACCACCTGCTGCCCAGCGTGCGCGGCGACCTGCTGCAGCGCCTCGGGGAATGCAGCGCCGCCCGCGCGGAATTCCTGCGCGCCGCCGAGCTCGCGGGCAACGAGCGCGAGCGGGCGCTGCTGCTGGCGCGCGCCGCGGATTGCGAGGCGTCGCAGCCGCGGGGTGCGTGCTGAGCGCCATCGACCCTCCCCGCCCGGAGGTAGCGGTCATCCGGCCCGGCTCGGCAAGGTCCGGCAAGGGATGGCCGGAGTTGCCGATGCTTCAAGCCCGGACGTCGATGCCCGGAGCCGTCGGCCCTCCGGCAGTCGTGGCTCCGGCCGCCGGCGCCGCGGCCAGCGCCTGCACGCTGGCGAGGGCCGCGAAGCCCCCGATGGGGCCGATGCCACCGACGGCTGCCATGGCGGGACCTCCTGATGAGCGCGGGCGGGCAGGAGCGTCCCCAATGTATCGAACAAATGCGTGCTTTTTTCCGGTGTTTGGCCTCAATAACGAGCCGTTGATGACGGTTTGTCAGCGCGTTCCGTCGGCGAATCAGGACCGGCAGGGGGCACCGCGGCGTCGCCGGCGCCAGACCGGCTCGACCCTCGCGGGTGGGTCAGTGCAGCCCTTCGTTCAGCGCATGCAACGCGGCGGCGACCTGGGTCTGCGCCTGCAGCAGTTGCGCGGTGAGTTCGCCGGCTTGAGCGTGCCGCCCCTCGCGGGCGACGCCCAGCAGTTCGCGCGCCAGCGCGTGCACCCTCGCGTGCGGCGCCTCGAGGGCCTGGAAGGCCGGCAGCGCGGACAGCGCCTCGCGACCGCGGCCGTCGTACCACTGGCCGAAGCTGCACTGATGATGGTCCGGCACCTGGGAAGCCTGCAGGCTGGGCGTGCGGGCGTCGACCTCGGCCAGCACCTGGATCACGAAATTTCGGTGGTCCTCCTCGGCCGAGCGCAGCAGCGCCCGGGTCGCCAGGCGATGCATGTCGCGTACCTGCCCCTGCAGGCGCGCCACCACGGTGTCGACGGCGTCGAGTTGCCGCCCCGTGCTCTCGCTGGTGCGGGAGATGCGCACGGTCTGTTCGTCGATGTGCTCGGTGTGACCCTCGATGCTGACCGTGGCGTCGTGCACCCGGCGCGCCAGGTTGCGCACCTCGTCGGCCACGACCGCGAAGCCGCGCCCGGCTTCCCCGGCGCGCGCCGCCTCGATGGCGGCGTTGAGCGCCAGCAGGTTGGTCTGGTAGGAGATTTCGCGAATGCTCTGCACCAGGGTGGAAATCGTGCCCACCTGGCCGAGCAGGGTCTTCACCGCCTGCGCGTTGTCCCCGACGGCGTGCTTGACCACGCCGATGGCCCCGTCCACCGCCTCCATGGACTGGCTGACCTCGGTCTCGGCCTTGACCAGGGAGCCGAGGATGTCCTTGAGCCGATCGTTGACCTCCACGGCCTCGCGCCGCGCCGAGATGTTGCGCAGGCTTGCGTGCAGGCACATGGGCCGGCCCTCGGGGTCGCGGATCACCGCAACGGTCACCGAGAACAGGAAGCTGCCCACCTCGATCTGGGCGTGCAGGTGGTCGACCTCGCCGGCGGCCAGCCTGGGCAGTCCGTCCCGCGCCGCCGGGTCGAGCAGGCGCGCCAGCGGCAGGCCGGGCAGCCGGCCCGGGTCGAATCCCTCGCCCAGGGCCTGGCGGAACATGGAGGCGAAGCGCGCCACGGTGTTGCGCGCCGCGGGGTTGGCATGGAACACGGCGAAGCCGCCGCCGGCCTCGGCCAGCAGCTCCAGCGTTTCCATGCTGTGAAAGGCCTGCTCCAGGCAGGATTGGATCGTGCTTTCCATCGTTGCGCCCTATGGCCATGCATTGTGCGCCGATGCCAGGGAAAGGCCGCGATCCATGCGGCCTTGCGCCGCTCGGCGCCCTGCAACGGGGTTTGCACGCCCTGCAGGCACAACAACGACGCAACCGGGCGCCGCTTGAGGGTCAACCCGGATCCGGCGGCGCGCGGTCCGGCCCCCTATCAGGCCGCGGCGGGCACGCGCAGGTGGCGGATCATGTCCGCCACCATGCCTTCCAGGTCGTATTCGGCACGCCAGCCCCAGTCGTCGCGTGCCACCGAGTCGTCGATGGAGTCGGGCCAGGCGTGGGCGATGGCCTGGCGGTAGTCGGGGGCGTAGCGAACCTCGAAGCCCGGCAGGTGGCCGCGTATGGCCTCGGCGATCCGGCGCGGCGCGAAACTCATCGCGCCTACGTTGTAGCTGCCGCGTTCGCCGATGCACGTCGCCGGCGCCTCCATCAGTTCCAGCGTGGCGCGGATGGCGTCGGGCATGTACATCATCGGCAGCGCCTCGTCGGGCTCGAGGAAGCAGGTGTAGGGCTCGCCCTTGAGCGCGGCGTGGAAAATGTCCACCGCGTAGTCGGTGGTGCCGCCGCCGGGAGGCGTGGTGTAGGAGATCAGTCCGGGGTAGCGCAGGCTGCGCACGTCCACGCCGTGCTGCGCGTGGTACCAGCGGCACAGGCCCTCGCCGGCCAGCTTGGAGATGCCGTACACCGTGGTGGGCTCCATCACCGTGCGCTGCGGCGTGTTCTCGCGCGGTGTGCTGGGGCCGAAGGCGGCTATGGAACTGGGCCAGAACACGCGCTCGATACCGCCCTGGCGCGCCAGTTCGAGCACGTTGAGCAGGCTGCTGGTGTTGAGGTTCCAGGCCCACATGGGGGCCTTCTCCCCGCTGGCCGACAGCGCCGCGGCCAGCAGATAGATCTGGGTGATGCCGTGGCGTTCGACCACCGCGGCGAGGTCGCCGCGCGAGGTGGCGTCGAGCATTTCATGGCGCAGCTGCGGGCGCCGGCCCACGGGGGCGAGGTCGGCGGTGATCACCTGCTCGTCGCCGTGGCGCCGCGCCAGCGCCAGGCTGAGTTCGGAGCCGATCTGGCCGTTGGCGCCGATGATCAGGATCCTGGGGCTGTGCGTGCGCGTGGGCGTACTCATGCGATCAGCCCCAGTTCCCGGCCGGCCTGCGCGAAGGCGTCCAGCGCCTGCTGCAGCGTGGGCGTGTCGTGCACGGCGCTGAGCTGCACGCGGATGCGCGCCTGGCCCTGCGGCACCACCGGGTAGAAAAAGCCCACCACGTACACGCCGAGCTCGAGCAGGCGCGCGGCCAGGCGCTGCGCCTTGGCGGCGTCGTGCACCATGATCGGCACGATGGGGTGGGTACCGGACTTGACCTCGAAGCCCAGCTGTTCGATGCCGGCGCGGAAGAATCGCGTGTTGTGCTCCAGGCGGTCGCGCAGTTCGGTGCTGCCCTCCAGGATGTCCAGCACCGCGATCGACGCGCCCACGATGGCCGGTGCCACGGTGTTGGAAAACAGGTAGGGGCGCGAGCGCTGGCGCAGCAGCGCCACCACCTCGGCGCGCGCGCTGGTGAACCCGCCCGAGGCGCCGCCCAGCGCCTTGCCCAGCGTGCCGGTGATGATGTCCACGCGCCCGAACACCCCGCGCAGTTCGTGGGTGCCGCGCCCGCGCGTGCCCAGGAAGCCGCTGGCGTGGCATTCGTCGATGCCCAGCAGGGCGCCGAACTCGTCGCACAGGCCGCGCATCTCGTCGAGCCGGGCGATGGTGCCGTCCATGGAGAACACGCCGTCGGTGAACACCAGCAGGTGGCGCGCCCCGTCGGCGCGCGCCTGCGCCAGCTGGGAGCGCAGGCTGGCCATGTCGTCGTGCGCGTAGCGCAGGCGCCGCGCCTTGCTCAGGCGGATGCCGTCGATGATGGAGGCGTGGTTCAGGGTGTCGCTGATCACCGCGTCCTCGGGGCCGAGCAGGGTCTCGAACAGACCGCCGTTGGCGTCGAAGGCCGAGCCGTAGAGGATGGTGTCCTCGGTGCCCAGGAAGGCCGACAGCCGGCGCTCCAGGGTCTTGTGCAGGTCCTGGGTGCCGCAGATGAAGCGCACCGAACTCAGGCCGAAGCCGTGGCTGCTGAGCGCCTCGTGCGCGGCCTCGATGACCCGCGGATGCGAGGACAGACCCAGGTAGTTGTTGGCGCAAAGGTTGATGACCTCGCGCCCGTCGGCGATGCGCACCCGCGCACCCTGCGGCGAGGCGATGATGCGTTCATCCTTGAACAGGCCGGCCGCCCGCACGGCGTCGAGCTCGCGGCGGATGGAGGCGTAGAAAGCGTCGGTGTCGGACATGGATGTCTCGAGGAGGCCCGGGTGGTAGGATCTGATCGATAAATCGAACATGTTCACCATAGCGAACATGTTGTGCACTATACAGAACGTCAGCCCATGGCGCAATCATCCGTCGAGAATTCCCCATCCGCGTCGGGCGAAGGTCCGCCGGCGGTCGGCGCGGCACTGCAGGGCCTGCGCCAGCGTCAGCGCCTGTCGCTGGACGAGCTGTCGCGCCGCGCCGGGGTGTCGAAGTCGATGTTGTCGCAGATCGAGCGCAATCTGGCCAACCCCACGGTGGCGGTGCTGTGGCGTCTGGCCAATGCGCTGGGCGTGCCGCTGGGCGAGCTGCTGGCAGGCGGCGCCCCGGCGCGACCCGACACCGGCATCACCCTGGTGGCCCCGCATGCGATTCCGGCGCTGAGGAGCCCGGACGGGCATTGCGCGCTGCGCATCCTGGGCCCCATCGACCTGGCCGGGGGTTTCGAGTGGTACGAGCTGAGCGTGGAGCCCGGGGGCGTGCTCGCCTCCGAGCCGCACGAGGCCGGCACGCAGGAACACCTGTCGGTGCTGAGCGGAGCGCTCACCGTGCGCAGCGGCTCCGACGAGCGCCGCGTACGCCATGGAGAGACCGCGCGCTACGCGGCCGACGTCGCGCATGCCATCAGCAATGTCGGCAAGACGCCGGCTAGCGCCTTGCTGGTGGTGGTGCATCCGGGCTGAGCGGGGGCGGCGTGAAGCCGCCGAACTCGGCCTCCAGCAGCTGGGCCAGGCGCAGCGGCGTGCGATCTTCCAGCCAGGGCCCGATGATCTGCACGCCGATGGGCAGTCCCTGCTCCGAGCGCGCGATGGGTATCGCGGTGGCCGGCAGACCGGGCAGCGTGGCCAGGCCCGACCAGGCGATCTGGTCGCCGTAGGGCACTTCGACGCCGTCGATGTCGAGCCGCCGGCCCTCCATGTCGGAGTGGTCGTGCGCGAACGCGACGACGGGCGAAACCGGGCAGATCAGCGCGTCGAAGGCGCGAAAGAACTCGCGCCATCGCGCGCGCAGACGGTTGCGCTGCTGGCTGGCCGCGATCCAATCGCGATGGCTGAGCACGCTGGCGCGCAGGCGCTCGGCCCGCGCCGTGGTGTCGCCGGCGGGTAGCCGCGCCGCCTGCTCCCGCAGCTCGGCGTAGCCCGGCTCGGGAAGGTTGGCGGCGAAGAAGGACAGCAGCATGCGTCCGTACAGGCGCCCGCAATCGGCCAGATCCGGCAGCAATTCGCTGTGCCGGGACACCTGCACGCCGCTGCCGGCAAGCCGGGTGGCGAGCTGGTCGATGGCCTGTCGCACGGCGTCCGAGGTCGGCACCAGCGGATGGCGGTCGACAACCAGCACGCGGTGCTGCGCCAGGCGCCTGTGGCGCGGCGGCGGCAGCTCCAGCCGGTAGGCCACGCCCAGGTCCCACTCGTCGGGGCCGGCCATCACGTCGAGCAGCAACTCGAGGTCGGTGGCGCAGCGCGCCATCGGGCCCACCACGGCCAGATCGGGCGTATCGGGCAGCGCGGCGAAGGGCGGCGGCAGGTGTCCGCGTCCCGGCACGATGCCCAGGCTGGGCTTGTGCGCGAACACGCCGCAGAAGTGGGCCGGCACGCGCAGCGAGCCGCCGATGTCGGAGCCCAGCGCGAGCGGCGCGTACCCGGCCGCGAGCGCGGCCGCCGACCCGCCCGAGGAGCCGCCCGGAGAGCGGGCGAGATCCCAGGGGTTGCTGGTGGTGCCGTAGATCTCGTTGTAACTCTGCCAGTCGCCCAGGCCCACGGGCACGTTGGTCTTGCCCAGCACGACCGCCCCGGCCGCCTTGGCGCGGGCCACCACCAGCGCGTCCTGGTCGGCCACGAAGTCGCTGTGCTGCGGGAAGCCCCAGGTGGTGGGCAGGCCCGCCACGTTGAACGACTCCTTGACCAGCAGCGGCACCCCCAGCAGCGGACGGCGCTCGCCCCGGGCCAGCGCCCGGTCGGCCTCGCGCGCGGCGTCGCGGGCGCGCGCGAAGTCGCGCACGCACACGGCATGCAACAGGGGCTCGAAGCGCTCGATGCGCGCGATGGCCGCCTCGGTGAGTTCGGCGGCGGACACCTGGCCGCCGGCCAGCGCCGCCGTCAGTTGACCGGTACGGCCGTACTGCGTATCCACCACGTTCATGGAACAACCCTCCTCGCTACGCTCCGTCGGGGCTCGCGGCCCTCGTGCCGTGAGCGCCCCATTGTCGCGCGCGAGCGCCCTCGAGCGACGCCCTGCGCGGCGCCTCGGGCCTAAGATGCGGAGCCCCTCGTTCCCTTGGCCATTCCTTCCGCCCCATCGCCCGTGCGCTTTCCCTCCGTGCTCGACGCCCTGCGCAGCTACCTGGGGCTGGCGGTCTTCGCGATCATGGGTCTGGCGTGGACGCCGCCGGCGCTTCTGCTCGGAGCCCTGCTGCCACCGCGTGCCGCGCACGCCGCCGGGCGCGCGGTGATCCATGCCGGCTTTCGCGCCTACCTCGGCTTGTTGCGCCGCATCGGCGCCTGCCGCTTCGACCTGTCCGCGCTGGACGCGCTGCGCGATCAGGGGCCGATGATCCTGGCGCCCAACCATCCCTCGCTGATCGACGCCGTGCTGGTGCTGTCGCGTCTGTCCGGGCCGACCTGCGTGATGAAGGCAGGCCTGCTGGCCAATCCCGTGCTGGGCGCCGGTGCCCGGCTGGCGGGCTACATTCCGAACGACGACCTGCGGCGCATGATCGAGCTGGCCGTGGCCGAGCTGCGCGCGGGGAGCAGCCTGCTGCTGTTTCCCGAGGGCACGCGCAGCAGCGCCGAGCCGATCGGGCCCATCCGCGGCATGGTGGCGCTGATCGCCAAGCAGGCCGCGGTGCCGGTGCAGACCGTGCTGATCGAGGCCGATTCCCCGTTCCTGGGCAAGCGCTGGGCGCTGCGCGAGGTTCCGCGCCTGCCCATCCGCTATCGTGTGCGCCTGGGCCGGCGTTTCGACCCGCCGCGCCACGCGCAGGATTTCGTGCAGGAACTCGACGCCTACTTTCGCGAAGCCCTCGGAGGCGCGGCCGAGGTCGGCGCCCCGCCCGATCCGTCGTCCCGCGCCTGAACCCCATGTCCGAGCTCCCCTACGACCCCGACGCCGGGCCCGCGCCGAGCACCACCCACCTGGTGCTCATTCCCAGCTTCAATCCCGGCCCCGCCGTGTTCGACACGGTGCGCGCGGCACGCGCGGCCTGGGCCCCGGTCTGGGTGGTGGTCGACGGCAGCACCGACGGCAGCGCCGAGGGCCTGGCCGACTGGGCGCGAGCCGACCCGCGACTGCATCTGATCGTGCTGCCGCGCAACCAGGGCAAGGGCGCCGCGGTGCTGGCCGGGCTGGATGCGGCGTCGGCGGCCGGCTTCACCCACGCCCTGACCATGGACTCGGACGGCCAGCATCCGGCCGATCGCATCGCCGACTTCATGGAGTGCTCGCGCCGGCGGTCCGAGGCGATGATCCTGGGCAACCCGGTGTTCGCCGCCGATGCGCCGCAACTGCGCGTGCAGGGGCGCAAGGTGTCCAACGCCTGGGCGCGCCTGGAGACCTTCGGCGCCGGCATCGGCGACTCCCTGTACGGTTTTCGCGTCTACCCCATCGAGGCGCTCCGCGCGGTGATGCGCGGGCAACGCTGGATGCGCCGCTTCGACTTCGACCCGGAGGCCGTGGTGCGCCTGAGCTGGGCCGGGGTGCCCGCGGTGAACCTGCCGGCCCCGGTGCGCTACCTGCGCCCCGAGGAAGGCGGGGTCTCGCACTTTCGCTACCTGCGCGACAACACCCTGCTGAGCTGGATGCACCTGCGCCTGGTGCTCGGCTTCCTGGCGCGCATCCCGCTGCTGCTGTCGCGTCGCATCGTCAGATCATCCCGCCGTTGATCGAGATCACCTGGCCGTTGATGTAGCCGGCCTGGTCCGAGGCCAGGAAGGCGACCAGATCGGCCACCTCCTCGGGGCGCCCGGCGCGCTGCGCGGGAACCAGGCGGGAGATGGCCGCGTCGTCGAACGCGCCTTCGCTCATCGGCGTGGCGATGATCCCCGGCGCCACCGCGTTGACCGTGATGCCGCGGCTGGCCACCTCCAGCGCCAGCGAGCGCGTGGCGGCGTGCAGCGCGCCCTTGGCCGCGGCATAGTTGACCTGGCCGCGGTTGCCGGCGATGGCCGCGACCGAGGTGATGCTGATCACCCGCCCCCAGCGGCTGCGGATCATCGGCAGCAGCAGCGGCTGGGTGACGCGGTAGAAGCCGTTGACGCTGACGTCCATCACGCGCTCCCACTGCTGCGCGCTCATGCCCGGAAACACCGCGTCGTCGTGTACCCCGGCGTTGTTCACCAGCACCTGCACGGGGGCCTGCTCCAGCAGCCCGGCCACGCCGCGCGCGGTGGCCTCGGCGTCGCGCAGGTCGAAGGCCACCGCCTGCGCCTCGTGACCCTGCCCGCGCAGGCCCTCGGCCAGCTCCCGCGCCCGCTCCAGCCGCGAGTTGGCGTGCACGATGACCTGCAGGCCGGCGCGCGCCAGGGCCGCGCAGATGGCGGCGCCGATGCCGCCGCTGCCCCCGGTGACCAGGGCGCGGCGCGGGCCGCGATAACGTTCGGTGCTCGCCGGGCTCATGCGCGACCTCGGGGAAGGGAATCGGAAACGCGGGGCGCGGCCGGCGCCGCGGGCGCTGTCGTGTCGGGGCCGAGCAGCACCGAGGCCCTGCCCTGCAGCAACAGGCGCCCGGCGCTGTGCAGGCTGAACCCGTAGATCAGCAGATCCTCGCCCGCCTGCAGGCGTTCGGCGCGCACCTGCAGCGGCTGCGGCAGATCGTCCAGCCGGTCCACGTGCAGTTGCACGCTGCGCGCGCTGATCAGCATGCCGGGGCGCACGCCGCCTTGCGCCGGCGCGAGCAGCGCGCCGTGCACGGCCATCGCTTGCGCCGCGTATTCGATGCCGCAGGCCGCCCCCAGGCGCCCGAACTGGCGCAGCGGATGGTCGGGCCGGCGCTGGTCGTCGGCGCTGCACACCACGTGCGAGGCGTCCCAGGCGAGCACGTCGTCGAGCAGGCACATGGCCCCCGCATGGGGCAGGCGCGCGGCGATCCAGGCGTGGTCGAACAGGGGCGCGGGCCGGCTCAGCATGGCTGCACGTCGACCGCCAGGTTCTGCCCGGCCTGCTGCTCCAGCACCAGGCGGCCCGGCTCGCCGCGCGCCAGGCGCTGCAGGAGGCTCAGCGAGCGTGCCGTCGGAATGCCGCGGCGCAGCGCCTCGAGTTCCGGCTGCGCCAGCGTGTGCGCGGGCTCGTCGGTGAAGGCGGCGGCCGCGTCGACGGCGATGCGCGCGGTCGACGACGGGCCGGGCTCCCGGCTCAGCAGCAGGGCCACGCCGAAGCCGTCCGCGATGGGCCTGACGCTGCGCAGCGGTTCCGGGTATTCGGTGTCGCAGGCCAGCAGCAGCACGTCCCCGCCGCTGGTGTGCATCTGCACCATGGCCTCCAGCAGTCCGGCGGCGAAGCTGGCATCGTGCGGCGCGCACAGCACCGCCGAGGCGGCCATCGAGCCGGTGGCGATGCCCCAGTAGCCCGAGGCCGCGTTGTGCACCGAGTTGTGGAACCGGGTGGGGGAGATCAGGCGGTCTTCCGAGGCCAGGGCCTCGCACAGCGCGTGGCAATTGGCGGCGTCGCCGCTGGAGGCCGCGAACACCGTGCGCAGGTCCGCGGCGTCGCGCCGGGCCATGGCCAGCGCCTGGGCGCCGGTGGCCAGCGCCAGCTTGACCGCCGCGGTCGCGCGCCGCCGCTCGGCCGGCGGCAGCCCCTGCGGCGGCGGGAACTCGGTGCGCGCCGGCCGGTAGGCGGCGTCGCCGCGCAGGATCGCGGCCGCGCCCGGCCAGTCGGGCAGGCCCGGCCCCAATAGCCCGACGCCGCCGATCCAGGCCTGCAGCGCCCGCGCCTGGGGGGCGTTCATGGGACAACCTCCGCGGGCGTCGCTCGCGCATCGCGCGCCATCCACGCGTCGCCGCGACCCAGAACGAGGGAGCAGTTGGTGCCGCCGAAGCCGAAGGAATTGCTCATCGCGAAGTCCAGTTCGGCCTCGCCCGCGTCGAGTCGATAGCCCAGCGCGCCGGCGATGGCCGGGTCCGGCTCGCGCGTGCCCGGGCTGGCGGGCACGAAGCCCTGGCGCAACGCCAGCAGGCAGATCACCGCCTCCAGTCCGCCGGCGGCACCCAGGGTGTGTCCGGTGGCACCCTTGGTGGAGTTGCACACCGAGCCGGGCTCGAACAGCGCGCTCACGGCGCGGCTCTCGGCCATGTCGTTGCTGGGCGTGGCGGTGCCGTGCAGGTTGATGTAGTCGATGTCGGGCGCGCGCACGCCCGCCTGGCGCAGCGCCTGCTGCATGGCCAGGCGCGCGCCGAGGCCTTCCGGGTGGGGCGAGGACATGTGGTACGCGTCGCTGGACTCGCCGCAGCCCAGCAGCAGCACGTCGTCGTCGGCCGGGCGCGCGGGCACGCGCTCGAGCAGCGCGAAGGCGCCCGCCTCGCCCAGCGACAGGCCCTTGCGCGCGGCGTCGAAGGGACGGCAGGGCTCCTGCGACAGCAGCTCCAGCGCGTGGAAGCCGTACAGCGTGGTCAGGCACAGGGAGTCCACGCCGCCCACCACCGCGCAGTCGATCAGCCCGGCGGCGATCATGCGTTGCGCGGTGGCGAACACCTTGGCGCTGGAAGAACAGGCGGAGGAGATCACGAAGCTCGGGCCCCGCAGCTGCAGGCGCCGCGCCACGAAGTCGGCCAGCGAGGCGTTGCTCTGGGTGCCCTCGTACTGGAAATCCGCGGGCAGGGCGCCCCGCGCGTCGCGGCGCCGGTAGGCCAGCTCGGTCTGCAGGATGCCCGAGGTGCTGGTGCCGACGAACACGCCCACGCGCTGCGCGCCGTGGCGCGCAGCGGCCTGTTCCACCGCCTGCGCGAAGCCGTCCTGGCGCAGCGCCAGTTCGGCCAGCCGGTTGTTGCGGCAGTCGAATCCGTCCAGTCCGCGCACCGGGGCCTCGCCCAGGTCCACGGCGTCCACCCCGGGCACCTCGCCGATCCAGGTGGGCAGCTCGACGATGTCGAAATCGCAGGGCTTGAGCCCGCTGCGCCCGGCGCGCAGCGCGGCCGCGTGCGCCGCCAGGCCGTGGCCCAGGCAACTGGTCGCGGTGGCGTGCGCGAGGCGCAGGGGGGGAAGCGGAAGGGGCGAGCGGTCCATGATGCCTTGCAACTGTAACCAAGCCGCGGCGTCGCTCAGGCATGGCCCTCGGGCGGCACCGGAAGCGCCACCGCGCGCAGCGAGCGCTCGCGCAGCAGCCCCAGCAAGTCCGGCAGCACCCGCAGCAGCACCGCGCCGTCGTGGCTGCCGGCGGCGCCATGCCCGTCGTGCAGCAGCAGGATGTCGCCGGCGGCCAGCCCGCGGGTGAGCCGGCCCAGCACCCGCGCGGGGTCGCGCTCGCGGGTGTCGAAGCCGCGCCGGGTCCACGAGGCCAGGCGCAGGTCCGCATCGCGCAGCGCCGGCCAGCACCAGGGGTTGCGAAACCCGGCCGGGGCGCGGAAGTAGCTCGGCGCCACACCGGTGGCCGCCTGGATCAGCGCCTGTCCGGCGGCCAGCTCGGCGCGATAGCCTCGCGGGCCGAGCAGCGCGAAGTCGTGGCGGTGGCGCGCCGAATGGTTTTCCACGCGGTGACCGCGGCGCACGATCTCGCGCGCCAGTTCGGGGTGGCGTGCCACACGCTCGCCGATGCAGAAGAAGCTGGCCTTGGCGCCGTGGGCGTCCAGCAGGTCGAGCACCGCCGGGGTCACGCGAGGCTCGGGGCCGTCGTCGATCGTGAGCCCGATCTCGCCGCGCGCGGCGCACGGCGGGGGCAGGCGCGTCAGGTTCGGACCCAGCAGCCCGGTGCGCGGAGTCAGGCTCAGCGCGGTGACCAGCGCGTGGCTGCCCAGGGCCGCGCCCAGCGCCCACGGCCACGCCGCCGGCGCCGCCAGCACGCCGGCCAGCGCGGCCGCGTGCACACCGCCCACGCCGAGCAGGATCGGCGGCACGCCGGCCAGACCCCGGCGCGGCGCCTGCGTCGCGGCCCCGTGCGCGCCCGGCTCGAGGGTTCCGGATTCCCGCGGCACGCGCCTGCTCACGCCGGTCCCCCATGGTCGTCCTCGGACAGCGCGGCCGAGAACACCAGCGCCAGCAGCGCCCCCGGGGCGACCGTCGCCCCCAGCGAGGCCAGCACCGGCACGCCGGACAGCAAAAGCGGTCCGAAACCGGCCACCGTGCCGAGGTTGGCGAACACCAGCGAGGCCAGGGTCCGCGGCGTGATGCCCCCGTGCCGCTGGCCGCGGTCGAAGAACAGCGCGTAGTTCGACCCCGCGGCGATGACCAGCATCATGCCCACCAGATGCAGCAGGTTGAGTCGCTGGCCGAGCAGCACCAGGCCCGCGGCCACCACCACGACCGCCGCCAGCAGCGGTGCGAGCACCCGGGCCACGCGGCGCGCGGAGCGCAGCGCCAGCAGCAGCAACGCGGCCATGCCGAGCACCCCGGCCAGCGACAGTCCGATGGCGGTGCGCAGGTAGCGCTGGTAGAGCTGGTTGCTGGTCGCGCCCAGGTCCACGACGATGGCCCCGCTGCCGCGCAGCGCATCGCGCACTCGCGCCAGGTCGATGGGCGAGCCGGCCGGTGCGCGCAGCGGCAGCAGCGCCGTCCAGCCGCCGTGTCGGTCGCGTAGCAGCATGCCGTCCAGCGCCAGCGCGAAGGAGCTGTGGGCCAGGTCCGCGCGGGTGAGCAGCGGGGCATGGCGTGCGGCCTGCACGTCGGTCACGAAGGGCCGGAATCGTTCGGCCTTCACCGGAAGTCCCTTCACCGCCACGCGCAGTTCGGCCTCGAGACGGGCGGAGTCGGGCAGCGCGGCCTGGCGCGCGCGCTGGGTGCGCATGCTGGGCAGGTAGCGCGCGGGGCTGTCGAAGCCGCCGATCAGCCCCCGCTCGCGCAGGGTCCGCAAGCGTGGGGCCAGCGCTTCGGCCGCCTGCAGCACCGCCTCCTGGCTGGCGCCGCGCACGGCCACCAGGTCGCCGGAGTCGGACGCGCCGATCTGGGCGCGCAGCGTGGCGTCGGCATCGAGCATGGGCTGGGGAATCGGGCTGAGCGCGCCCAGGCGGTCGTCCCACACATGGTGGCGCTGCGCCAGCAGCAGCGCGGCCGAGGCCAGCACCAGCAGCGCCAGCGGCCGCCGCAGGCGCCGCAGCCCGCGCACGCCGCGCTCCAGGCGCAGACCGGCGCGCGACAGGTCGCGCACCGCCAGGCCCGGCGGCATCAGCTCGGGCAGCACGAAGCGAGTGACCAGGGCCGCCGCGAACACCCCGACCATGGAATAGGCGCCGATCTGCGCCAGCCCGGGGAAGTCGGACAACAGCAGGCTGGCGAAACCGATCATCGAGGTCAACATGCCCAGGCGCACGGTGGGCCAGAAGCGGCGCACCCAGGCCAGGCGCGCGGCGCGTGCGTCGGGCGGTGCTTCGGCGGCACCCTCCGGGCCCGACTGCACGAACAGGTAGATGGAATAGTCCACCGCCTCGCCCATCAGCGCGGTGCCGAAGCCCAGCGTGATGCCCTGCACCACGCCGAAGCCCACGCCCACCGCGGCGGTGGCGACGACGATGCCGGTGAGCACCGGCAGCAGCCCGAGCAGCAGCAGAACCGTCGACCGGTACACCAGCAGCAGCAGCGCGACGATCAGGGCCGCCCCGAGCAGGCTCACGCGGGTCACCGCGCGCTCGATCACCCCGCGCGAATAGGTGGCGAACACCGCCGGCCCGCTGACCACCAGCGAGGCCCCGGCGGCCGTCGCGCCCAGGGCCTCGCGCTCCTGGGCAAAGCTGGCGCGCAGCACGCGCAGCGCGGCCTGCTGGGCATCGATGTCCGTGCCCGAGGCGCGGGTGATCACCAGCAGCAGCGCGCGCGCGCCGTCCGGCGAGGCCCACACGCCGTCCAGCCGTCGGGGCTGCGCCGGCGGCTGGACGGCGCCGAGGAAGCGTAGCGTGGCGCCGGTCGGGTCCGCGGGCAGCAGGGACTTCAGGCCGTCGCCCAGCGGGCCGGCCAGTTGCGCGATGGAATCGCCGATGGCGCGGTGCAGCGCGGCGGCGCTGAAGGCCCGCGCGTCGGTCGCCGGGCTCAGCAGGTAGCGATGCGCGAAGGCCAGCGCGAAGTCCTCGCCGCCGCGGTCCGTGCGGCCGTTGCTCACCGAGGCGAAATCCGGCAGCGCGCGCAGGCGCGTCGCCAGGCGGGTCGACAGCTCGGCCCGGACCCCCGGCGTGGCGCCGTCGATGCCCACCAGCAGCACGCGCGACACCAGCCCGTCGCGCAGCTGGTCGACCAGCACGCGCTGGCTCGCGTCGGGTGCGTGGGGCAGGAAGGCGGACATGTCGGCCGTGAAGCGCGCGCGCAGCGCCAGGCCCAGCGCGATGCCGAGCAGCGC
This sequence comes from Pseudomonadota bacterium, assembly GCA_021830925.1. GTDB lineage: Bacteria > Pseudomonadota > Gammaproteobacteria > Burkholderiales > Burkholderiaceae_C > Thiomonas_A. The sequence continues at coordinate 22,682 of JAKBNS010000005.1, read as the reverse complement.
CACCCAGGCCAGCACGATGGCCGCGCGCCTGCGGTTCACGGCCGGGACAGTTCGTGAATGCGCATCCACGAGCGATCGCCGTCGGCCTGGAACACGGCGATTTCGCGCACGGAAGCTTCCGAGCCGCTGACGTCGATCTCGCTGACCCGCGCGCGCGCCGCCGGCAGGCGCGGCACCAGCACCAGGGTCCAGCGCGCGCGCTCGCCCTGCAGGCGCGCGTGGTAGGCCCGCTGCAGCCCGGCGAGGTCGCCGACCAGGGTGGCGCGGATGCCCTCGACCAGCGCGCCCACCGCGGGCGCCTGGTCGAGGTCGAACTGGCGCGATCGGCCGTCGAGTTCCACGCTGACCTGCCGGCCCCGCACCACCAGGCGCTGCGGGCTGGGTTCGAGGGTGTGCATTTCCAGCATGTCCGGCGCCGCGAAGCGCAGGATGCCGGAGGACGTGACGGGCGCGTCCAGCATGGCCACGGTCTTGGTCTCGCGGAACCGCGCTTCGCCGGACTTGCGCGCGGCCATCAGACGCATCAAGGCGGCCAGGTCCCAGGGCGGGGCGGCCAGGGCCTGCGTCCCGCCCAGCGCCGCCAGCGCGGCCAGCGCCAGGACGCCCAGCACGCCGCGGCGCCGAGGCCGCCATGCCGGGCGTGCAGCGTCGAGACCGTGGGGATCGTGCCGGCTCACGGCCTCGCCTCCGGGGCCGGCGCGGCCCGCGCCGAGGCCCAGAAATCGAAAAAATTGAACCAGTTGAAGGGCGCGGCGCGGCAGTGCCCCTCGAGCAGGTCCACGTAGGTGTCGAGGGCACGGTCCAGCGCGGCGGCGCGCGCGCCGCGCTCCACCTCGGAGAAGTCCGCCAGCGGCTCGAACACCACCTCGTAGCGGTTGTCGCCGCGGTACATGCCGGCCATGAACACCACCGGTCGGCGCAGCAGCGCGGCGATGCGCAGGGGCCCGACGGGCCACGCGGCCTCGGCGCCCAGGAATTCGCGGCGCGCGGTCGCGTCCTCGTGCAGCGAGCGGTCGGCGAGGATGCCCACGATGTTCCCGGCGTCGAGCGCTTCGCTGACCCGCAGCATGGAGTCCGGCTGACCCAGCGCGATGATGCCCTGTTGCGCTTGCGGGTTGATGGCGCGCAGCGCCGCGTTGATCTTGCGCGCGTTGTCCGGATACATGAGCAGGGAGACCGACAGCCCGCGCAGCTGGCCCACCGCGCGCAGCACCTCGAAACTGCCGAAGTGGGCGCCCAGCAGCAGCGCCCCGCGTCCCGGCGCGACAGCCGCCTCGACGTGCTCGGTGCCGCGGGCGCGGATGTCGAACAGGTCGGCGCGCTCGTGCAGCAGGAACACGCGGTCGTGGATGGTCGAGGCGAAGCTGTGGATGTGCGCGAAGCGGTCGTGCCAGCGCGGCCGGCGGCCGAGGGCACGCTCCAGGTAGGCGCCGGACGCGCGCCGCGCGCTGGGCGCGCAGACCAGGAAGTACAGGCAGATGCCCACCAGCACCACGCGCGCCGGGCGGCGGCCCAGGCGCAGCGAGATCCAGGTCATCAGACGCAGCATGGAGACGCTGCTGCGCTCGTGGTCCCGGGTCCACGAGGCCGGGCGCCGGCTGATCATGAAAATACCCTCCTCGCTGCGCTCATGGCGGCTCGCCCGACGCGGGCGCCGGCGCGAACCAGCCGCTGGCGACCACGCGCGTGTCCTGGCGCACGTCGAAGGCCGCGTGCGCTCCGGGTTCGCCGTGCACGCTCAGGGCTTCGCCGGGGCGCACCGTGCCGGTGAACTTGACACGGTCGATGCGCAGCCCGATCGCGCCCGCCGGCATGGTCTCGCACAAGGCGTGCACCGCCGCGTCGAGCAGCAGCACGCCGGGCACCATGGGGTTGCCGGGGAAGTGCCCCGCGAAGGCCGGATGATCCGGCGCGTAGGGCCCGAGCGGGGTTTCAGTCGTCATCGTCGCAGGCCTCGGCGGATGCGCCGTGCCGCAGCGCCAGCGCGGCCAGTTCCGCGCGCGGCAGCTTGCCGGTGGCGTTGCGCGGCAGTTCCCGCAGCAGCGCCAGCGGGCGGGGCAGGAAGGCGGGGTCGATGCGCTCGCGCAGCGCCTGGCGCAGCGAGCGCGCGCTCAGCCCCGGCGCGACCACGAAGGCCATGAGCCGGTCCACGCCCTGCCCGGGGCCGCGGTCGGGGGCGAAGAAGGCGCCGTCCAGCACGCCGGGAATGCTGCACAGCTGGTGGTTCAGATGCGCCAGCGAGCTGCGCTTGCCGGCCACGTTGACCATGTCCGCGCCGCGTCCGTGCAGCCGGAAATCCCCGCCACCCAGGGGTTCGATGACGTCGTGCATCGGCGTCGGCACGGCGAGGTGCCCGCCCGAGGCCATCGCCAGGCCTTGCGCCTGCGGCACCAGCGCGACCCCGTCCAGCAGCGTGAAGGCGTCGCCGCGCGAGGTGCGGCGAGTGGCGATCTGCCCGGTTTCGGTGGAACCGTAGATCTCGACCAGCGGGGCGCCGGTGCGCGCCTCGACCTCGTGCGCCAGGTCCGTGGCCAGCGGGGCCGTGGCGCACAGCACCAGGGCCAGCGGCGGGATGTCCAGGCCGCAGGCCAGCAGCGCCCGCAGGTGCACCGGGGTGGTCACCAGCAGGCGCGGTGCCGGCACGCGGGCGAGCTCCTCGACGATGTCGGCGGGGTAGAAGGGGTGCGCCGAGCTCAGCGCCAGCTCGCCGTGCAGGGCCATCAGCAGCGTGGACTCGAAACCGTACATGTGCTGCGCCGGCACCGTGCCCACCAGCGTGGTGCGCGGCGGCAGGCCCAGGCGGTCGCGACCCGCGCGGATGCAGGCCACCAGCGCGCCCCAGGTCTTGTCGTGGGGCAGCGGCGCGCCGGTGGAGCCGGAGGTGCAGACCTTGGCGACCACCCGCCGCGCGGGAATGCGCGGCATGGGCATCGGCGCCGCCGTCCCGCCCCGCGCGGGCGCCTCGGGGTAGTCCAGGCGCGGCAGATCCAGTTCCGTGCCGCCGGCGCCGTCGACCAGCGCGAACAGGTCGGGCATGGTCTCGCGCAGCCGGCGCACGGCGTCGGGGGTGCGCGTGGACGGCAGCACGGTGATCTTGTCGCGCACCGCGGCCGCGGCGAAGCCCACGGCCACGTGGTAGCGGTCCTGGCAGGCGTTGAGCACGTGGGCTCCGTCGGGCAGGGCATGCGCCACGCGCGCCGTGTCGGCCAGGAACTCGGCCACGCGGATCGGCCGCCCCGCGCGCCAGGCGACGACGGCCTCCGGGTCGTCGCGCGACAGCAGGGGCAGCGTGTCGGTCATGGAACTACCCTCCTCGCTGCGCTCGACTCCCCGAGGGAGTGGAGCGCCGCTTCGGAGCGGCCGTGCGCGGCGCTCCTGGGAACCACCCTCCTCGCTGCGCTCATCGCCCGGCCCCCATGCGGTAGGCCATGTAGGCGCGGATGGCCTCGAAGGGGCCGGCCTGCTCGTGCGCGTCGAGCCATGCCCGACGGGCCAGGTACTCGAGCACGAACATCGACCCCACCAGCAAGGGCGTGCCCACGCTGGCGAACCAGGCCCAGTCGCGCAGCGGGCCCAGCACGAACAGCAGCACCGAAACCGCGGCCATGGCCGCGAAGAACAGGGTCCAGGCCGCCGTCACGCCGCGCGTGTAGCGCCGCAGGCGCGGCGACATCGCGGGCTGACGCGCGGCCGCGAAGCGCGTGACCAGCGCCGTGCGCCCCGGGCGCAGGGTGTTGCCGAACAACGCGCCGAGCACCAGCATGCTGCCCAGATGCTCGGCCAGCGCGAGGTCGGCGAAGCGCGGTTGACCGTGACGCCCTGCCCATAGCGCCACCAGCGGATACGCGACGCATCCCAGAGCCACGAGGCCGCGCAGGATTCGTCGCATGCCCGGGCTCCTCACGTCGTGCGCAGCCTCGCGACGTGGCCGGCGAGTTGGCGCAGCGAGCTGAAGATGCGATGGTTGTCGGCGTCGTCGGCGCGCAACTGCACGCCGTACTTCTTGGAGATCACCAGCGCCACTTCGAGGATGTCGATGGAGTCCAGCCCGAGTCCGTCGCCGTACAGCGGGGCGTCGGGGTCGATGTCGGCCCCGGCCACGTCCAGTTCCAGGGACTCGGCGATGAGGTCACCGACTTCCAGCAGGAATTGCGGATCGACCCGGGACGGGGTTGCGGATGGCGTGGACATGGGTGCTAGGGTACAAAACATCAATCGTTCAAGGCGGAATCATAGCCCGGAGCACCCGAAATCCGGCGAGCAGCCAGGGCGCCTGCGGCTCCCAGCAGGGCTCCGCAGGCCACGTCGATCAGCACGTGCTGCTTGACCGCCATGGTGGAGTAGACGATCAGCGCGCACCAGGCCCAGCTCAGCCAGCGCCAGCGCCGGCCCAGGCCGATGCCCGGCAGCACGCGCTCCAGCGCCAGCGCGGCGAACACCGCGGAGGCCACGTGCAGCGACGGACAGGCGTTACCGGAGGCGTCGATGCCGCGCAGCAGCGCGAAGCCAGCATGGCCCGCGTAGTCTGCCTGCATCGGCGGAATCCGCGTCGGCCACAGGGCGAAGATGCCCAGGCCGACCGCGCATACCCCGCCGATGCCCGCGGCGTAGCGCAGCAGCTCGCGCCGGCAGTCCAGCAGCATGGCCGGCGCGCACACGTAGACCCACAGCGACAGGTACAGCGGCAGCGCCCAGGGCTGGAAGCCGATCCAGCGATCCACCGCGGTGAGAGGGATGGTGCTCACGTGGCCCCAGGGATGGCGCAGCAGCTGGAAGTAGACGATGAAAAAGCCCGTCATGATCGCCGTCGTGCCCAGGCTCTTGAGCCAGAAGTGCGCCAGCAGCCGGCGCCCGATGCGCCGTGCCGTGCCGTACCGCGGCGGCGCGTTGCGCTTCACGGCGGGTCCGCCGCCAGCGCCTGCGTGGTGGCACGGCGCGCGACCAGGCAGGCGTTGCTGCCGCCGAAGGCGAAGGAGTTCGACATCACCGCGTGGATCCCGGCGGCGTCGCGCGCGGCTCCCGCGATCAGGTCCACCCCGGCGCAGCGGGGGTCGGGCTGCTCCAGATGTGCGCCGGGCGGCAGCCTGCCGGTGCGCAGCGCCTGGATGGCCAGGATGAGTTCCACCGCGCCGCCGGCGCCGATCAGGTGGCCGTGCACGGCCTTGGTGGAACTCACCGCCGGCCCCCGCGGGCCGAACACATCGACGATGGCCTGGGCCTCGCTCAGGTCGCCGAGTTCGGTGGCGGTGCCGTGGGCGTTGAGGTAGCCCACGTCCCCGGGCGCCAGGTCCGCGTGTGCCAGCGCCTGGCGCATCGCCGCGACCTGGCCCGGCACCGAAGGCGCGGTCAGGTGGTGGGCGTCGCTGCTGGCGCCGTAGCCCGCCAGCTCGGCCAGCTCGCGCGCCCCGCGCGCACGCGCGCGCGTCTCCGATTCCAGCACCAGGGCCGCGCCGGCCTCGCCCAGCACGAATCCGCTGCGCCGCCGGTCGAAGGGGCGGCAACTCGCGGCGGGGTCGGCGGCGTCGGCGCGGGCCAGCACGCGCAGCGCGTTCCAGGCCACCAGCGAGCCGGGGGTCAGCATGGCCTCGCTGCCCAGCACCACCGCCGCGTCCAGGTAGCCGTCGCGTATGGCGCGCAGCGCCTCGCCTGCGGCGACGGCCGAGGACGCGCAGGCCACGCAGTAGGTGTTGCCCATGCCGCGCAGTCCGTAGCGCATGGACACCAGGCCCTGCGCCGCGTTGGCCATCAGGCGCGGTACCGTCAGCGGGTGCATCACGGTGGCGCGCCGGCGCTCGGCCGCGTCGCCCAGCAGGTGGCCGACGTAGCGCGTGTACATCGCGTCGAGCGTGCAGGCCCCGCCGAAGCCGATTCCGGAGAACACGCCGAAGCGTTCGGCGTCGTCCGGGGCGGACTCGACGCCCGCCTCGCCCAGCGCCTGCGCCGCGGCCGCCAGTGCGAGCTGGGTGGCGCGGTCCAGCCCGGCGTCGGCCGCATCGAGCAGCCCTGCCGGCTCGATCGCGGCGGGCGCCGCCAGCATGCCCGGCAGGCCGGCCGCCAGGTGACCGGGAGCGGGGCGCACCGCGCTGCGTCCGGCGAGGGCGGCGGCGAAGCTTCGCGCGACGTCCGGCCCGAGGGGCGACACCATGCCCATGCCGGTCACCACGACGCGCGCGCAGCGGGCGCGCGCCGGGACATGTGCCGTGCGAGGTGCCGGCGGATCGCCCATCAAGAATGGGCGGAGGCGCGAAGCGCGTCCGCCTGCGGCAGCTCGCCGCCGTTGTGCGCGCGCAATTCGGCCTCGATGGCGCCGACCATCTGGTCGAAGCGCATCGACTGATAGCGCATCGGGTCGGACAACTGGAAGCCGAAGCGCTCCTCGATCTCGAACAGCATCTCCACCAGGCCGAGGGAATCGAGCGCGAGCTCGGCCACCAGCAGGTCGGGGTTGTCGAACTTGGAGGCATCGACACGCGCGTGCCGGATGAGATGGTTCCGGATGAAGGGCTCCAGCATGCTGATCAAGGGCTCGGTTCGTGGGGCGACGCGCGGCTGCCGTCGACGCGCTGAAATGCTAGCAGCGGTATTTCGGCGTAAGCAAACCCGACGGGTTCCCCCTGCGGCGCGGCGGCGGCACAATGCATGCAGTCAGGCTTTCCGCAACCCCCGTGTCCATGAGCTCCGCTTCCGCGCCCGCGGCCGATCCGGCCGCCGATTTCGTTTCCCCGGACGCCATCCGCGATCGTTTCGCGCAGGCCATGTCGGCCATGTACCGCGACGAGGTTCCGCAATACGGCGCGCTGCTGGACATCGTGGCGGACGTGAACGCCCGCGTTCTGCGCGCCGCGGAGGACTCCGCGCCCATGCCCGAGGCCGAGCGCGTGCGTCTCGGCGTGGAGCGTCACGGGGCCATCCGGCTGGGCACTGCCCGCGAACTCGGCATGCTGCGGCGCATGTTCGCCACCATGGGCATGCAACCCGTCGGGTATTACGACCTCAGCGTCGCCGGCGTACCGGTGCATTCGACGGCCTTTCGCCCGGCCGATCCCGATGCACTGGCGCGCAACCCCTTTCGCATCTTCACCTCGCTGCTGCGCCTGGATCTGATCGAGGACCCGGGGCTGCGGGCGCTGGCCGCGCAACGTCTCGACGCGCGCGAGATCTTCACGCCGGGGGCCCTGCGCCTGACCGAGGAGTTCGAGGCCCGCGGAGGCTTCGACGAACGGCAGGCGCAGGACTTCGTGGGCGAGCTGCTGCACACCTTCCGGTGGCACGCCCAGGCGACCGTCCCGCTGGAGCTCTACCGGCGCCTGCACGACGCGCACCGGCTGGTGGCCGATGTCGTGTGCTTCCGCGGGCCGCACATCAATCACCTGACCCCGCGCACCCTGGACATCGACGCGGTGCAGCAGGAGATGCCACGGCGCGGCATCTCCGCCAAGGAGATCATCGAAGGTCCGCCGCGGCGCCAGGTGCCCATCCTGCTGCGCCAGACCAGCTTCAAGGCCCTGGCCGAGCCAGTCCGCTTCGGTGACGGCGCCGGGGGGATGGGCGCGCACACCGCCCGCTTCGGCGAAGTCGAGCAGCGTGGCATCGCGTTGACCCCCAAGGGGCGGGCGCTGTACGACGAGTTGTTGCGCGAGGCGAATGCCGGCGGCGCGCAGTCCGGGCCCGAGGACTACGAGGCCCGGCTGGAACGGGTGTTCCAGGCCTTCCCCGACGACCTGGATGCGATCCGCCGGCAGGGGCTCGGCTACTTCGACTATGCGCGCACCGCCGAGTCGATTCCCGCCGGCGTGGACGCCGGCGATCTGGAGGCCCTGATGGCGGCCGGAGCCGTGCGCGCCAGGCCCATCGTGTACGAGGACTTCCTGCCCGTGAGCGCGGCCGGCATCTTCCAGTCCAACCTGGGCGACGCGGCGCGCCGGGCCTTCCAGGCGGCCGATGCCCGCGCCGCCTTCGAACGGGCGCTGGGCTGCGCCGCGCTCGACGAATTCGCGCTGTACGAGGCGCAGCAGAGCGCCTCCATCGAGCGCTGCCTGCGAGGGCCTGCCGCGGCACGCGACGAAGCGCGGCAGCTGCGATGACGGCCCCGCGTCGGATGTTCGCGACCACCGAATCTCCCATGCCCGAAGCCACCCGAAGCGCCACCGTGCTGATCCTGCCGGGCATCCAGGGCTCGGGCCCCGGACACTGGCAGAGCCTGTGGGAGCGCCAGGACCCGCGCGTGCGCCGGGTGCAGCAGCGCGACTGGAATGCGCCGCGGCTGGAGGACTGGCTGCAGGCGCTGGAGGCCGCGGCGGCGGACGCGGGCGGCCCGGTGGTGCTGGCCGCCCACAGCCTGGGCTGCCTGCTCGGCGCCCACTGGGCCGCGCGCACCTGGCGCACGGTGCGCGGCGCCCTGCTGGTGGCGCCGCCCGACCCCGACGGGCCGGCGTTTCCGGCGGCCGCGGCGAGCTTCGTGCCGGTGCCCGAGCGGCCGCTGCCCTTCCCCAGCGTGGTGGTCGCCAGCCGCGACGATCCCTATGGCAGCATGGACTACGCGCGGCGCCAGGCAGCCGTCTGGGGCGGCGAACTGGTGGACCTGGGCGAGCGCGGTCACATCAACGCCGAAAGCGGCCTGGGGGACTGGCCCGAGGGCCGCGCGCTGCTGCAGGCGCTGTGCGAGGCCGGCTGATCGCCCGGTGCGCTCCTGGTGTCCCGCGGCGCGGTGCAGCGCGGCTGCAGGTGCACCCCGGCCAGCATGCAGCGCACCGAGCCTCCCGCCAGCTCGACGGTGGGGATGTCCAGCGGGAGCAGGCGCGCCGAGCGCTCGATCAGCCTGCGCTGCGCCGGCTCCAGGGTGTCCAGCGCACGGCGTGAAAGTGCCAGCAGGGGCTCGCCGCCGCGGCCGCTGAGCTCGATGGCGTTGCCCGCGAATCCCGCCACCTGGCGCGCGCCCAGCTCGATCAGCTCGCGACCGCATTCGCTCAGCCTGGCGCGCAGCTCGGCGGCACGCACGGGTTCCACGAAGTCGCGCAGCCCGACCATCGCGAACTCGCTGGCGATGCTCATCAGCACGTTGGTGTGAAAGATCGGACGGCCCGAGGGGTCGAGGGCATCGAACACCATCGGCTCGTAGTTGAAATGGGTGCAAAAGCGCTCCAGCGCCACCGGGTCGGCACGCCGCGAGCGTGCCACGTAGGCCACGCGCGCGAGGTGGTCAAGCACCATGGCTCCCGTGCCCTCGAGGAACAGTCCATCCTGCTCCAGCCCCGAATAGTCGATCACGTCCTGCACGCGGTAGCGCGCCTTGAGCAGTTCGATGACGTCGACGCGACGCTCGCGCCTGCGGTTGGGCGCGTACATCGGGTACAGCGCCACATGGCCGCCGGGATGGGTGGAGAACCAGTTGTTGGGGAACACCGAATCGGGCGTGTCCTGCTCCCCGGTGTCGTCGAACAGGTGCACGCGCACGCCTTCGGCCTGCAGGCGCTCGGCCGCCGCCGACACCTCGCGGTAGGCCGCCACCGCCAGCGCCCGCGCGGGCGCGCGGGGCTCGAGCTGGAAGGCGTTGTCGGCGGCCGTCTGCGGATTGGGGTGGAAGCGATGGGGGCGGATCATCACCACCGCCGCCGGCGCCTGCACCGACAGTGGGCGCGGTCGGAGCGCGAGCTGGGGGGCCATGACCGTCAGGCCGCGCGGCGGGCGGCGCCTTCGGCGCGCGCGCCGCGCGCGTAGCGGAACAGGTCCTTCGGCTGTTCCCCCGGGGGCACGAGTTCGATGTCCGAGCCGATGTCGTGGCGCTCGGCCTGTTCGAGCACGTAGCGCAGGGTGGTGAAGTCCTCGAGCGCGAAGCCCACGGAGTCGAACACCGTCACCTGCGCCGGACTCTCGCGCCCGGGCAGTTCGTCGCGCAGCACCCGCCACAGCTCGGTCACCGGGAAGTTCGCGGGCAGTTGCTGGATGTCCCCCTCCACGCGGGTCTGTGCCTCGTATTCGACGAACACGCGATGGGCCAGCAGCACCTCGGGGTGCAGCTCGGTCTTGCCGGGACAGTCGCCGCCCACCGCGTTGAGGTGCATGCCCGGCTCGATCATGGCTGGCGTGACGATGGTGGCGCGGGCCTTGTCGGCGGTGATGGTGGTGAGGATGTCGCAGCCGCGCGCGGCCTCGGCCGCGCTGGCGGCGCGCCGCAGGCGCAGGCCCGGGCAGTCGGCCAGGTTGCGCACCAGTTTGTCGGTGGCGGCCGGGTCGACGTCGAACACGGCGATTTCCTCGATGCCCAGGTGCGCGTGGAAGGCCAGGGCCTGGAATTCCGCCTGCGCGCCGTTGCCGATCAGGGCCATGCGCCGGCAGTCCGGCCGGGCCAGCGCGCGCGCGGCCATCAGCGAGGTCGCCGCGGTGCGCAGCGCCGTGGCCAGGGTCAGTTCGGACAGCAGCAGCGGGTAGCCGCTGTCCACCTCGGCCAGTGCGCCGAAGGCCATCACCGTGCACAGCTGGTGCGCGGTGTTGGATGGGTGACCGTTGACGTACTTGAAGGCGTAGCGCCGCGCGTCGGCCACCGGCATGAGCTCGATGACCCCGCGTTCCGAATGGCTGGCCACGCGGGCCGATTTGTCGAACTCCGGCCAGCGCAGGAAGTCTTCGTGGAGGGAATCGGCGAGTTCGCCGAGAAAGCGCGCCGCGCCGATCGAACGGACCAGGCGCGACATCGAGGGTAGGTCGATGAAGCGTGTCATGCCGAGGCTCCTGCATGAGGGGAGGGACCGCCGCGCGCATCGCGCTGGCGGCAATGCAGACATTCTTGCCTCGGCGCCTGCCAGATTGAAGAGCGCTAGCTGGAAGGTTTTGCAGGAAACCGTACACTTTGCGCAGATCGATCAAGCATAGTGAGAGCCCCGTGGACGACCTCGATGCCGAACTCATCGCCCTGCTGCGCGACGACGCGCGCATGCCGGTGAGTGCGTTGGCGAAAAGACTGCGCGTGGCGCGTGCCACGGTGCAGAACCGCATCGCCCGCCTGGAGCGCGACGGCGTGATCGTCGGTTACACGCTGCGCCTGAAACCCCATGCCGAGGCGCATCGCATCCGCGCCATCATGGGCATCGAGGTGGAGGGCAACCAGGCGCAGGAGGTGCTGCGGCGCCTGCGCGGCCACGCGGCGGTCGCCGCGCTGCACACCACCAACGGACGCTGGGACCTGATGGCCGAGTTGCGCGCGGACAACCTGGAGAGCTTCGATCGCGTGCTCGGGGCCATTCGCACCATCGAAGGCATCTCCAACACCGAGACCAGCATCCTGCTGACCACCCACAAGCTGTAGCGGACCCCGCGGGTCGGTCGCGGCTCAGCCGTGACGGCGGGCCGCCGCCACGCAGCCGGCAACCGCCACCGCGGTGACCAGCATGCCCGGCGCGACCGTCTCGCCGAGCAGCACGGCGGCCAGCAGCAGGCCCACGAAGGGTTGCAGCAGCTGCAACTGGCCCACCGCGGCGATGCCTCCCAGCGCCAGCCCGCGATACCAGAACACGAAGCCCACGAGCATGCTGAACACGCTCACGTAGCCCAGCCCGATCCACGGCGCGCTTGCATGGGGTAGCGCCTGTCGCGCCAGTTCGGCGCCCGCCAGCGGCAGGGTCAGCGGCAGCGCCAGCAGCAGCGCCCAGCAGATCACCTGCCAGCCGCCGAGCTTGCGCGCCAGGCGCGCGCCCTCGGCGTAGCCGTAGCCGCACACCACCACGGCGGCCACCATCAAGGCGTCTCCCAGCCACGCCGCGCGCGCTCCCTGCGACAGCGCGAATGCGCACACCAGCGCCGCCCCCAGAGCCGAGTAGACCCAGAAGGCCCGGCGCGGGCGCTCGCCGGCGCGCAGCACGGCGAAGCTCGCCGTGCACAGCGGCAACAGCGCCACCAGCACCAGCGCGTCGGCCGCCGTGATGTGGCGCAGCGCCATCGCACTGAGCAAGGGGAAGCCCACCACCACGCCGCCGGCCACCGCCAGCAGATGCAGCCACTCGCGTCCGCGCGGGCGCCGGCGATCCCAGGCCAGCAGGGCCAGCGCGGCCAGCGCGGCGGCCGCGCTGGCACGCACCGCCGTCAGGCACAGGGGCGAGAAACCCTGCACCGCCACGCGCGTGGCGGGCAGGGATCCGCTGAAGATCAGCATGCCGGCCAGCCCCAGCCACCAGCCCTTGCGTTGGTCGTTCATGCCTCGCATGGTGCCTTGCCCGGCCGAGCACGCCCAGGTACGCTTTGCGGACAATTCCAGCAAACTGTACTGATGCACCCACCGGAACAGTCGCCCTCTGCCGGTCGCAAGGTCGATGGCGTGATGGACGCGGTGCGCGCGCGCATCGCGTCGCGCGCGCTCGTCCAGGGCACCCGTCTGCCGTCCATCCGTGCCTGCGCGCGGGCCATGGGGGTGTCCAAGTCCACCGTGGTGGAGGCCTACGACCGCCTTGCCGCCGACGGGGTGATCCGTGCGCGCCGCGGCGCCGGCTTCTACGTGGCAGCGCATGCGCCGCCGCTGGACCTGGCGGGCATCGCGCCCCGGCTGGAGCGCGCGGTGGACCCGCTGTGGGTGTCGCGCCAGGCACTCGACGGCGCCGCCAGCGTGGGAAGCCCCGGCTGCGGCTGGCTGCCCGCCGACTGGTTGCCGCAACAGGCGCTGCGCCGCGGCCTGCGCGGCATCGCCCGCGCATCCGCCGAGGAACTCGCCGACTATGCCACGCCGCAGGGCTCGCCCGCGCTGCGCGCCCTGCTCGCCCGGCGCCTGGCCGAGCGCGGGATCGACGCGCCGCCGGCGCGCATCGTGCTCAGCCGCGGTGTCACCCAGGCGGTGGATCTGCTGTGCCGCCTGCTGCTGGAGCCGGGCGACGTGGTGCTGGTCGACGACCCCTGCTATTTCAATTTCCTCGCCCTGCTGCGCGCGCACCGGGTGCGTGTCGTGAGCCTGCCGCGCGATGCCGCCGGCCCCGACCTGAGCGCCTTCGAGTCCGCGCTGCGCGAGCATCGGCCGCGCCTGTACCTGACCCAGTCGGCGCTGCACAACCCCACCGGAGGCAGCCTGTCGGCGCCGCTGGCGCATCGGCTGCTGCAACTGGCCGAGCAGACCGGCCTGACCATCATCGAGGACGACATCTACGCCGACCTCGATGCCACGGCCGTGCCGCGCCTGGCCGCTTTCGACGGGCTGCGCCGCGTGGTCTACGTGGGAGGATTCTCCAAGACGGTCAGCGCCGCCGCGCGCTGCGGTTTCATCGCGCTGCGCGAGGACTGGGTCGAGCCGCTGCTGGACCTGAAGGTGGCCACCAGCTTCGGCGACGACCGCATCGCCGCGGCGCTGGTGCACGGCGTGCTGGCCGACGGCGGCTACCGGCGCCACCTGGAGGGCCTGCGCGAGCGCCTCGCGCTGGCCACCGGCCAGACGCTGCGGCGCCTGCGGGGCCTGGGCCTGAGCTGCGCCGCGCCGCCGGCCGGGGGCCTGTTCCTGTGGTGCGCCCTGCCGTCGGGCATCGACTCGGCCGAGCTGGCGCGCCGCGCGCTGGCGCGCGGCCTGCTGCTGGCGCCGGGCAATGTGTTCAGCGCATCCCAGGGCTGCGCGGGCCATGTGCGCGTGAACGTCTCGCAGTGCCAGCGCCCGGAGGTGTTCGAGCGCCTGGAGCAGGCGCTGGAGGATTGCGCGCGGGCGGGCGACGCCGGCGCCGGGATCAGCGCGCGGAATCTTGCTGCAGGTGCCCCACCTTCACGTAGATCAGGCAGCCCGGGTCGCTGAAGGGCTGATGCCGGCTGAGGTGCGGGCTGCGCAGCCAGCTGCCCGCCGGGTAATGCCCGTGTTCGTCGCTGAACACGCCCTCGAGCACCAGGATCTCCTCGCCGCCCCAGTGCGTGTGGGCCTGGAAGCGCGTGCCGGGCGCCCAGCGCACCAACGCGACATGCTCGCCGCCGAATTCGTGCAGCGGCAGCACCTGCAGGCCGGGGACGAGCCCCGGCAGGAAGGCCGCCGCGCGCGTGTCGACGCATAGCTGGCGGTCGTCCCCGGGTTGGAACTGGCGCAGCTTGACGAACAGCTCGCAGCCCGCGCTGGAGCGCGGCGCGTGGCGCGTGCCGGGCGGGTTGCGCAGGTAGGTGCCCGCCGGGTACTCGCCGTGCTCGTCGGCGAACACGCCGGACAGCACGAGGATCTCCTCGCCCAGCGCGTGCTCGTGTTCGGCGAACACGCTGTCGGGCGCATAGCGCACGATGCTGGTGGCGCGCGCCACCTCGTCTCCGACGCGGTCGAGCATGCGTCGCTCGACGCCGGGTTGGGGCGACGCCACCCAGGGCGCGTCGCGCGTGTCGATCAGCACGCGCGCGGAAAAGTCGGAATGGAGTTCCATGGTGCAACGCGGGGGAGAATCCGCCGGGAAAGCCGGGTCGCCAAGGTTACCAGTCTGTCGGCAGGCTCGTCGGCGGCCCGCTTGCCGCGCCTACGCGGCGGGCACCGTCGGGGGCGCGGGCATCGCCGGCAACGCGGCTTCCACCGCCGCCGCCACGGCCAGCAGCCTGCGGTCGCCGCCGACCGGGCCGTCCAGCTCCAGGCCCACCGGCAGGCCGTCGGCCAGGCCCATGGCGAGAGAGATGCCGGGCAGGCCGGCGTTGCTGCCGGGATCGGTGTTGCGGATCACGGTCGGGAAGGTCGGGCAGTCCCTGCCGTTGTGCGCGAAGCTCTGGTCCTCGCCGATGCGGGGCGCCGTGCACGGCGTGGTGGGGAACACCAGCGCGTCCACTCCGGCGGCGGCGAAGGCCTCTCGGTAGACGTCCTGCAGGCGCTGCCGCGCCGCCAGCGCGTCCCGATAGGCGGACTCGGGCACCGCGCCGGCGCCGAGCAGCGGCTCCACGATGGCCTTCACGTCGGCGCTGCGCACGCCGGCCACCAGCGCGGCCAGATCGATGCCGCGGCCTTCGTCGTGCAGGTAGCGTGTCATGTCACGCACGAATTCGTACAGCGCCACGACGAAGCTGATCTGGGCGTTGAGCTGCTCCAGCCCGTGCAGCGAGACCGGCACGCACTCGGCACCCTGCGCGCGCAGGGCGTCCAGCGCCCGGTCGGCGCAGGCCCGCACGCCGGGAGCCAGATCCTGCCAGAACAATCCGTCCGGGATGCCCAGGCGCAGGCCGCGCAGGGAGATGCGCGCCAGCGGCTCGCGCTCGTCGCCGAGCACGGAATCGAGCAGCGCCAGGTCCTCCACGCTGCGCGCCAGCGGGCCCGCGGTGTCGCGCGTGGCCGAGATGGGCGCGATGCCGTCGGCGCTCACGCGACCCACGCTGGGGCGCAGGCCCTGCACCCCGCAAAATGCCGCCGGCACGCGCACCGAGCCGCCGGTGTCGGTACCGATGGCGGCCGGTACCAGGCGCGCGGCGACCGCCGCGCCGGCGCCGCCGCTGCTGCCGCCGGGCGAGCGCGCCGTGTCCCAGGGATTGTGCACCGCGCCGGTGCAGGCGTTGTTCGAGGTGATTCCGAAGGCCAGTTCGTGCATGCCAAGCTTGCCCGTGACGACGGCCCCGGCGGCGCGCAGCCGGGCGACCAGCCGGGCGTCGCGCTCGCAGCGCCAGCCTTGCAGCGCCGAAGTGCCGTTGGCGCAGCCCAGCCCCGCGGCGCCGATGTTGTCCTTCAGGGCGATGGGCACGCCGAGCAGGGGCAGGCGCTCGCCGGCGGCGAGCCGTGCATCGGCCCGGCGAGCCTGGGCGAGCCAGCCCTCGGCGTCGAACTCGACGTAGCAGTTCAGGGCGGCCGCCGCCTCGGTGCGGCGAATCCAGGCTCCGGCAAGCTCGACGCAGGAAAGCTCGCGCCGCGCGAGCGCCGTCGCGAGCTGGCTGGCGGTGAGGTCGGTCGGTTTCATGCGCATCTCCCTGGCGAAAGACTTCAGCGTAGGCACGGCGCCCGGCGCGCGCACCTAGCGGGACCGATAGGGGGTGGGGGTTTGCCCCGACGAGACGCCGCGGCGCCCTTCTCCTAACATCGGTGGCCGCAGTCGATGCGCGCCGCGCGGAGCGCCAGCCATGCATCTGTCATCCAACCAGTCCCGTGCACTTGCCTCGGCGATCGGCCTGCTCGCCGATGCCAACGACGCGGACGCGCTGCGCGCCGCGCTGGCCGCGCCCATGCTCGACCTGCTGGGCGCGGACCATTACACGTCCATGGCGTGGAACGAGCAGACACATCGTTTCGAGCGCTTCACCGCGCTCAACGTGTCGCCCGACAGCCTGCGCGACTGGGACGCCTATTTCCGTTTCGTCGACCCGCTGACCTTCCGCCTGATGCTGCGCCGCGGCCCCACGCTGGCCACGCAGATCATGAGCCAGCCGGAGCTGATGAAAAGCGAGTTCTTCAACGACTTCCTGCGCCGCGAGGGCATGCACTGGGGGGTCAACATCTACTTCCACGACGCGCGCACCTGCGTCGGCGACTTTCGCATCTGGCGCAGCCGCGAGCGCGGGCAGTTCGGCAGCCACGAGCTCGAGGTGCTGCGCCTGCTGGAGCCGGGGATCACCTCGGCACTGAGCCGATTGCACTGGGCCGGCTCCGCCGCGCCTCAGGAGGCCCAGACGCTGTGCGCGGAGGAACTGCTGGAGCGCCGCGCACACCTGAGCCGGCGCGAGGCGCAGGCGGCCTGGCTGGTCGCCTGCGGCTGTCCGGACAAGGAAATCGCGCGCCGCCTGGGCATCAGCTACCCGACGGTGCGGTTTCATCTCGGCAACGTGTACCGCAAACTCCACGCGCACAACCGAGCCATGCTGGCGGCCAGGGTGCGCGCGCTGATCCAGGCCGACGGCGACGCCGTCTCGCGCGCGAACTGAGCGCGCCCGCGTGCCGGGAACGCGCCTGGGCTGTGCTCGCCCCTGGCGAATTTCGCGACGCCTTCCTGTGCCGCCCGGACTCCTGGTGTCCCTAGCGATCCTGCTAGGTGCCGCGCCGCGAGCGCCTTCCTAGACTCCGGCCAGATGCCGCATCGCCGCCGCCCCGTCGGGGCGCGCCCGGCTCGACGCGGTCCACGCACGCGAAGGAGACGATCATGCGACGCCGAGAGTTCCTGTTGTCCGCCGCCGCCGTGGCCGGGGCCGCGACCGGCCCCGCCGCGCGCGCGGCCGCGCCGCTGAAGGTGGCGGTGATGATCCCGATGAGCGGTCCGGCGGCCCTGTTCGGCCCATCCAGCAAGAACTGCGCGCTGATGGCCGCGGACGCGCTGAACGCCGCCGGCGGCGTGCTCGGCCGCCGCGTGGAGCTGATGTTCGGAGACGCCGGCGTGGCGCCGGCCGAGGCGGCGCAGACGGCGCTGCGCCTGTGGCGTGGGGAGGGCGCCGAGGCCGTCATCGGCATGCACGACAGCGCGGTGCGCGACGCCCTCGTGCAACTGTTCGACGCCCATGTCCCGTACGTCTACACCCCCGTGTACGAAGGCGGCGAATGCGCCCCGGGCACCTACATGACCGGCGAGACGCCCGAGCAGCAGCTGCGGCCCGTGATTCCCTGGCTGAAGGCCACGCGCAAGGCCGGGTCGTGGTACCTGATCGGCAACGACTACGTCTGGCCGAGAAAGACCAACGCCGTGGCGCGCGGCTACATCCAGCAGGCGGGCGCGCGGGTGGTCGGCGAGGAGTACGTTCCCTTCGGCGTGGACAACTTCGATGCGAACCTCGCGCGCATCCGCGGCAGCGGTGCCGATGCGGTGTTGGTCACGCTCGTGGGCGGGGCCTCGGTGGGTTTCAACAAGGCCTTCGCCAGCTTCGGACTGAGCGATCGGGCGCTGCGCCTGGGTACCCTCATCGAGGAGAACACCCTGGCCGGGATCGGTCAGGCCGACGCGCGCAACCTGTATTCGAGCGCGGGCTATTTCGCCAATCTCGACACGCCGAGCGCGCGCGCCTTCGCGGCGGCCTACGCCAAGCGCTTCGGCGCCCACGCGCCCCTGCTCAACGGACTCGCCGAATCGGTGTACGAGGGCTTCTTGCTGCTGGCGGCCGTGGCCGCGCGGGCGGGCTCGCTGCAGGTGGCGCGCATGGATCCCGCCAGCGAGGGCGCCCACTACGTCGGGCCGCGCGGGCCGGTGACCATGCATGCGCGTCACCTGCAGCAGAACGTCTACGTGGCCGACGTCGGCCACGCCGGATTCCGGGTGGTCAAGACCTTCGATTCGGTGGCCTCCGGCCAGACCTGCAAGGCCTGACATGTCCGTCGGCCAGGCGCTGCTGCTGCACGCCCTCGACCTCGCCTATGCGCTGACCAGCCTGGCGCTGGTCTCGCTGGGCCTGGCGATCGTGTTCGGGCTGCTGGGTGTGATGAACATGGCCCACGGCGAGTTCGTCATGCTCGGCGCCTACGCGGCGGTGAGCGCGCAGCGCGCGGGCTGGCCGCTGCCCGCGGCGCTCGCGCTGAGCGTCGTGGCCTGCGCGGCGATCGGCTACGTGGTCGAACGCTGGCTGGTGCGCCCGTTGTACGCGCGGCCCTTCGACACCCTGCTCGCCACCTGGGGCCTGGCCCTGCTGCTGCGCAAGCTGGTGGAAGCCGTATTCGGGCGCGGTTACTACAACGTGCGCGCCCCCCTTGGCGGGCCGCTGCGCCTGCTGGGCGTCGACTACCCCGCCTACCGCGTGGTGCTCATGGCAGTGGTGCTGAGCCTGCTGCTCGTGCTGTACCTGTGGTACCGGCGCAGCACGGCGGGCCTGCGCGTGCGCGCCATGGTGTCGAATCCGCTGCTCGCGCGCGCCCTGGGCATCGACACCCAGCGCCTGGCCTGTCTCAGCTTCGTGGTCGGCGTGGTGCTGGCCGGTCTGGCCGGCGTGCTGCTTGCGCCGCTGGTGCCGGTGGAGCCCGGCATGGGCGTGAACTTCCTGCTGAACGCCTTTTTCGCCCTGGTGGTGGGAGGCCTTGGGAGCTTCGGGGCCTTCGCCGGCGGGGTCACGGTGGTCGGCTCCGCGCAGTCGGTGCTCAGCGGCATGTTCAGCAGCACCGTGGGCTACGCCGCGGTGCTGGTCGTCTCGGTCCTCTTTCTCTGGCTCAAACCCGATGGACTCTTTGCGCGACGCTAGGCCCGCTGCCGTACTCGCCCTGGCGCTCGCGGCCTTCGGCTGGATCGCCGGCGGCTTTTCCTCCTACGAGCTCGGCCTGTATGTGATCTACGGCATCGCCACGCAGGGGGTGGCGCTGTGCTGGGGGCGCCTGGGATTCCTGTCCCTGGGCAATGCGCTGTTCTTCGGCATGGGCGCCTACCTGTGCGGCGGGGTGATGAAGGCCGCGGTCGCGCACCCTGCCTGGTACGCGGCGCTGCCGCTGGCGCTGCTGCTGCCGGCCGCGCTGGCCTACCTGGTCGCGCGTGCGTTGTTCGCCAGGGTCGCGCGCAGCGGTCCGTACTTCGCGCTGGTCACGCTGGCCCTGTGCATGCTCGGCTATCTGGTGGCCCAGCAGTGGACTTCGGTCACCGGGGGCTACAACGGCATGCTGGGCATCCCCGGCTTGCCGGGTTTCGATCGCTACGGCGACCTGTACGGCGTGATCGTCGTCGTGGCGGTGGCCTCGACCTGGCTGCTCGGTACCTTGCTGCGCAGGCCGCTGGGGGTGCTCTGGAGCGGCATCGAACAGCACGAGGCGCGCATGCAGCTGTACGGCTACGCGACCGACCGCATCAAGGCCTGGGCCTTCGCGCTGTCGGCGCTGCTGGCCGCGCTGGCGGGTTGCCTGTTCGCGTGGCAGCAGGGCCTGGTGACCCCCCAGTCGATCGGCTTCGGGCTGTCCACCGACCTGGTCATCTGGGCCGCGGTGGGCGGCAAGGCGAGTCCCCTGGGCTCCTTGCTGGGTGCCGTGGGCATCGGCTACGCGTCGATGCTGCTGCGCCAGCATTTCAGCCAGTGGGAGGTCGTGCTGGGGGCCGTGTTCATCGCGGTGGTGCTGTTCCTGCCCCAGGGACTGGCCGGCCTGCTGCCCCGCCGCGCCGGCCGGCCGCGCGCGCCGGACGATCTGGACGCGCCCGGAGTACCCGCGCCCACCCGGCCCTTGCGCCTCGAATTGCGCGATCTGCGCGCCGCGCAGGGGGGCGTGCGCATTCTGGACGGACTCAGCCTGTCGCTGGACGGGCCGGGGATCCGCAGTGTCATCGGGCCCAACGGGGCCGGCAAGACCTCGACCTTTCACGCCATCGTCGGCCAGTTGCCCTTGCGTGGCGGGGCCATCGTGCTGGACGGCCGCGACCTCGCCGGCCTGGAGCCGTGGCGCGTGGCGCGTCGCGGGGTCGGGCGCAAGTTCCAGGTCCCGACGGTGTTCGCGCAGCTCGGCGTGGCCGACAACCTGCGCCTGGCCCTGTGGGCCGGGCGTCTGCACGGGGCGGGCTGGTTGAGCCGCCGGCCCCTGCGCTGGCGCAGCCCGCTGCTGGAGGACCTGCAACAGCGCTTCCCGGTGCTGGCGTCGCAGGCGCAGGCGCGCGCCGGCGAGCTCTCGCAGGGCCAGCGCCAGGCCCTGGAGTTCGCGATGACCGTCCTCCCCGAGCCTCGCCTGGTGCTGCTCGACGAGCCCTGCGCCGGACTGTCGCCGGCCGAGACCGCGCACATGGCGCAGGCGATTCGCGCGGTGGTGGCGCGCATCGGAGCCGCGGCGCTGCTCATCGAGCACGACATCGCCGCGGTGGCGGCCATGGGCGGCGAGGTCTTCGTGCTGCACCAGGGGGCGCTGCTGGCGCGTGGCGAGCTGGCGCAGGTGCAGGCCGACCCGGCCGTGCGCGCCGTCTACGCGGGAGGGCGCAAATGAGCGGCGCGGACGGCCTGGCGTTCGACGGGCTGCATGGCGGCTACGCCGACACCACGGTGGTGCGGGGCGTGTCCGGCACGCTCGCGCCGGGCCAGGTGCTGGGCGTGCTCGGGCGCAACGGCGTGGGCAAGAGCACCCTGCTCAAGATGCTGGGCGGAGTCCTCGTGCCCAGCGCCGGTCGCGTGCTCTGGGACGGCGCCGACGTGACGCGCGTGGCGCTGCAGCGGCGCCGCGGGCGCGGCATCAGCTACACGCCGCAGGACGACATCGTGTTCGGCGAACTCAGCGTGGCCGACAACCTGTACCTGCATCTGGAGAGCCGCAATCCAGCGCGCTACGCCGGGCTGCAGCAGGCTTTCCCGCTGCTCGCGCAGCGCCAGTCGCAACGCGCGGGCACGCTCAGCGGGGGCGAGCGCAAGCTGCTTTCCTTCGCGCGCGCGCTGGCGCTGGAAGCGCCGCTGACCTTGCTGGACGAGCCTACCGAGGGGGTGCAGCCGGAGAACGTCGAGCGCATGGGGCGTCTGGTGCGCGAGCGCTGCGCGCGGGGGGCCGCGTTCGTCATCGTCGAGCAACACCTGGAGTGGGTGATGTCCATCGCCGACACCCTGCTGGTGCTGGATCACGGCGAGGTCGTGCTGCGCGGCGCCACCGCCGAGCTGTCGCGCGCCGACGTCGAGCGGCACCTGGTGGTGTAGGGCGCCCACGGCGCGGGCCGTCGGCATGTCCAGCGGGTCCGCAATAGACTCTACGCATGGATGGCGCCGCCCGCGCCGCCCCCTGCCTGGAGTCCGCCATGGAAAGCCGACCGCCGCTGCCGCCCTTCACCCGCGAGACCGCCATCCAGAAAGTCCGCATGGCCGAGGACGCCTGGAACACCCGCGACCCGGCGCGGGTGGTGCTGGCCTACACGCTCGACACGCGCTGGCGCAACCGCGCCGAATTCCCGCAGGGTCGCGAGCAGGTGCGAGGCTTCCTGGAGCGCAAGTGGGCGCGCGAGCTCGACTATCGCCTGATCAAGGAGCTGTGGGCCTTCGGCGAGGACCGCATCGCGGTGCGCTTCGCCTACGAATGGCACGACGACTCGGGCCAGTGGTATCGCAGCTACGGCAACGAGAACTGGCAGTTCGATGCGCACGGACTGATGGCGGTGCGCCACGCCAGCATCAACGACCTGCCCATCGCCGAGGCCGAGCGCAAGTACTTCTGGCCCCTCGGGCGCCGCCCCGACGATCATCCGGGGCTGTCGGAGCTCGGCCTCTGAGGCCATGCCCGCAGCCGCCCGGGCCCTTCTGCGCACCCTCGTCGACGCGGGGGTCGAGGTGTGTTTCACCAATCCCGGCACCTCGGAGATGCACTTCGTCGCCGCGCTGGACGCCGAGCCCCGCATGCGCGCGGTGCTCACGTTGTTCGAGGGCGTCGCCACCGGAGCCGCCGACGGCTACGCCCGCATGAGCGGTCGCCCGGCGGCCACGCTGCTGCACCTGGGCTGCGGCCTGGGCAACGGCCTGGCCAACCTGCACAACGCGCGCAAGGCGCGGGTGCCGCTGCTCAACATCGTCGGGGACCACGCCGCCGGCCACGCGCAGTACGACACGCCGCTGCAGTCGGACATCGAGACCGTCGCGCGCAACGTGTCCGGGTGGTTGCGCCGCAGCGCCTCCAGTGCCAGGCTGTGCGACGACGCGCTGGAGGCGCTGGCAGCCGCGCGCTCGGCGCCGGGCCAGGTGGCCACGCTGATCCTGCCGGCGGACGTGTCGTGGGGCGAAGTGGTCGAGGCGGCCGACGCGGCCGAGGCGGGGCGTCCGCGCGCGCCCGCGCCGGCTCCCGCACCCGCGGTGTCCGAGGACCTGGTGCGGGAAGCGGCCCGCGCGCTCGGCGCGGGCCGGCGCGCCGCGCTGCTGCTGGGCGGGCGCGCGTTGCGCGAGCC
>JAKBNS010000066.1 GCA_021830925.1 Pseudomonadota bacterium | reverse complement strand
CACATCAACACCGAGAGCACCGAGGCCGTGATGGGCCTGGACGCCTCCGAGCAGACCTTCCTCGACCGCACGCTGATCGAGCTCGACGGCAGCGCGAACAAGTCGCGCCTGGGCGCCAACGCGCTGCTGGCCGTGAGCATGGCGGTGGCCAAGGCGGCCGCCGAGGAAGCCGGCGTGCCGCTGTACCAGTACCTGGGCGGCTTCGCGGCCTGCGAGCTGCCGGTGCCGATGATGAACGTGATCAACGGCGGCGCGCATGCCAACAACAGCCTGGACATGCAGGAATTCATGATCATGCCCGTGGGCGCGCCGAACTTTCGCGAGGCGCTGCGCTACGGCACCGAGGTGTTCCACGCTCTCAAGGGCATCCTGCACGACCGCGGCATGCCCACCACCGTGGGCGACGAGGGCGGCTTCGCGCCCAACGTGCCCAGCCACGAGGCGGCGCTGCAACTCGTGGTGGAAGCCATCGAGAAGGCCGGCTACAAGCCCGGCGAGCAGATCGCCATCGCACTGGACCCCGCCTCCAGCGAGTTCTACCGCGACGGCAAGTACCACCTGGAGGGTGAGGGCCTGGTGCTGAGCTCCGAGGAAATGATCGCCATGTACGAGTCCTGGCTGGGCAAGTACCCGATCGTGTCCATCGAGGACGGCCTGGCCGAGCAGGACTGGGACGGCTGGAAGAAGCTCACCGCCCAGCTCGGGCGCAAGCTGCAGCTGGTGGGCGACGACATCTTCGTCACCAACACCGAGATCCTGCGCCGCGGCATCGACGAAGGCGTGGGCAATTCCATTCTCATCAAGGTCAACCAGATCGGTACCCTGACCGAGACCTTCGCCGCCATCGAGATGGCCAAGCGCGCCGGCTACACCGCCGTGGTCTCGCACCGCTCGGGCGAGACCGAGGACACCACCATCGCCGACATCGCGGTGGCCACGAACGCCGGCCAGATCAAGACCGGCTCGCTGTCGCGCTCGGACCGCATCGCCAAGTACAACCAGCTGCTGCGCATCGAGGAGAACCTGGGCGACGTGGCGCGCTTCAGCGGTCGCGGCACCTTCTACAACCTGCGCTGAGCGCCCGCGCCGAACCCGAGCCGGCCCCACGGGGCCTATTGTCCGATGCGCCGTCTTCGCTGGGTCACCGTGGTTCTGCTGGCGGCGCTGGCGCTGATGCAGTGGCCGCTGTGGCTGGGCGAGCGCGGCTGGCCGGCCGTGCACCGCCTGCGCGACCAACTGCTCGCGCAACTGCAGGCCAACGAGCGCGCGCGCGAGGCCAACGAGGCGCTGTCGGCGCGCGCGCGCGACCTGCGCTCGGGCGCCCAGGCCGTGCAGGGCAGCGCCCGCAGCGAAATGGGCATGATGGAGCCCGACGAGGTGTTCGTGCAGGTGATCCCCGCCACCAGCCCGCTGCCGCCGGTTGCGGCTCCGTCGCAGCCGGCGCGCGCGGCGCGGCGCTGAAGCCCGCGCCGCCGCCCGCCCCGACCCTCTACTGGGCCTGGGACGGGCCCGGCGGCTGGTCGACTCCGGCGTGGAACAACTGCGCCGCGTCCACCAGATCGAAGGCGTAGCCGGCGCCGCAGAACTCGCAGGTCACGTCCACCTCGCCGCGCTCGGCCAGCACCGACTCCACTTCCTCGCGTCCCAGCATGCGCAGCATCTGCGCCACGCGCTGCTTCGAGCAGGTGCAGTGAAAGCGAGGGCGCACCGGATCGAACACCCGCGCGCCCTCCTCCCAGAACAGGCGCCGCAGCACCTCCTGAGGCTCGAGCTCCAGCAACTCGGCGCGCTGAAGCGTGGAGGCCAGGTGCACCGCACGCGCGAAATCCTCGTCGGCCCGCGCGGCATCGGATCCCGCCTTGCCGCCCGCGCCGGGCATGCGCTGCACCAGCAGTCCGCAGGCCACGCGCTCGTCGGCGGCCAGCATCAGCCACGAGGGGATCTGCTCCGACTGGTCCAGGTACTGGCGCAGCACGGCCGACAGGTCCTGCAGCGCGCGCCCCTCGGCATCGGCCAGGCCCACGATGCCCTGGTAGGGCTGCTGCCCGGGCTGGCGCGGGTCCAGGGTGATCACGCAACGCCCGGAACCGTGCCGGTTCGCCAGGCCCAGCAAGGCACCGGCCGCCGCGGCGTCGTCCGACTCCGGCGCATCGAGTTCCTTGGCCGTCGCGCGCAGCCCGAAATCCGGCTGGCATTCGGCCACCGCCAGGCGCAGCGGCCCGTCGCCATGGATCTGCAGGATCAGCGTGCCGTCGAATTTCAGGCTGCCGGCGAGCAGGGCCGAGGCGGCGCTCATCTCGCCCAGCAGTTCCTGCACCGGAGCGCCGTGCCGGCGCCGGCGCAGCATTTCCTGCCAGGCATCGCCCAGGCGCACCGCGACCCCGCGCACGTTGCCTTCGCCCAGCATGAACTTGAACAGACTGTCGGTCATCGCGGCGGCGTCAGCGGGTGTTCCGGCTGCACCTCGCGCAGCCCGTGGGAATATTCGGCGCCCTTGAGCACGTACACCTCGGAGGCGCGGCGCAATCCATCGATCTCCTCCGCGCTCAAGGGCCGCACGACCCGCGCCGGCGTGCCCAGGATCAGGCTGCCGTCGGGGAACACCTTGCCTTCGGGGACCAGCGAGCCCGCGCCGACCAGGCAGTCGCGTCCGATGACGGCGCCGTTGAGCACCACGGCCTGGATGCCCACCAGGCTGCCGTCGCCGATGGTGCAGCCGTGCAGCATGGCCTGGTGGCCCACCGTCACACCGGTTCCGATGCGCAAGGGGTAGCCCGGGTCGGTGTGCAGCACGGCCCCTTCCTGCACGTTGCTGCGCTCGCCGATCTCGATGGGCTCGTTGTCGCCGCGCAGCACGGCGCCGAACCACACGCTGGAGCCGGCCGCCAGGCGCACGCGGCCGATCACCCGCGCGGTGTCGGCGACGAACACGCCGGGGGCGACTTCCGGCTTCATGTCGCCGATCTGATACATAGCCATGGAACGATCCTGCCATTGCGAACGATGAACGCGACGAGAATAACCCATGCGCCCGCACGGCGCCGCGCACGCCCACCGCCCGAGACCTTGAACTGGACCCTTCCCCGCCTGCGCCCCGGCGACCCGTTCCCGCCCGCGCAGCGGGCACTTCCCGCCGATGCGCCCTACCCGGGCCTGCTGGCCGCGGGCGGCCGCGTGGACGCCCCCACGCTGCGCGCGGCCTACTCCCAGGGCATCTTCCCCTGGTTCGGCGAGGACGAGCCGCCCCTGTGGTGGAGTCCGGACCCGCGCATGGTGCTGCTGCCGGGGGAACTGCGGGTACGGCGTTCGCTGCGCCAGAGCGCGCGGCGCCTGAGCGCGGACGCCCGCTACGAGCTGCGCGCCGACACCGCCTTCGACGCCGTCATGCGTGCCTGCGCGGCGCCCCGCGCGGGGGTCGCCGGCACCTGGATCGGCCCGTCGATCCTGCAGGCCTACGGCGAACTGCACGCGCAGGGGCTGGCGCACAGTTTCGAGCTGTGGCGCGACGGCGAACTGGTGGCCGGCCTGTACCTGGTGGCCCTGGGCGCGGCGGCCTTCGGCGAATCCATGTTCACCCGCGTCGACGACGGCTCCAAGCTGCTGCTGATGGCGCTTTGCGGCTTCGCCCTGGAGCGGGGGCTGCGCTTCATCGACTGCCAGCAGCAGACCGCGCATCTGGCCAGCCTGGGCGCCCGGCCCTGGCCGCGCGGGTGCTTCCTGCGCGAACTGGAACAAGCCCGCACGCTCGATGCGCCGCGAAGCTGGCAGTATGATTGGACGCAGTTCCGTCAGCATTGCGCAGCCTGGCTGTGACCCACCCGAACGACATACCGTTCAGCGCGCTGCAGTTCTATTCGACCGCGGCGTATCCCTGCAGCTACCTGCCCGACCGGCTTGCGCGCTCGCAAGTGGTCACGCCGGCGCACCGCGTGCGCGTGGACGTATACACCGAGCTGGTGCAGGCGGGCTTTCGGCGCAGCGGGCTGTTCACCTACCGCCCGCAGTGCGACGGCTGCCAGGCCTGCATGGCGCTGCGCGTGCTGGCGCAGGATTTCCGCGCCGACCGCAGCCAACGCCGCGCCTGGAAGCGCCATGGCGGGCTGCAGGCCAGGGTCATGGCCCCCGAGTTCGTGCTCGAGCACTACGAGCTGTACCTGCGCTACCAGGCGCGTCGCCACGCCGGCGGCGGCATGGACCAGGACAGCATCGACCAGTACACCCAGTTCCTGCTGCAAAGCCGGGTGGAGACCCGGCTGGTCGAATTCCGCGACGCGGGCGGCGCGTTGCGCATGGTCTCGGTCATCGACCTGCTGGGCGACGGCCTGTCGGCGGTCTATACCTTCTACGACCCGGATGTCGCGGGCGACGGCCTGGGCACCTACGGCGTGCTGTGGCAGATCATGCAGACCCGCGCGCTGGGCCTGCCCCACACCTACCTGGGCTACTGGATCCCCCAGAGCCCCAAGATGGCCTACAAGAGCCGCTTCCGACCCCATCAGGTGCTGGTGGGCGAGCACTGGACCGACCAAGCCCCCGCCCAGGCATGACAGGCCGACATTTCGGCATGTAAAATGCGGGCATGACCAAGGCCTCTTCCCCGAGCGGGCGACGCGAACAGCCCGCGATCCAGGTGATCGAGCGCATGTTCTCGATCCTCGATGCGCTGGCCGAGCACAGCGAGCCTGCCCCGCTCAAGCTCATCGCCGAGCGCTGCGGCCTGCATCCGTCGACGGCGCACCGCATCCTCAACGACCTCGCCACCGGGCATCTGGTGGACCGTTGCGATCCGGGCGTGTACCAGCTGGGCATGCGCTTGCTGGAGCTGGGAAACCTGGTGAAGGCGCGCCTGAACGTGCGCGACGTGGCGCTCGGGCCGATGCGCGAGCTGCACCGCCTGACCCATCAGCCGGTGAACCTGAGCCTGCGCCAGGGCGACGAGATCATCTACATCGAGCGCGCCTACAGCGAGCGCTCGGGCATGCAGGTCGTGCGCACGGTCGGCGGCCACGCGCCGCTGCACCTCACCTCGGTGGGCAAGCTGTTCCTGGCCGGCGAGGATCCCCAGAAGGTCAAGGCCTACGCCATGCGCACCGGCCTGGCCGGCCACACCCGCAACAGCATCACCGACCTGCCGCGGCTCGAATCCGAACTGGCGCGCGTGCGCCAGCTCGGCTACGCGCGGGACAACGAGGAACTCGAACTCGGCGTGCGCTGCATGGCCGCCGGCATCCTCGACGACTCCGGGCGCCTGGTGGCGGGGCTGTCGCTGTCGGCCCCGGCCGACCGCCTGCAGGAGGACTGGCTGGGCAAGGTGGTGGAAACCGCCGGACGCATCTCCGCGTCGCTGGGCTACCGCGCCAAGCCGGCGCAGGGCGTAGCGCGCCGGGCCTGAGCCGACCGGCGGCGGGCTGGCCCCGGCCTATTCGTCGTCGACCGTCTGTGCCCGGGCCTCGGCCGTCGGGATCGGATCCACGCGGGTCAGCAGCGTGCGCCCGGAGGTCTGCATCCAGTTGCGGATGCGCTCGGCATCGACGAAGTGCGCATAACGCCCCCAGGCATCGAGCAGCACGACGATCACGTTGCGCCCCTGCACGACGGTGTTGAGCACCAGGCAATGCCCGGCCTCATTGATGTAGCCGGTCTTTTGCAGCAGGATGTCCCAGCCGCGGTTGAACACCAGGTGATCGGTGTTGCGGAACTGCAGCTCATAGCGCCCCGCGGTGACCGTGCTCTTCGGATGGGTCGAGAATTCGCGGATCAGCGGGTAGGCGTACACCGCGGCCACCAGCTTGGCCAGATCGCTGGCGGTGGACTGGTTCTGCGGCGACAAGCCCGTCGGCTCGATGTAGTGGGTATGCAGCATGCCCAGCGAGGCGGCCTTGCGGTTCATCGCGGCGATGCAGGCCGCCAGCCCCCCGGGGTAGTTGCGTGCCAGCGCGTGCGCGGCACGGTTCTCGGAGGACATCAGCGCCAGCTTGAGCAGTTCCTCGCGCGTGAACACCATGCCGGGTCGCAGGCGCGAACTGCTCCATTTCAGGGTGTCGATGTCGTCGTCGGTGATCTCGATGGGCTGGTCCATCGGCTGGTGCGCATCCAGCACCACGGCGGCCGTCATCAGCTTGGTCAGCGAGGCGATCGGGCGCACGTCGCCAGCGTCCTTGCTCAGCAGCACCTGGTGGGTGCGCGCGTCGATGACCAGCGCGGAGCCCGAGGCCAGGGAGATCGGATCGTCACTGAAGGAAGTGCGGCGCAGCTCGGCGCGCACCGGCGCGGGCGCGCGACGTACCTCGTGCACCACGCGGCGCACCGGGCCGCGCGCGGCATGCGCCTCGCGACGCGGCGCCGTGTGCCGCACGACGCGGCGCTGCGTGTGGCGCGCCGCCACTTTGCGCTCGATGGGCTTGCGCGCGATCCGCTTGCGCGCCGCGACCTTGCGAGCGACCGTCTTGCGCGTGATGGTCTTGTGAGCGACCGGTCGGTGCGCGCTGCGCGCATGCGTGGCCGACTCGCCGGAGGCCTGCGGCGCGCTGGCCGCGGGTGCCGCCTGGGCACAATTTGCGAAGGTCGCGATTCCCAGCGCCCATCCAAGGACCACGGCTCGCAACACGTGGGACGCGCCCTGAGCGGGCCGGTGGCTGGATCGGAAGATGCGCATGATGCCTCGCGATGATTGGAGCAAAGCGTACCAAATGAAAAAAAATGCGGCAAGATCAAAAGTTTGCATCTTGCTCTTGATGCATGCTCCGAGCATCACCTCACCAGGCGCAAGGGAATATGCACGCCATCGTCGCCATGACCCGCCCGGCTCTCCGTCGGGCGCACGAATTGTAGGATCGGCGCGGGATAATTTCGGGCAACTCCCGCATTTTCAGCAGCATTTGTGCCAGCCAGCGACAAGCCGGCGAGCGCCTTCGCCCGGGACCGTTGACGCGCCATGGTGGCAAGGGGCGCCGCAACGGGCGCCACGGAGGTTCAGAACACTCCGCTTTTCGTCGTGGATGGCGGCAGGGTCGGTGCGGGCGCCCGGGCGGGCGGCGCGGCCAGCGCCCGCAGCGCCGACAAGGCTTCGGCCACGCCGTCCAGCTTGAAGCGATCCGCCTTGAAGGCACCGCTTTGCAGCGGATAGGCGATGCCCAGCATGCCGGTGCTGCGCGTGATCTCCTGCTCCATCACCCGCGGGTCCAGCACCACCTCGCGATAGAAGTCGGCCTCGCCGATCTGGAAGCGCTTGCCGTCGCACAGCAGCGTGACCGGCGCCGCGCCGGCACTGGCGTTGAGCAGCGCCGGCGCGCGAGCACCCGCGGCGCAGCCCTCGGGCGTGAGCAACACCCACGCGCAACCGGATCCATCGCGCGAACAGGACTTGCCCAGCACGTCGCCGGAGTCGCCGCCGGTGGCCGCGTACACCGAGTCCCGATCGGCCGCCTCGCCGACCACCCAGGCCCCGAAGCTCGCCTTCAGCGGCGGCTTCGCCGCCGCGGGCGGCAGCCACGAAAGCCCAGCCGTCCACAATGCGGCCCCGACCGCCA
The DNA here is from genome assembly GCA_021830925.1 of Pseudomonadota bacterium. Taxonomy (GTDB): domain Bacteria; phylum Pseudomonadota; class Gammaproteobacteria; order Burkholderiales; family Burkholderiaceae_C; genus Thiomonas_A. The sequence continues at coordinate 3,727 of JAKBNS010000066.1, read as the reverse complement.
TCCATGCTCGCATGATGTCCCGCTCCCCGTTTCGGCACCGTCGGGGACACAACTTACGCCATGCGCCACGATCGGGCCGCGTCGGTACCCCAGCGCGCATTGTTCTCTGCCTCGCTCGGCGGGGGCAACCGCGGCACCCTGCCGCACCCCCGGCTCCCGGCCCTGGCACGCATGCGCGTGATTCAGTCCGATGCGCCGCTTTGCAGCCGATCCTCGAAGGCGTCGATGCGGCGCTTGCCCTCGTCGATCGCGGCGTTCAGCATCTCGTCGTAGCTGGTGTTCGGACGAACCCCGTAGTCCTTGTACCCGATGCCGTCGATCGAGTAGGACCAGGCCCACTGGGCGTCCGCCGTGTCCACGACACGAATCGTGATGGTGTGTCCGCGATAAGGGTGCTGCACGACCGACTCTGACATGTGTTTGAGCTCCTGGCGACATATTGTATTTCGCGCAGGAGTGCTCATCGGAGTGCTCATCGGCCCCGGGACAGCGCCCGGCAGCGAAGCGGGCGGCACCGCGCCCTCGCCGGACTTTCCGGGCGAAAAAAAGCCCCAGAGGGTTGATTTCTCTGGGGCTTCTCAGACATCCGGGGATCTCCCGGAACGTCGAATTGGTGGGTGGTACAGGGATCGAACCTGTGGCCCCTGCCGTGTGAAGGCAGTGCTCTACCGCTGAGCTAACCACCCGGGGCGAAAACCGAAATTATGCCATAGAAATTTCGGGGCGCATCAACTTTGCGTCGCGCCCGGCTTCCACACCGCGTTGCCGCCCTTGTCCAGCGCCTGCAGGATCGCCTCGTGCTCGACCAGCTCGGCGGGGCTCGCCTGCAACACGCGCAAGTTCAGCCCGGACAGGTCCGCGAACGATTCGCCGCCCGCATCGTGCGCGTCCTCGAGTTCCATGACCAGGCTGTCCTGGCCGCGGGTCAGCCAGACGTAGACCTCGGCCAGCAGTTCCGCGTCCAGCAAGGCGCCGTGCAGGGTGCGTCGCGTGTTGTCGACGCCGAAGCGCTTGCACAGCGCGTCCAGGCTGTTGAACTTGCCGGGAAACTGTTCGCGGGCGATGGCCAGGGAATCGGTGATGCCGGCGCAGTGGGACTCGAAGGGGCCGCGCCCCAGGCGCTCGAGTTCGGCGTCCAGAAACGCCACGTCGAAGGCCGCGTTGTGGATCACCACCTCGGCGCCGTGCACGAACTCCAGCAGGTCGTCGACGATCTGCTCGAACAGCGGCATGCCCGAGAGAAACTCGTCGGTCAGGCCGTGCACCCGCAGCGCGTCCGGATGGCTGGAGCGCAGCGGGTTCACGTAGCGCTGGAAATGCCGTCCGCTGGGACGGCGCTTGAGCAGTTCCACCCCGGCGACCTCGATGATGCGGTCGCCCGCGCCGGGGTTCAGACCGGTGGTCTCGGTATCGAGGATGACCTGCCGGGTCATGCGCGCCTCCCCGCGGCGAACTCGCCCCGGCCCTGCACGCTGTCCACCCCGCGGTTGGCGAGCTGGTCGGCCAGTTCGTTGCCGGGATTGCCGTCGTGGCCGCGCACCCACACCCACTGCACGCGGTGCGCGGCGGCCGCCTGTTCCAGGCGCTGCCAAAGGTCCACGTTCTTCACCGGCTTGCGATCGGCGGTCTTCCAGCCGCGCGCCTTCCAGCCGCTGAGCCACTCGGTCATGCCCTTGAGCACGTACTGGGAGTCGGTGTACAGGCGCACCTCGCAGGCTTGCTTGAGGGTCTCCAGCGCGGTGATCGCCGCCAGCATTTCCATGCGGTTGTTGGTGGTCGACGGCTCGCCGCCGAACATTTCCTTCTGCGCGCCCGATGCGCGCAGCACCACGCCCCAGCCGCCGGGGCCGGGGTTTCCTCGACAGGCGCCGTCGGTATAGGCGTCCACTTGACTCATACAGGATCTCCGGTTTCGCGACGCTGCCGCGCCGCACGACGATGGACCACCGGGCGCCCGACATGCGCCTTCGCGGCGCCGGGCTGCCAGGCCTTGCCGACCAGGCGCATGGAGCGCACGCGCTTGGTCGCCACCAATACATACATGCCGCCCAGCATCGGCCACCAGCGCTCGCCCGCCTTGTCCATGAAGCGCCAGCGATCCAGCCATTGCTGGGTCTGCAACGGAGGGCGCCAGCATCCGTAGGCGCCCGCGGTGACCTCGAAACTCAGCAGGCGCAGCCAGTCGCGCACCCGGCGCGGCGAGATGAACTCGCCGCTTTGCGGCAGGTAGCGCTCCCCGCCCAGGCGCGCCATCGCCTGGCGCGCGCCCCACAGGCTCAGCGCGTTGAAGCCGCTGATCACCACCTGCCCGCCCGCCACCAGCACGCGATCGGCCTCGCGCAGGCAGGCGTAGGGATCGGAGGCCACCTCCAGCGTGTGGGGCAGCACCACCAGGTCCAGACTCTGGGCGGCCAGCGGCAGGTCGGTGAACTCGCACACCAGCGCGGCCGGCCCCGCCGCCGCCGGTGGTTCCTCGGGGGAGTCGTCGACGTCGCGCACGAACCAGCGGTGGGGCATGCGGTTGTGGCGCAAGGCGGCCAGTTCGCGCATGCCGAGCTGCACGGCGTGGAACCCGAAGATGTCGGCGACCAGCCGGTCCATCTGCTGCTGCTGCCAGGCCAGCGCATGGTGTCCGCCCGGGCTTTGCATCCAGCGGTCGAGATTTATACTCGGGCGCACTTCGGGGGACTCATGCATATCGTCGCGCTGCAAGCCTTTCGGGACAACTACATCTGGATGATCCACGACTCGCGCAGCGCCGTGGTGGTGGACCCGGGCGACGCCGGCCCCGTGCTGGCCGCCTGCGCCCGCGATGGCCTGGGACTCGCGGGCATTCTAGTCACCCATCACCACCCCGATCACACCGGCGGCATCGCGGCGCTGCTGCAGCGCTGGTCGGTGCCCGTGTGGGGCCCGGCCGGCGAGGACATCGGCGGCGTCAGCCGCCGCGTGGCGGGCGGCGACGTCGCCGAGCTGGACGCCCTGGGCCTGCGATTCGAGGTGCTGGAGGTCCCGGGGCACACCCTGGGGCATGTCGCCTACCACTGCGCCTCCTTGCGTCTGGTACTGTGCGGCGACACCCTTTTCTCCGCCGGATGCGGGCGTCTTTTCGAGGGAACACCGCAGCAGATGCTGGAGTCGCTGGAGCGCCTGGCATCACTTCCGCCGGACACCCAGGTGCTTTGCGCGCATGAGTACACCGTGAGCAATCTACAATTCGCCCGGCGCGTGGAGCCGGGCAACCCGGAAATCGAGGAATATGAGCACTGGTGCCTGCGGCGCCGCAGCGAGCAGTTGCCCACGCTGCCCAGTAGCATCGGGCGGGAGCGTCAGGTAAATCCCTTCCTGCGTTCGGACCAGGCTTCGATCCGGGCGCAGCTGCGGGAGCATTTCGGGCGCGAGGCGACCGACCGCGTCGACGCCTTCGCCATGCTGCGGCAATGGAAGAACGATTTTTGAGCTACATGAACCCGGGCCCGGGAGGGCCCGCAACGGGGAATACGGGATGCAGCGTTTGCGAGGAGTGAGGTTCTGGGCCCTGGCCGCGGTGGTCGTGATGGCCGCCGGCTGCGCCGCTCCCCCTCGCTCCCCGCTGTCGGTGTCGATGCAGGCGCCTCAAGGGCAGGCCTCCGCTCCGATGCAGGCGCCGCAAGCGCGGGCCTCCGCGCCGCTGCCGCAGGGTGCGCTCGCCGCCTCCAGCGCGCCGGGCCCGGCCGCCAGCGCATCG
>JAKBNS010000162.1 GCA_021830925.1 Pseudomonadota bacterium | reverse complement strand
GTTGGCGCTGGCGGAGGACGAACTTCTGGGAGGAAGCTGATCTCCGTTTATACTGTATGTTCATACAGTCTCAAGCGGAGATACGCGATGCGCCGCTCCATCCCCATCCTGCCCGCCAGCGGCCTGCCCGACGCCACGACGCAGGCCGCCAAGGGGCGTGGCACCGTGGTCGCCATCGCGCATCGCTTCGAGGGCCGCGGGCGCGACGCCGAATCCGACGGCTGGGAACAGGCCCCCGACGCGGATTCGGGCGCGCCCGGCGCGCCGCGCACCGAGGTGCGCGAGCAACAGGTGCGGCAGATGCTCAGCCGCAACGAATCTCCCGACATTCCCTTCGAGGTCGCGGTCAACCCCTACCGCGGCTGCGAGCACGGCTGCATCTACTGCTACGCGCGCCCGACCCACGCCTATCTCGATCTGTCCCCCGGGCTGGATTTCGAGACCCGGCTGGTGGCCAAGCGCAATGCGGTGGAAGTGCTGGAGCGCGAGCTCGGCGCGCGCGGTTACCGGCCCAGCCCGATCGCCGTGGGCAGCGTGACCGACGCGTACCAGCCGGTGGAGCGCCAGTTGCGCATCACCCGCGGCATCCTGGAGCTGTTCGGACGCACGCGCCACCCCTACACGGTGATCACCAAGTCGGCCGGCATCGAGCGCGACATCGACCTGCTGGCCGAGGCCGCCGCGGCGCGGCGCGCGCACGCCGCGCTGAGCATCACCACGCTGGACCCGGCGCTGGCACGCATCCTGGAGCCGCGCGCCGCCTCGCCGCAGCGCCGGCTGCAGGCCGTGCGCAGGCTGGCCGAAGCGGGCGTGCCGGTGACCGTGGGCATCGCGCCGGTCATTCCCTTTGTGAACGACGGGGACATCGAGGCCATCGTGCAGGCGGCCGCCGACGCCGGGGCGCAGGCCGTGTTCCACATCGTGCTACGCCTGCCCTGGGAAGTGGCGCCGCTGTTCCGCCACTGGCTGCAGACCCACTTTCCCGAGCGCGCGGCGCGGGTCATGGCGCGGGTGCAGGACCTGCACGGCATCGACCCCGCGCTGCGCGAGGGCGACGAGACGCGCGCGCCGCGGGACTACGCCGCCACCTTCGGCCAGCGCTTCCGCGGACAGGGGCCGTGGGCGCAACTGCTGAGCCAGCGCGTGGCGCGCGCGGCGCGCCGCGCCGGGCTGGCTCAGCGGGTGCCGACGCTGGACGGCACGCAGTTCGTGGCGCCGCGCGCGCTGCTGCAGCCCAGCCTGTTCTGAGCCGACGACGCGCGAGGCGCTCGCCGCCGCGCACGGTTGCGCGCCGCACGTGAGGGTCGGCAACAATGGCGGGATGGAATTCCTGATCCTGCTTTTCGGCGGCGCGATGATGGGCCTGGGCGGCGTGCTGGTGCGCCTGGCCGGCAACGTGGGCGTGGGGCCCTTCGGCAGCGCCTTCTGGCGCATGGCGCTGGCTTCCGTGGTGCTGGTGAGCTGGGCCCTGGCCGAGCGCTGGCATCGCACGCGGGTGCCCGCGGCGGCGGCCGACGCCGAGCTGGAGCCGGCGCTGGAACAACCCGCCCCGGTCGTGCCCGTGTGGTTCCGCGGCTGGTCGCGCACCGCGCTGATCGCGCTGGCCGGCACCATGTTCGCCGGCGACCTGATCCTCTACCACCTGGGCCTGTTCTGGACCACGGTGGCCAACGCCACGCTGGAGTCCAATCTGGCGCCGGTGGTGATCGCCGTCGCGCTGTGGGCGATGACCGGCATCGCCCCCAGCGGGGGCTTCCTGCTCGGCATGGGCGTGGCGCTGGCCGGGGCGATGCTGATGATCGGTGCCCACCTGAACCACGGCACCGCGCTGCTGGGAGATATCTGCGGCCTGAGTTCGGCCTTGTTCTACGCCGCCTACCAGCTCGGCGTGCAGCAGGCGCGCCAGCGCCTGCGCACCCTGCCGCTGATGGCATGGGTGAGCTCGGGCGCCACGCTGGCGCTGCTGCCCTTCGCGCTGGCGCAGGGCCACATGCTGCCCACCGCGCCCATCGGCTGGCTGTGGCTGCTCGGGCTGGCGCTGGTGGTGCAGATCGGCGGCCAGGTGGTGGTGGCGCACGCCATCAAGCACCTGCACCCGGGCCTGGCCTCGGTGGGCCTGCTGATGCAGCCGGCCGCTGCCGCGGTGTACGCCTGGCTGATCCTGGGGCAGGCGATGGGGCCGCTGCAGATGGCCGGCGGGGCCGTGGCGCTGGCGGGGATCTACCTGGCGCGGCGGGCGGCTTGAAAAGGTCAAATGTGACAAATTGTTGGAACCCTGGGCTCGCGACCAAGTACACTCCCGGGGAAACAAATATTTCACGAATTCTTGGCATACTTTTCCAAGAATTGCCGGGAATCGTGATTTTGCGTGGGGCCGTCACGAAAACGAGCCTCTCGCAAAACGCGGTCAGGGGGCTGTGCGCATCGGGCCCGATGCCGCGCGTGTCGCCTCGTGCGCGAGGCGGGACCGCGCAACCCGGGTTCCGATGGGACATTCTCCCTTTTCCGTAGGTAACGCATGCGTTCACGAATCATCGTTTCCCGATCCCGCGCCTGGGTGCGCCGGGCCCTTGTGCCGGCCCTGGGTGGCTGCCTGGCGCTTTCCTCCTGCGGTGGCGGCGGCGGTTCTTCCGGCCCCTCCGAGAACGGCATCACTTCCGGCGGCCTGCCGGCGTCGAGCTTGCAGAGCATTCAACTGCCCTGGCAGACCTGGGAGCCGGGAACCCCGACGACCCCGCCGTCGACCACC
>JAKBNS010000042.1 GCA_021830925.1 Pseudomonadota bacterium | reverse complement strand
GTCGCGAGCAGGTCCGGTTCGCCGTGGGGCGGGGCCTGTCGCAGCGAAGGGCTTGCGCGCTGCTGTCGGTGGCGAGGTCGACCTTGAACTACACGTCGAAGATGCTGGAGAAGGATGTTGCAGCGCTGGGTGCGATGAGCGTGCTGTCGGCGCAGTACCCGCGCTTCGGGTATCGGCGCGTGCATGTCCTCCTGGAGCGCCAGGGCTTCCACATGGGCGATGGCCGGGCGTGGCGACTGTGGAGCAAGGGCAACCTTCAGGTGCCGCGCAAGCGGCCCAGGAATCGCGTGGCCGGAAGCCGGCCGCGGCCATGCATACCGCGAGGCCCGGGCCAGGTCTGGGCCTACGATTTCGTGCACGATGCCTGCGCCAACGGGCAGAAGATCAAGTGCCTGACCGTGATCGACGAGTTCACCAAGGTCAGCCTGGCGATCGACGTGGCCGGCTCGATCCGATCTGGCCGCGTGGTCGAGGTGCTGTCGCAGCTCGTCAGCGTCTATGGCGCGCCGAAGTATGTTCGATCGGACAATGGTCCCGAGTTCGTCTCCAGGGCGATCCTGCGCTGGGCCAAGGCGGAGAACATCGACCTGGCGCTGAGCGATCCCGGAAAGCCTTGGCAGAACGACGTCGACGAGAGCTTCAACGGCAAGTTCCGGGACGAATGCCTGAGCCTGGAGTGGTTCAGGAATCGCACAGAGGCGCAGGTCATCATCGAGCCATGGCGACGGCATTACAACGAGGTCCGGCCGCACAGCAGTCTCGGCTACCGGACCCCGTACGAGTTCGTGCAGCAAGGGTGTTCAACTGAGAAACAGGGGGCTGTCGTCCAGGAATGAGTGGTCCGACGACCCGTGGCAGGTCAAGCACATCGCGACGCTGAAGCGCGACTTGCGGAGTCGTGGCGATGCGAGCGACCTGTTCGCACAGGAACGAGACGATGGCCTGGCTGCGATTCTCGGCAACCTGGAACGAACCGTTTTCGCAGAGGACGCCTAGCCAGACATCGAATCTAAGGCGGCACGCCTACTCTACTTCGTCGTCAAGAGCCATCCCTTCACCGATGGAAACAAGCGAAGCGCGGCGTTGCTGTTCGTCGATTTTCTCCACCGCAACCATCGCCTTGTGGACGCCGCCGGCCACCCGGTCATCAACGACGTCGGACTCGCTGCGCTGACGCTGCTGGTTGCGGAGTCGGATCCAAAGGACAAGGACATCCTGATCCGCCTGATCATGCACATGATCGGCTCCCCGCCGCCAGGCGCCGAACGGACGTAAAAAAGCCCTCAGGCTTGTGACCTGAGGGGCTCTTAACAGGCTGTTGAAGAACCGGAGGGCCGCGCGCAGGCGCTGCGGGATGAGATGCAAGGCGCCCAGCCCGCGCTGCGATCCGGCGCACGCCCATCATCCCGATTCTGCGCCAACGCGCCCCCCTCCGGTACTTCAACAGCCTGTCAATTGTGGCTCGCCGACCAGGGCGAATCTGGGCACTGGACTCTCGCCCTTGACGCTGCAAGGTCCCTTGCGCAGCCTCGTTGAATGTGTAAATTTACACAATGAACAGTGCCCAGGTCATCAAGCTTCTGAAGACCGACGGCTGGTTCCTCGTCCACACGGTCGGATCACACCACCAGATTCGCCATCCGACCAAGCCCGGAACGGTGACCGTACCGCACCCGAAGAAGGATCTGCCGCTGCCGACCGCCCGCTCGATCATGAAGCAGGCCGGGATCCAAGCCTAGGAGGCCTGATGCTCTACCCCGCCTACGTCCACATCGGAGACGACCAGCACGCCCATGGCGTGACCTTCCCCGATTTTCCGGGCTGTTTCTCGGCCGCGGACACGTGGCAGGATCTGCCACGCGCAGTCCAGGAAGCCGTGGAAGCACACTTCGCCGGTGCGCACGAGCCCATTCCAGAGCCGACGCGCCTGGAAGATCTGGCCAACGACCCCGACTATTCGGGCGGGGCCTGGATGCTTTTCGACATCGACCTGTCGCGCATCAACGCCCGGGCCGTGCGCCTGAACATCAGCCTGCCCGAACGCCTGGTCCAGCGCATCGATGCCGAGGCAGGCCGACGCAAACTATCGCGCTCGGCCTTCCTGGCGCTCGCCGCGGAACACGAAATGAGCACGGCCTGAGCAGCACCAGCCACACCATGACCAGACCGGTCATCGCAGGCTTTTGCGTCCTGACCATGGTCGCCGTCATCGTCGGCGTGGATGTCCTGTTCCTCGGACACCGATTCTGGGCGCGACTGTGGGTGAACATCAGCGTCGTGGCGGTGGTCGCCGTGGCCTACCTTCGCGTTGTGAAAAGGCACTGAACCAGGACCGCAAACCCGCAAGCCAAAACTGATGTATGAACTGCCTAGGCTTTTGGTCAAGCGGGACTGGCCTGCAGCGGCCTTCGTCGGCTTTCGGTCAGTTCCTTACCTTAACAGGCTGTTGAAGTACCGGAGGGGGCCGCGCGCAGGCGCTGCGCGGCGGCGGCGATTGCCGCTTCGCGCGCGCCGCGAAGCCCCTCCATGCGCGCCAGGACGGCGGCCAGCACCTCGGCCGGCGCCTGCTCCGGGCGACCGCAATCGAAGGGGGGCTGGGGCGCGTACTCGATGGCCAGCTGCACCTGCTGCGCGTGCTGCTCGCCGGCAACCTCGGCCATGATGCTCAGGGCCAGGTCGATGCCGGCGGTGACACCGCCGCCGCTGAACACGTTGCCGTCGCGCACCACGCGCGCCGCGTCGGGAATGGCGCCGAAGGCGCGCAGCCCCTCGCGCCAGGCCCAGTGGCAGGCCGCGCGCCGCCCCCGCAGCAGGCCTGCGGCGCCCAGCAGCAGGGAGCCGGTGCACACCGAGCTCACGTAGCGCGCGCCCGCGGCCAGTCGCCGCAGTTCGCCCAGAAAGGCCTGGTCGGCCATGGCGTCCACGCAGCCATACCCGCCCGGCACGCACAGCAGCGCGCATGCGTCGACGTCGGCCAGGCGGACCAGGCCGTCGAAACGCATCCCCGGCTCGGTGGCGATGGGCTGTCCCGTGGTGGAGGCGAGCACGCAGCGCGCGCCCGGCAGGCGGGATAGGACCTCGTAGGGACCTGTGAAATCGAGCTGGGTCACGCCGGGGTAGAGGGCGAACACGATGGGGAAGGTCTGGCTCATGACGGGCTCCTGCTGTGCCTGGGGTATGCGACGCCTGCATGTTCGCCGCATAATGGACCGACGCAAAGGACAAAGAACCCACCTTTCCTGCCATGCGCAAGATCGCCGTCCTGCTGTTTCCGGATTTTCAGATCCTCGATGCCACCGGCCCGATGGCCGCGTTCGAGATCGCCGAGCGCTACGTGCCCGGCAGCTATGCCCTGCATCCCGTGGCGATCGAAGCCGGCCTGGTGCGCAGTTCCTCGGGAGCCTGCCTGCAGGCGCGCGACGCGCGCGGCCTGCGCGGCGTGCACACGCTGTTGGTGGCCGGCGGCGACGGCGTGGAGCGGGCGGCCGCGTGCGAAACCACGCTGCGCCTGGTGCGCAACGTCGCCGCACGTGCGCAGCGCGTGGCCAGCGTGTGCTCCGGCGCCTATCTGCTGGCCCAAGGCGGCCTGCTCGACGGACTGCGCGCGACCACCCACTGGAGCCGCAGCCGGGATTTCGTGCGCCGCTTCCCAGGGGTGCGCCTCGACGCCGACCGCATTTTCATCCGCGAAGGCCGCGTCTGGACTTCGGCCGGCATCAGCGCCGGCATCGATCTGGCGCTGGCGATGATCGCCGAGGACCTGGGCGATCAGACCGCGCGCCGCGCAGCGCAGCAACTGGTGTTCTATTACCGGCGCCCGGGCGGTCAGTCGCAGTTCTCGGCGCTGCTGGACATGGCCGTGCCCGGGGGACGCTTCGCCGATCTGCTCGACCACATGCGCGCCCATCTGCGCGAGCGCCTGAGCGTGGAGGACCTCGCCGAGCGCGCCCACCTCAGCCCCAGGCAGTTCTCCCGGCTGTTCCACGCCGAGGTCGGGCTGCCGCCGGCGCGCGCCGTCGAGTCCCTGCGCGTGGAGGCCGCCAGGGCGGCGCTGGAAAGCGGCGCGGACTCGGTCCAGCGCGTGGCCGTGCAATGCGGCTTCGGCAACCCCGAACGCATGCGCCGCAGCTTCCAGCGCGTCACCGGAGCGCCGCCGTCGACGGCACGCCGGCGCGCGGCCCCCTCCGGTACTTCAACTGCTAGTCGATCCAGCGCACCTGCGGTTCGCGTCGCGGATGTGGCGGCGCGGGCACGCGCGGCCGGCCGACGATGATCGGGGCCACCGGGACCCAGGCCTGGGGGATGCCCAGCAGGTCCTTGCCGGCGGGACTGCGCAGGTAGTCCTGCGCGAGTCCTATCCAGCAAGTTCCGAGGCCCTTGTCGCAGGCGGCGAGCATCAGGTTCTGCGCCGCCAGCGCGCAGTCCTCGACCATCCAGGGCGACTCATGCTCGGCGGCGATCAGCACGAGCGCCGGCGCGTTGTAGAAAATGTGGAAGGCCGGGTTCTCCAGATGCGCCCTCAGCTCGGTGGAGGATTCCGAGCGCAGGCGCCACAGCTTGGCCTCGTGGGCGATGCGATCGAGCAGGGCACGCTGGCGTACCACGACGAAGCGCCAGGGCTGGCTGTCGACCGCGCTGGGCGCCTGCACCGCCGCGTGGATCAAAGCGTCCAGCGTGGCTCCGTCGACCGCGTCGGCTGCGTAGTCGCGCACCGCGCGGCGTTGCGCGATGGCCTCGAGAAGTTCCATGGTTCGTGCTCCCGTTGACCCGGTGCGACTTGTCGGAAGCCTGGTGCGCCGGGACTCGCTTTCAGTATGGATGCGAACCCGGAGCTCGGCGCCGGCGCGCGGCGCGCGAAGCTGCGCTGCATCAAGCGGGAGCGAGGGTCCGTCGTGCGCCGCGCCCCGGTCGGGGCCGCGCGAGAGGCGCGATAGACTGGGCCTCACGCCAGCGCGTCCGGTTTCGCGCCGGCGCCGACCCGGAGCCTGCGATGTTCCACGAACTCTCCCGCCTGTCGAGCATGCGCGAAGCCGCCGATGTGGTCTACCGCGCGATGCCCCCGACACCGCAATACGCCTGGCCCCTGTTGTGCGAGGCCCTGGGAACGCAGGTCTGGGTCAAGCACGAGAACCACACGCCGACCGGCGCCTTCAAGGTGCGCGGCGGCCTGGTGTACTTCGACGGCCTGGGCCGCCGCGAGCCGCAGGTGCGGGGAGTGATCTCGGCAACGCGCGGAAACCACGGCCAGAGCATCGGCTTCGCGGCGCGGCGCCATGGCCTGGCGGCCACCATCGTCGTGCCCCACGGCAACAGCCGCGAGAAGAACGCCGCGATGCGCGCGCTCGGGGTCGAGCTGCTCGAGCACGGGGAGGATTTCCAGGCGGCGCGCGAGCATGCGCTGGCACTCGGCGCCGAGCGCGGGCTGCATGCCATCCCCTCCTTCCATCCCGACCTGGTGCTGGGCGTGGCCAGCGGCTGGCTGGAACTGCTGGAGGCGGTGCCGGATCTGGATGTGCTGTTCGTGCCCATCGGGCTGGGCTCGGGCATCTGCGCGGCCGCGGCGGCGCGCGCCGCGCTGGGTGCCGGCCCGCGCATCGTGGGCGTGGTCTCCTCCCGCGCCGAGGCCTATGCGCTGTCCTTCGAGCAGCGCCTGCCGGTCGATGCGCCGGCCCTGACCGAAGTGGCGGACGGCATGGCCTGCCGCGTGCCCGATGCGCAGGCTCTGGACATCATCTGGAGCCAGGTGGACGACATCGTGCGCGTGAGCGACGAGCAGGTTCTGCGCGCGATGCGCCTGTACTACACGGCCACGCACAACATCGCCGAGGGGGCCGGCGCCGCCGCGCTGGCCGCGGCGCTGGCGCGGCGCGAAAGCCTGCGCGGCCGGCGCGTGGCCTTGTCCCTGAGCGGCGGCAACGTCGACCTGGAACTCTTCCGCCGGGCCATGGATCTGTTCCCCGATGCGCCAGGCCGGGTCGGCGAACCCGCGATGGCCTGAGGCCGCCGCGCCAGGGATTCAACGCGCGGCGCGCTCGATGGCGGCGAAGTCCTCGTCGGACAGACGGATGGATGCCGCGCCCATGTTCTGCTCCAGGTGCTCCATGCTGGCGGTGCCTGGAATGGGCAGCATCACCGGGCTGCGCCGCAGCAGCCAGGCCAGTGCGATCTGGCCGCCGCTGGCGCCGTGGCGCCGCGCGACGGCGTCGAGCACGGAACCCGGACGCGCCAGGCTGCCCGCAGCCAGCGGATACCAGGGGATGAAGCCGATGCCCAGACGCTCGCAGTGCTCGAGCACATGTTCGCTGGCGCGGTCCGCGAGGTTGTAGCGGTTCTGCACGGTAGCCACCGGGAACACCCTGCGCGCGGCCTCGATGTCCTCCACGCCCACTTCGCTGAGCCCGGCGTGGCGCACCAGGCCCTCGTCGAGCAGTTGGCGGATGGCGCCGAACTGTTCGTCGCGGGGAACCTTGGGGTCGATGCGGTGCAACTGCCACAGGTCGATGCGCTCGACGCCGAGCTTGCGCAGGCTTTTGCGGGCCTGGGCGATCAGGTAGTCGGGGCGTCCGTCCGGGCTCCACTGGTCGGGCCCGGCGCGCACCAGGCCGCCCTTGGTGGCGATCACCAGGCCGTCGTAGGGGTGCAATGCCTCGCAGATCAACTGCTCGGACACGTCGGGGCCGTAGGAATCCGCGGTGTCGATGAAGTCCACGCCCAGCTCGGGCAGGCGGCGCAGCAGGCGCAGCGCGGCCTCGTGGTCGGGCGGAGGTCCCCAGACGCCCTTGCCGGTGATGCGCATCGCGCCGAAGCCCAGGCGGTGGATCTCGAGGTCGCCTCCCACGCGAAAACGCGCCGGCGGCTGCGAAACGGAATCGCTCATGGCTGCTGTCCTGTCCGTGGGGAATCGTCATTCGCGCACGCCCCGTGCGGGCGGCATGGCGCAGCAACGGGCGCGCGGCGGTGCGCGCTCCTGCCCGCATCGCCGATATGCTAGGCCCGATCCGCCGCGCTTGCAGCCTCTGCGCCCGCCGCCCCCTCGCACGCGCTCAGGCGGGACAGCAGCCATTCGCCGTGGCGCTCGTGCAGCGCGTGACGCGCGGCGCCCGCCACCGGCGCCGCCTGTTCGTAATAGCGGCAGATCTCGCTGGCCTGCTCGCCCGAGGCGCGCAGGAAATCGATCACCGCGTCACGCGCCCCGCGCCGCGCCGGATGCATGCGCCCCGGCGCCAGCAGCCAGTGATGGGCCAGCGCTCCCAGGTAGGTCGACACCGCCTGGCCGCGCCGCGGCAACGAGAACCCGGCGCGCCACTCCACGAAGGCGCCGGCCGGCATCGGCCGCGTGAAGGCGAAGCCCTGGGCCCAGCGCGCGCCCAGGATGCGCACCACCTCCTGGATGCCCTGGTCCTCCACGCCCTCGACGATCACCGTGCGCCGCAGGTCGTTGGCGAGTTGCACGATGGAGCGGATCACCCCGAAGGTCTGCAGGGGCAGGCGTCCCAGCGTGGAAATCAGCCCCTGGTCGATCTTGATGGTGTCGAAGGGCAGCACCGAAAGGCGCTGCAGGCTGCTGTAGCCGGCGCCCAGGTCGTCCATCGACAAGCCGACGCCGATGGCGCGCAAGGCGTCGATGGCGCGCGCCTGCGCGGCGCTGTCCAGAGCCTGCGACTCCAGCAGCTCCAGGCTGATGCGCGAGGCTTCGACACCATGGCGCAGCAGGGTCTCGCGCACCCATTGGGGACACTGCGGGTCGAGCAGCGTGGACGGCGCCAGGTTCAGCGCGGCGCGCACGTGCACGCCCTGACGTTCCCAGGCGCGCAGCTGGGAACAGACCTGCTCCAGCCCGCTGCGAAACAGGTGGTCGAGTTCCGCGTCGCCCAGGATGGGCAGGAAGGCGCCCGGCGCCAGCACGCGCCCGTCGGGCATCGTCAGACGCGCCAGCGCCTCGACGCTGTCGCAGCGCCCGTCCAGCAGGTTGACCACCGGCTGCACGTACATGCGCAGTCCGTTGCTGAACAGGCTCTCGCGGCAGGCGTTGGCCGCGTCCTGGGGAATGATGCCGCCGGGCAGAGCAACCCGGCTGGCCTGCCAGACGCGCCCCGCATGCTGCTGCAGCGCCTTGACGGTCTGCTGCATCCAGGCGGACTCGAACTGGTGGGGATAGGCGCCGTAGATGGCCAGCACGAAGCTCGGCTTGCCTTGCGCGTCCAGCACCGCCAGCGTGACCGCGCTGCGCACGCCGAGCGCCATCATCGGGGTTCGCCAACTCGCGACCCGCGGGTCGCGCGCATAGGAGGCGATGCGCTGGATCGCGGCGCCGCGCCAGGCCAGCGCGATGGGGCCGCGGCCGGTGGACTGTCCCGGATCCAGCCGCGCCGCGTAACGCGCGTCGACCAGGATGGCCGAGACCTCGCCGGCGCACGGTCCGCTGGCAGCCTCCACCGCGAACTCGTTGCTCGCGTTCGGGCGCAGCACCTCGCAGGCGACGATGCCGGGCAGCTCGCCGATGGGCCCGATCAGGTCGCGCAGGGCGTCGCGCCACAGCGCGCCGGCCGCAACGGCGTGACCGATCAGCACGTTCTGATAGGCGCGCACCGTGGCCGACATGCCGCGCAGTTCGTGCTGCAGGTCCTCCTGCAGGCGGTCCTCGATGATCCGCAGGATCTCCCTGCGCGTCGCCGCGGGAATGCGCGCCGCGCCCAGCCCCTCGACCACCTGCTGGCGAAACGCGGCCATGGGGCGCACGAGCAGACTCGGCTCGATGCCCATCAACGCCTGCTTGACCCCCACGCGCTCCGAGCGCTGCGCCAGCTCCTCGCGCGAGCGCGCGGGGTCGAGCAACTGCCGCAGGTGCCGGGCATGCACGTCGCGGATGGCGTCGAGCTCCTGGTCGGACAGCAGGTCCACCATCGGGGCCGCATCGTCGGCGCTGGCGACCTGCGCGTAGAAGTCGCGCAGGAATCCCTCCACCGCTTGCGCCAGGTGGCTCGCCAGCTCGCCGAGCAAGGCTCCCGCACGCGGCCCGTAGGGGTCGGCTCGCAGTTCCTGGGTTTCGTCGCCGGCCGAACGCGCGCCCAGTTGCCACCAGCGCACGCGCTCGGCCTTGCGCGCCTTGGCCTGGTACAGCGCGGCGTCGGCCTTGCGCAGCAGGGCGTCGGCGTCCGGCCCGTCGCCGGGGTACGCGGCCAGGCCCATGGTCATGCCCACCGCGGCCTGCGCCCCGGACGGCAACACGAAGCCGCTCTCCACCGCGGTGTGCAGGCGCCGCATCACGACGTCGAGCTCGCGCAGCAGCGCGGCCTGGCTCAGGTCCTCGATGACCACGAGGAATTCGTCGCCGCCCAGCCGTGCCAGGAAGTCCGATTCGCGCAGCAGCGCGCGCATGCGCGCGGCGAACTCGCGCAGCAAGACGTCGCCGGACTCGTGGCCGTAGAGGTCGTTGACCGGCTTGAAGTCGTCCAGGTCGAGGATGCCCACCGCGAGAGCGGCCCCGCGCCTGCGGGCCCGCTCCAGCGCGCCGGGAAGATGCTGCTCGAGCGCGCGCCGGTTGGGCAGCGCGCTCAGCGGATCGTGCAGGGCCTCGTAGCGCAGGCGGCGCTGCAGGCGCGCGCGTTCGGTGACGTCCTGCACGGTCCACACGAACATCGTGCCGTCGCCGTCCGCGGGCAGTCCGAGGGAACCGTCGCACAGCACTTCCTGTCCGTCGCTGCGCAACAGGCGCACGTCCATGACCGAGACAGGCCGCGTGGCAGCCGCCTGCGCGTACAGGCGCCCCACGCGCTCGTACTCGGCCTCGTCGGCGAAGAACCGGCGGCCCGACTGGCCTTCGACGCTGGCCGGCCCTTCGTAGCCCAGCATCTGCGCGAAGCGCTGGTTGGCGCTGATGACCACCCGGTCGCGCACCATGACGATGCCTGCCAGGGTGTTGTCCAGCAGGGTGCGCTGGATGGCGGCGAGCTCGCGCTCGCGACGCCGCGCCTCCAGCCGGTCCAGCCCGCGCGCGATGCTCGCCGCCAGTTCGACCATGAGCGCCTGCAGTTCGGGGTCGAAGGCGTCGGCCTCGGCATGCAGGGCCGCCAGCACGCCCCACATCCGCCCGGAGCGCAGCACCGGCACCGTGGCATTGGACTTCTGCCCGTGCGCATGCGCGCGGGATTTCCAGGAACGAAGCACGTCCTGATCGGGCTGCCACGAGGTGTAGTGCGCGCGCCCGTTGCGCCAGACCCAGGCCGCCGGGCTGGCCCCCGCGCCGCTGGTCACATCGACGCGCAGGCGCAGGCTCGCCAGATGGGCGTCGGCCCCGGCACTGGCGAGAAATTCGAACATTCCGTCGGCACCCGGGCGCGCCACGTAAGCCAGCGCCAGGCCGCCGCGGCGCACCGCGATGTCGCAGATGGTCTGCAGCAGGTCGTGTTGCTCGTTCGCCACGGCGATGGCGTCGGAGACCTGCGCAAGCATGGCGTTGAAATCGACCGCCCGGCGCAACTGACGGCGCGCGAGCTCGAGACTGCGCGCGGTCTGACGCGCCTGCAGCGCGTGGCTCGCCTGGTCCGCCAGCGCCTGCAGGGTCTCGCGTTGCGTCGGCGAGAGCCGGCGGGGCCGCACGTCCAGCACGCACAGCGTGCCCACGTTCAAGCCTTCGCTGCTGCGCAGCGCCGCGCCCGCGTAGAAGCGCAGGGCGGGGGAGCTCGACAGCAGCGGGTCGTCGGCGAAGCGCGGCTCGGCTCCCGCATCCGGCACCTCGAACAGTTCGTCACCGGCGATGGTGTGGGCGCACAACGACTGCTCACGCGGACTCTCGCGCGGGGCCGTCTGCGGATCCAGACCCACCAGGGCCTTGAACCATCGGCGCCTGTCGTCGATCAGCGAAATCGCGGCCACCGGTGCGTCCAGCACACGCGCAGCGCAGGCGGCGAGCTGGTCGAACAGCGCCTCGGGCGGCGTGTCCAGCATGCCCAGGCGCGCCAGCGCCTGCAGGCGCTCGGTCTCGCGCTCGGGCCGCGACGCCCCCCCTTCGACAGGGCAGCAATGCTTGTGCTGCGGCGACTTCATCGAAATCTCCGGCGTGGATTCGCAACAACGCTCGGGCACGAGGCCGGCCTGCGCAACCGGTTGGCGCCGCGAAGCATCCGCAAGTCTGTGGGCATTTTGCGCGAAATCATCCCTCGGCAGCGCACGGATTTCACGAAATCCCTGTTGCTTGGGTCCGAGATGCACAAAAGAAAGGGCCACGGAGCAGCCACTTCCGGCGACGCGCCGATTCATCCACAATGCACGAATGTTCGAAAGCCGCCGCGCCATTCGGGTCAACCCGCACTCGGGCGCCAAACTCCAGCCGAGGGCCCCATGGTCTTGCAG